>NZ_CP029552.1:3210000-3510000 GCF_003173775.1 Methylobacterium sp. 17Sr1-1 | reverse complement strand
AATCCGAGGAAACGCCCTGATGATCCGGTCCCTCTCCCTTCTGGCCGGCGCTGCCGCGCTCGCCTCTCTCGTCGCGCCTGCCGCCGCGGAGGAGGCCGATCCCGCCGCCATCGTCGCCCTGCAATTCGCCGTCAGCGGCGACCACAAGGGCGTGCGCGCGAGCGGCGCCAAGGGCGTCTGCCTCAAGGGCACCTTCACGCCGGCCTCCGACGCGGCGAGCCTGTCGAAGGCGCCCCAGTTCAACAAGGCCGTGCCGGTCACCGCCCGCTTCTCGATGGGCGGCGGCAACCCGAAGATCTCGGACAAGACCAAGGCGACCACCCGCGGCTTCGCGATGCGGATGGCGGATCCGGCGGGCGACCTGACCTTCGTGATCATCTCCGCCCCGGTCTTCTCGACCAAGACCCCGGGCCAGCTCCTCGAGTTCCTGAAGGTCCGCGTGCCGGGGCCGGACGGCAAGCCGGATGCCGAGAAGATCAAGGCCTTCGCGGCCCAGAACCCGGAGACCGGCCGCCAGGCGGCATGGCTCAACGCCCGACCGGTGCCGGCGAGCTTCGCGGGCACCGATTACTGGGCGGTCCACGCCTACACGCTGACGAACGCCAAGGGCGACAAGACGACCGCCAAGCTCAAGTTCGTCGCCGCCGACAAGGCGACGCTCTCGGACGAGGAGCTGAAGGCCAAGCCCGACGCGTTCTACGCCGACGAATTGAAGGAGCGGCTGACCCGCGGCCCGGCGAAGTTCGACCTCGTGGCGATCCTGGCCGAGCCGGGCGACCCGACCGCCGACGTGACCGCGACCTGGCCGGAGGACCAGCGCAAGACGAAGACGCTCGGCACCCTGGCGATCACCGAGATCGCCCCCGACGCGACCTGCGACGCCGCCACCTTCGATCCGGTCGTCGACCTGCCCGAGGGCATCGCCGGCCCGGCCGACGACCCGATGTTCGCGATCCGCTCCCCGGCCTACGCGGTGTCGCTGTCGCGGCGCTCGAACTGAGAGCCGATCCGACTCGCGCGAGCAGGACTGCGAGAGAGGTTTTTCTTAATCCCACTCGCGACTGTGGGTAGGATGAACGATATCGACAGATCGAAGCTTGTTTGACTTGCCCGATCGTCTTGACATGACTTCAGCGTCATCCCGGGGCCGGGCAGCGGAACCCGGGATGACACGGAGAGGTCGTCGGCCGGTGTGCCGGATCGTTCGACGCGAATCGTCGAACAGGCCCTCACGCCACCGCCCGCCGCGGCGCCAGGGTTGCCTCCCCGTGGCGCACCTCCTCCACCTCCCGGCACAGCATCCCGGCGAGCACCCGGGCGCGCTCGGCCCAGTGGTCGCGCTCGGCGCGCAGGGACGCGAGTTCGTCGCGGTGAGACGCGAGGGCGACTGCGAGGTCGTCGACCTCGGCCGAGAGGGCGTGCGCCCGGTCGCGCTCGCGGGCGAGCGCGGTCCGGATCACCGCGAGCGCCGCGGACCCCGCCTCCGGCAGGGGCGCCTCAGGCGGACGGGCGGGCGCCGCCGGCGGGACCGGCGCCGCGGCCGGCGCCTGCGCGGCGACCGCGCGAGGGCCGGTCGGAGCCTGCACCGGCGCGGGCGCGACCGTGATCGAAACACCCTCCTCCTCCAGCACGAGGCCGTGCAGCATCGCGAACACCCCGTCGCCGTCGAGGCGCGCGAGGTCGAAGCCGCTCTCGGCGGCGAGCCCGCACCACAGGGCCTGGCCGCGGGCGGACTGGCCGACGAAGGCCATCGACCAGTCGGGGAAGCCGCGGGCTTCGGCCGGGCCGCATTGCAGCACCGTGACGTCGCCGTGGCGCTCGTCGCGCTGGATGCGCTCGAAGGTCTCCTCGACGCCGGCCCGCGGCCCCTCCAGCACCTGCGCGAAGGCGCCGCCGTTGAACATCAGGGCGCCGGTGACGCCGGCCGCGCGGTTGTTGCGTTGCGAGGCGTCGAGGATCTGGCGCATGGCCGCCGCGACCTCGTGGTCCGGGCCCTGGATCAGGTTCTTGCTGGCATAGACCAGGCGGTAGAGGTCACTCATGACGGGCTCCGGCATGGCGGGCTTCCGGGAACGGCGGCGGCGAGGAGGCTCAGGAGGGCGTCGGCCGTGAGCGGCCGGCTGATCAGGTAGCCCTGGACGTCGGTGCAGCCCTCGGCCCGGATGCGCCGCAGCTGCTCGGGCGTCTCGACGCCCTCCGCCACCGTGGTCATGCCGAGGCTGCGGCCGAGCCCGGCGATCGCCCGGATGATCGCCTCGCCGTCGGCCTTCGTGCCGGGGTCCGTCCCGGTGCATAGGCCGGCGACGAAGGAGCGGTCGATCTTGATCTTGTCGAACGGAAAGGCGCGCAGGTAGCTCAGGGACGAGTAGCCGGTCCCGAAATCGTCCATCGACACCCGCACCCCGAGGGCGCGCAGGCGGTGGAGGGTGTGCAGGGTCTTCTCGTTGTCCTGCAAGAGCACGCCCTCGGTGATCTCGACCTCGAGCCGCGCCGCCGGCAGGCCGGTATTGGCGAGGGCCGACACGATGGTCTCGACGAGGCGGTCGCTCGTGAACTGCGCCGGCGAGACGTTGACGGCCACCGTCAGGGGCTGCGGCCAGGCGGCGGCGTCGCGGCAGGCCTGGCGGATCACCCACTCGCCGATCGGCACGATCAGGCCGATCTCCTCGGCGAGCGGGATGAAGTCGACGGGCGAGACCAGCCCGCGCTCCGGGTGGTGCCAGCGGATCAGCGCCTCGCAGCCGACGAGCCGCTCGTCGGCGAGGTTGAGCTGCGGCTGGTAGTGGAGCTGGAACTCACGCCGGGCCAAGGCCTGGCGCATGTCGAGTTCGAGGCGCCGGCGCGCCTGCATGCGCGCGTCCATCGCCGGCTCGAAGAACCGGAAGGTGCCCCGCCCGTCGAGCTTGGCGCGGTAGAGGGCGAGGTCGGCGTTCTTCAGAAGCCGGTCGGCGTCGCGCCCGTCGGCCGGCGCCAGGGCGACGCCGACGCTCGCCCCGATCGAGAGCAGCTGGCCCTCGATCATGTAGGTGCGGCCGACGAGGTCGACGACGCGGCGCGCCAGCGCCTGGGCCTCGCCGGGCTCGGTCACGCCGGCCTGCAGCACCACGAACTCGTCGCCGCCGATCCGCGCGACGGTGTCGCCGGCCCGCACCATCGCGCGCAGCCGGTCGGCCACCTTGCGCAGCAGCGCGTCGCCGACCGGATGGCCGAGCGTGTCGTTGACCGGCTTGAAGCGGTCGAGATCGACGAGGAGGACGGCGCAGCCCTCGGCCTTGCGCTCCAGGCGCGCCAGCGCCGCGTCGAGGTGCTCGCGCAGCTGCAGGCGGTTCGGCAGGCCGGTGAGGGGGTCGAGGCGGGCGAGGTCGTGGGCCCGGCTCTCCGCCGCCCGGCGCAGGCTGACATCCTCCAGCACCAGGGCCACGCCCTCGCCCGGGACGTCGTGCATCTCGACCTGGACGCTGTGGCCGTCCACCGCCACGTCGAGGACGGACCGGCCGCCGAGGCTCCCGAGGATCTCCCGCGCGGACAGGCCGGAGCCGGCGCGAGCGAGGCGCAGCAGCCGCCGGAAGCTGGGCGTGCCGTGAAGGCCGAGCCGTTCCAGCAGTGCGCGGGCCGGCGCGGTGCAGACCGCGACGCCGCCGTCGGGGTCGATCAGCACGAAGCCGTGCCGGACGGCGTCGAGGCCGCGGGCGAGACGGCGGGTCGCGGCGGGGTCCGGCCCGTCCGGGCGCGCGGCGGCGCGAGCCGGCACGGCGGCGCGGACCGGCACGGGGCGCGGCTCGGCCGACAGGAGGGCTGTCATGGGGGTGTCGGGCTCCGCGAGGGGCGCCGGCTCGGCGCGGCTTGCTACTGAATAGGACTATATTGAAACGATGAACGCTTCGTCTCGCCCGGTGGCGGACCGGAAGATCCGGCGCTGCATCGCGCGTCGCCGGGATACCGTTCGGCGGGTTCCGGAACCGCGCTCCATTGCAACGAGGCAAGAGACGACAAGCTCCGCCGAAACTTCGCGCATGGCTAATGGACTGTGATCGGGCGTTCGTCGGCCGGCAAGAGTCCCGGCCGGCAAGAGTCCCAGCCGGCAAGAGTCCCAGCAAGAGTCCCGGCGACCGGGATGGCCTCACGGAAGTGCGGGACGCCGCACCGACTGCGCCCTAGGATCTCCGCTTGATCCGTTCAACCCAAGATTGAGCGCGTCTCCCCTCTTCAGGCGAAGCCGGGCAAGGATCTCTGGCAAGCCCGGCATCGCCTGGAGAGGGGATCCCGCGCCTCACTCGTATCGGAATGGATCAAGCGGACGGCGTATCATGCCCCCGTGCCGGGCGCCGCGCGCGCGCAGCACGTCGAGCCGGTAGGCCTGCGCACGGACCTGCCGGTCGACCGCGAGGGTCTCGCGACTCTCGCGGATGAACAGGTCGGCGGCCTCGTCGCCGGTCAGGGGATAATGCGTCTCGCCGGTCCAGTGCACCAGGACGACGTCGCCGCCCGGACGCAGGCTGCCGCGAACCCGGGCCGCCAGGCGGGCGACGTCGCCGGCATCGAGGTAGTAGACCACCTCCGAGAGCAGGATCAGGTCGAAGGTGCCCTCCGGCCACTCGCCCGGCACCTGGGCCCGCATCAGGCGGACCGCCGGGAGGTCGCGGCAGCGGGCGCGGGCCTGGTCCAGGGCGGCCTCGGCCACGTCGAGGCCGGTGAGGGTGTCACAGCGGGGCGCGAGCGCCGCCGTCAGCACCCCGATCGAGCAGCCGATCTCGAGGCACGCCGCGTAACGCGGGCGCGGCAGGGCCGCGAGGGTGGCGTCGTACTTGTCGCGCTCGTAGGGGCTCGTCTCGAAGTTCCACGGGTCGGGATCGGCGGCGTAGCGCTCGTCGAAGTAGCCCGGCGGCAGCGAGGTCGTGTGGCGGGTCAGCGCGGCCTCCTCACGAGAGCATTGTCCGACGAAGTGGATACCGGTTCGTCGCAGAAAATGCGGCTAAGTCAGAAACTGAGAGAGCTTCGCGATGGCGGCGCGATCGTGAAGCGCTTCAGGCGACGTTGAGGAAGATCTCGTGGTCCCGCGCGAAGCGGGCGAGCATCGCCGGCTCCAGGCGGAAGCCGGCGGGATCGTCGGCGATCAGGTCGGTGGTCTGCGAGCGGTGGGCGGCGATGGCCGCCGCCTTGGCGCGAAGATGCCGGGAGACCACGAGGCGGACGCCCCGGGGCTCCCCGTCGATCTCGGTCTCCGGCGGCAGCGTCCAGCCCCAGACCGGGTAGGCATGGAGGGAAACGTTTCCGAGGAGGTCCCGCGCGCGGCGGGCGAGCGCCGCGCTCGCCGCGTGGTCGCAATGCGGATCGTGCTCCCAGGTCACGAACAGGGCGCCCGCCGCGCAGGCCCGGGCGGCCTCGGCGATCGTCTGGGCCGCCGCCTCCGCCTCGGGGCCCGAACGCGGCACGAACCGGTCGGGCAGGCGCAGGAAGGCGACGTGCTCGGGGCCTAAGCCCAGGCATCCCGCCGCCGCCAGGGTCTCGGCTTCGCGCAGACCCCGCAGCCGCTCGGGCGGGTGGGTCCTCGAATTCGGGTGCGAGCCGACTCCGTCACTCACCACGACGAGCCGGACCGGGATTCGCCGGAGGCAGGCCTCGGCGATGAGCCCGCCGCAGCCGAGGCTCTCGTCGTCGGGATGGGGCGCCACCACCACGATTCCGCCGGCCGGCACGAGGTCGCGCAGGGAGCCCTCGGGCAGCGCCTCGGCGGCGGCGAGGAAGGCGTCGGCCCGCATCACCGTGGCTCCCAGAGCGCGGCGACCGGCCCGTCGGCGGCGAGGATCGTGGCGGCGGCCCCGGTCAGCGCCCGGTCGGGGGCGGGCTGGCGCAGGTAGGTCGCGAGGTCGCGCGACAGCCGCTCAAGGGGATGGCCGCGCAAGAAACCCTGGAGGCCGACCGAGCGCTGGGCGAGGCCCAGCACCTCCAGCCCCGCCCGCTCGACCGCGAGCCGGGTGAGATCGACGAAGGCGACGACCCGCTCCACGGCCAGCGCCTCCTCGGAGACGAGGACGGCCGCCCGGGACACGAAGAGCCGGGCGCCCTCGAGGGCGATCGCCCCCTCGCCGAGGCGGGCGAGCTGGTGGGGATCGTCGCCCCGCCCGGTCCGGGCGAGGTGGCCGCGCCAGGCCTCGAACACCGCCTCGATGCCCCCTAACTGCACCGCCGCGAAGCGCCAGGCGCCGCCGGAGAAGTGCGGCTGGCGGTGGTAATCGTCCGGCCCGCCGAGCACCGCCTCCGGGGCGAGGCCGGTGAGGTCGACGGTACCGGTCGCCGAGGCGCGCATCCCCTGCGCGCGCCAGGCCGAGAGGTCGGCCCGGGTTCCGGGCTCGAGGGCGACGACGAGCATCAGCGGCCGCCCGTCGCCGGGCCGGCGCGCCGTCACCAGGGCGCGGGTGACGCGGCCGGCACCCGAGGCGAAGGTCTTGACCCCGGAGAGCCGCCCGCCCGCGCCCAGGGTAAGGCCAGCCGTCGGCGGCTCGGTGTTCCACACCCCGAACAGGTGCCCCGCGCGGGCGTCGGCGAACAGGGCGCGCCGCTCCGCCGGCGCGGCGTAGCGGGCGACGAGCTGGAGCGCGTTGACGTGGCCCTCGTAGACCCGGCCGAGCGCCAGGCTGCCGAGGCCGACGAGGCGCAACACCTCGGCGAGGTCGGCCGCGCCCGGCTCCTGCCCGAGGCCGGCCCCACCCTCCTCCACCGGCACCGGGGCGGCGAGGAGGCCTTCGTGAGCGAGCTCGTCCGTGTCCTCGGCCGGGAAGCCGTCGTCGTGGTCCTGCGCGTCGGCCCGCGCGGCGGCGAGAGCCGAGACCCGGCGGGCGGCGGCGACGCAGTCGCGGGTCGAACCGGGGAGGATCCAGGGATCACGCATTGCCGGCCTCCTCCGACGCCCGGCCGAGGGTGGGCAGGGATGCCAGCGCCTCGGCACGGCCGGACTTGGGCGCAACGAGACGCCGCCATCCTTGCCCGCCCCGCCGCAGCCCTGCGAGCAGGAGGCGGGCGGCGAGGATGTGACGGGGCAGCGCGCGGGGGCGCAGGGGCCGAGGGGCGAGGAGCGGGCTTGCCGCCTCGACCGCCGCGAGGACCGCCCCGAGGGTCGGGAGACCGGCGATCCGCCGCGCCTCGGCGGGCGGCACGCGCAGCCAGGGCGCCCAGGCTCCGGTCCGGGCGAGGCGCCCGGCCCCGTGCAGGGACCGCAGCCGGCGCCGCCAGGCGTAGCGGAACAGGGCGCGGGTGAGGGGTTCGAGGCGCGGGTCGCACGGGGTCTCGGGCACGGCGCAGCGCTGCCGCATCGTGTCGGCGCAGCCGCCCGGGGCGCGGCCGTCGAGCCGCCCTGAGGTGACGACGACGAGGCCGGGGGCGTGGCGCACCCGGGCATCCGCCCGCAGCAGGGCCGCCACGAAGGCCCGGTCCTCGCCGAGGGCCAAGGCCGGCATGCCGCCGGCGGCGCGGTAGGCCGGGAGGCGGACCGCGAGGCTCGCCCCCGAGCGGGTCGCGTGCCGCGGCCAGGGGTCGTGCGCGACCGGGTCGATGAGCGATTCGAGGGCGACGAGCAGCGCCTCGTAGGCGCCCTCCCGGCGGCCGCGGGCGTGGAGCGCGTCCGGCAGGCGCGCGGCCTCGGCCGCGTCGAGGGCCACCGTGCCGGCGACCGCGTCGGCGCCCTGCGCCAGGGCCGCGAGGTTGCGGGCGACCCAGTCCGGCGGCACCCGGCTGTCGGCATCGGTCGTCAGGATCGCGCCGTCGGACCCGGTTTCCTCCAACCAGCCCGCGGCGGCTTCCATCGCCTCGCGCCGGGCCCATCCGGCCTGCGCCCCGGCGAAGTCGCGCGCGACCACCCGCACCTGCACGTCCAAGTCGGGCACGAGCGTCGCGACGGCCTCCGCCGTGCCGTCGGTGCAGTTGTTCAGGAAGAGGACGATCCCGAAGCCGTCCGCCGCGATCCCCTCCTGCGCCGCCAGCGCGCGGAGGCAGGGGCCGATCCGGTCGACCTCGTTGCGGACCGGCACGGCGACGATGCAAAGCGGCGTGGGCGGGCCGCCGGAATCCAATCCCCGGGTTCGGTCCCGGTTGTCCGAATGGGTCACGCGCAGCGTCTCCGGCGGGCCGAACGTGCCCTTGGGAGATTCACATATGTCATACTCTACCCCAGTCTCTGGGGTGCGACCAAATCGACCGCGTCTCCCTGAAAATCCGGTCTGCGTCCCGCGATCGAGTCACGAGCGGCGGATCGCCCCGTTCCGGTACGCCCCGGGGAATCTGCCGTCACGTTTGCAGTTACAAACCGTCGCCAGGCACCCCGATGCGGAGCGGCCGGCTCTCGGCTATCGTGGCCGTATGACCGGATGCGCCGCTTCCCGCTCCCGCCGCTGCTTCGCAGCCAGCTCCCGCCGCTGCTTCGCAGCCAGCGCTCGCCGCCGCCTCGCGGCCTGCCTCGCCCTCGGCCTCGCCGCCCTCGCGCCGGATCCCGGCCGGGCGCAGGGCCTCGTCGGCTTCGGCTTCCTCCCCGTCTTCGCTTGGCCCGAGAACACGTGGCCGAAAGCCCTCGAGCAGGGACCAGGCATCGACAGCCGCTGGTCCGGCTCCTACGCCCGGATGTCGACCGGGTTCGAGGCGGTGTCGTCGCGGCGGTTCGGCAGCTATGCCGGGCCGACCCTCGGCTTCGAGGGCGGACGGCTCTGGCAGGAGGGCCGTTTCGTCTACGGCATCTCCGGCGGGTTCGACTATCTCGCGGCGACCTCCGGCGGCCTGACGCCGGGCTTCGGCGCCCTGAGCTACACCCGCGACTTCGCCGGCTCGGTGCAGGTGAAGGTCGGCGCGCTGCTGACGCCGGAGGTGCTGCTCTACGCCCGCGGCGGCGCGGCGGCCGTGCACGGCACGATCCGGGCCGGGGCGACGCCGGTCTCGGGGCCGTTCTCGCGCGACGACATCGCGGTCCTGCCGAACGCGCATGTCGGGGTCGAGTGGGCGATCACCGACCGCCTGTCGGTCGCCGTCGAGGCGGGCGTGGTCGGCGGCGGCCTGCGCTGAGCCGGGCGCGACCGTCCTTCCGTCACGCGCCACAACATTCCGCATCGAAGCGGAACGCATTCGGCAACATCGAGACCCAAAAATAAATCGAACTCGACGTCGATCCGCGTCCGCGAGAACGAATTCCCGGCAAATTCAACGGCATGATCCGCGTCTCGACGGTTATTGCCGTCGGATCTTGCCTCGCGGGACCGGGGCTTTGCCCGGCGCCCGGGCCGGAATGCCGCAAAATCGCCCTGTTCGGGCTTGCAGTTCTGCCTATCGAACGGCTCCGCTTGAGCCGTGACCGCCGGCGCCGGCAGGGTGCGACCCCGTGCCCTCCGGGACGCCGGCACGAGGCATGGGAGATCCGCATGATCCCTGACCGGACGATGCCCCGCGCATTCCCGACCGCTTCCGCGCAAGCGGGCCCGCCCAGGGACCGGCGCTGAGGACCGCCATGCGCCGCGCCATCATCCATATCGGCACCCCGCGCACCGGCACCTCGTCGCTGCAGATGCTGCTGCACACCCGCCGGGACTCCTTGCGCGGAGCGGGCATCCTCTACCCCGCGCTGACGCCGGCCTCGGCGGCCCACCCGCATGTCAGCCACCAGCATCTCGGCGAGACCCTGGACGGGCGCCGGCCGCGGCGCGAGCGGGGCGAATTGATCGACGCCCTCGACCGGGCGCTGGCCGCGAGCCGGGACGAGGTCGCGCTTCTCTCCTACGAGAGCCTGTGCCTGCTGCCGCCCTGGCACCGGGCGCCGAAGCTCCTCTGCGGCCTGTTCGAGCGCCGGGGCTTCCGGCCCGAGATCCTGATGACGGTGCGCCCGCAAGCCGCCTACCTGCAATCGCAATATACCTGGCGGATCCAGTTCCTGCGCGAGGCCCGGGCCTTCGCGGCGTCGTTCGAGGCCGAGCTGCGGGCGCGCCGGTTCGATTACTGGCGCGGCCTGAAGGGCTGGGCGCGGGAAGCCGCGGGACGCGTGCACCTCGTGCCGGTCCAGGACCGGCACTCCCCGGCCCCGCTGATCGAGCGCATCGCCGTCGAGCTCGGCCTTGCCGACCGCCTGCTGCCGCTCCTGACGCCCGCCGACCTCGCCTACCGCACCAACGAGAGCCTCGGGCCCGTCGGCGTCGAGGTGTCGCGCCGCCTGCGGGCGGGCGGGGCCGGCGGCGCACAGGCGCCCGCCCGGGCGGTCACCGCCCGCATCGACGCCCTGGCGCACGAGTACGGCCTCGACGCCGAGCCGTTCCGGGCCCTCGACCCGGCGATGACCGCCCGGGTCGACGAGGTCTACCGCCGGCGCAACGACGCCCTCGCCCGCCGGGTCTGGGGCACCGACTGGAGCACCCGCGTCGCCGCGCCGCCGCCCCGGGCGGTGAACGAGCTGGCGCGGCTCGGGCCCGAGAGCGGGCGGGAGGCCGAGGTGGCGGAGATCCTCGGGGCGATCCGGGGCGAGTTCGGCGACCGGGTCCCTCAGGGAGCGCCGGGCCTGCGCGGCCGCTTCGGGGCGGCGGCGTCCGAGCTCGCGCGCTTCGCCAGAACCATCATGTGACGACGATCCTGTGATCCAGCGCTCTTACGCCGCCGCCAGCTCCCGCCCCGCCCGTACCCGCATCGTCGCGAGCCCGGTCAGGCTGACCACCAGGATCGCCGCCGCGTAGAGGTCGGCGGTCGCCGCGTAGCCGAGGGCGCGGGCGAGGAAGCCGGCGCCGACCGCCGGCAGGCTGAAGGCGAGATAGCTCTGGACGTAGAAGGCGGCCAGCAGCCCCGCGCGCTCGTCAGGCTCGGCCAGCGGCATGATCGTGCCGAGGGTGCCGAGGAAGCTGGTGCCGAAGCCGCAGCCGGTGACCAGGGTGGCGAGGATCAGCACCGGCACGCTCGCCGCGTGGATGCCGGCGACGACCCCGACGACGCCGAAAGCCGTGGTGAGCACCCCGAAGGTCAGGTTCTCCCGCGGCGGCGCGGTGCGGCGCAGGAGGACGGTGACGGCGCCCGCCACCATCAGGGCGGCGACGACGGCACCGCCGGTGAGCGGCGCCCGGCTGCCGGTGGCCGCCGCGACCACCGAGGGCACCAGCGACAGGTAGAAGCCGCCGAGCGTCCAGTTGGCGATGTTGATCGGCGTCACCAAGGCGAGCGGCCGCCGGATCCGGGGCGGGACCGCCATGCGGGGCCGCAACGAGGCGAGCGCCCCCGGCCGCGTCGCGGCGCTCTCGGGGATGAGGCGGACCGCCAGCGCCAGCCCGGCGAAGGTGCAGAGCAGGACCCCGTAGACGAGGTGCAGCGGCAGCGGCGCATACTGGGTCAGCGCGCTGGTGCCCAGCGCCCCGACGGCCATGCCGGCGAGCGGCGCCACCGCGTTGACGATCGGCCCGCGGGCGCGATCCACGTCGACGAGGGCGGCGCCCAGCGACGCGGCGGCGATGCCGGTGGCGAGCCCCTGCACGATCCGGGCGACGACGAGCCAGCCCGGCCCGTTCCCGACGAGCAGGAACAGGCCCATCGCCGCGGCCTCGAGCCACAGCGCCCCGGCGATCACCGGCCGGCGCCCGAGATGGTCGGAGAGCGAGCCGGCGACGAGGAGCGCCTTGAGCAGGGCCACCGCGTAGACCGCGAAGACCAGGGTGACGAAGACCGGCGAGAGCGCCAGGGTCTCCTGGTAGATCCGGTAGAGCGGCGTCGGCGCCGCCGCGGCGGCGAAGAACGCCCCGAGCGTCACGGCGTGGACGACGAGCGGGTCGACCCGCCGGGATCCTTGACCTGTGCGCATCGCCGTGCCCCTAAAGCAAATTCATTGCGTTAAGGATCTAGCGCTGTGGAGCGCTAAAAGCAAATTCTTTGCGTTTGGAGGAAGGATGGCGATGGCGGAGAGGGAGGCGGGGCCGCGTCCGGGCGGGCGCAGCGCGCGGGTCCAGGCCTCGGTCCACCGCGCCGCGCGGGATCTCCTCGCCCGGATGGACCGGGCCGAGGTGACGATCCCGCTGATCGCCGCCGAGGCCGGCGTCACCCCCTCGACGATCTACCGGCGCTGGGGCGAGCTGAACGAGCTGCTGGCCGACGTCGCGGTCGAGCGGCTGCGGCCGGACATGGTGCCGGTCGAGACCGGCAGCGGCCGCGGCGACCTTTTGGCCTGGGCCGAGCAATATGCCGAGGAGATGTCCTCCAGCCTCGGCCGCGAGATGATCCGCGACGTGCTCGCCGCCGAGGGCGGGGCCGGGCCGCGGCGCTGCTGCGGCTATGTCAGGCAGCAGATCACAGTCATCGCGGAGCGCGCGGCGGCGCGGGGCGAGGTGTTTCCGCACATCGACACGGTGCTCGACCGGGTCGTCGCACCGATCGTCTACCGCATCCTGTTCGACGAGGCGCTCGGGGCGGAGCGGGTGGGCGGGTTGGTGGAGAATGCGTTCTCCGCCTGTGCCTGACGAATTTGAGGGCAAGGTCCTCTCTCATCGTGAGCGATAGAGCTGTCCGATGAAAGAAGAAGCTCGGTTTCTCTCCTCTCCCCGCGGGCGGGGAGAGGGCCGTGTTCCCGTCCAGGGAACGCGGCGAGCGCAGGCGAAGCCGGAGCGAGGGTGAGGGGGTCTCGACGGATGAGGCTTCTCCGGAACCACCCCCTCACCCTCGCGGCGAACCTCCGGTTCGCTACACGGGCTTGCCGAACCCTCTGAACGAGGGTTCGGCCCTCTCCCGCCCGCGGGGAGAGGAGGAATCCCGAGCTTTACTTTTATCGGAGCAGATCAAGCGGAAGCCCTGGCCCCCCGCCGCGGCCACATCCGCCCCATCACCTCGTCGCGGCGGATCCAGGCGTGCCAGGCGACCGCCAGCAGGTGCAGGGCGAGCACGACGCCCAAACCCCAGCCGATCCAGTAATGCGCGCCGTAACCCGCCTGCGACAGCGCCTTGTCGACCGGGACGACGCGCGGGAAGGAGAACACCCCGAACCACGGTAGGCCGTAGCCGCCCGCCGCCGAGTAGACGTAGCCGCTGATCGGCAGCAGCAGCATCAGGGCGTAGAGGGTCAGGTGCGCCAGGCTCGCGGCGAGATGCGCGCTGCGGGTCGGCGGCGCACGGTAGGCCGGCTCGCCGGCGACGAGCCGGTAGACGAAGCGGAGCGGCAGGAGCAGCAGCACCGTCAGGCCGAGCGACTTGTGGATGTCGAGGAGTTCCCGCCGCGGCGAGGTGCCGGGCACCTGCCAGGCGGCGTAGATGCCCAGCCCGAGCGCCGCCACGATCAGGGCCGCCATCAGCCAGTGGAAGCCGCGCTGGACGCGGTCGTAGTGAAAACCCTGGCTGGACCGGGACATCGGGCACGCTTCCTTCACGCGAGTTGCGCCCAAGCTGTCGCGGGGGATTGGGACGCCAGCGCGGCAGCTTCGTTTCCGAATGGTCGCGGGCTCACGGTTGCACCATGGCACGCCTCGGGACATATCAGGAACACACGCGGCTGCCGGCGCGCGGCCCCCCCTCTCGGAGATCCGCCGCCGATGGCGAAGAACCACCAGACCTTCGCCTGCCAGTCCTGCGGCGCGGTCTACAACCGCTGGCGCGGGCGCTGCGAGGCCTGCAACGGCTGGAACACGATCGTCGAGGAGACCGGTGCGGCAAGCCCCGTCTCCGGGCCGGTCGCGACGCGGCCGAGCCGGGCGCGCGGCCGGATCTTCCCGCTGGAAGGCCTCACCGGCGAGGTCAAGGAGGCGCCGCGGACCTCGTCCGGCATCGCCGAGCTCGACCGGGTCACCGGCGGCGGCTTCGTGCGCGGCTCGGTGATCCTGCTCGGGGGCGATCCCGGCATCGGCAAGTCGACGCTGCTGATGCAGGCCTCCGCCGCCCTGGCGAAGCGGGGCGAGCGCGTCGCCTACATCTCGGGCGAGGAGGCGGTGGGCCAGGTGCGCCTGCGGGCCGAGCGGCTGGGACTCGCGAGCGCGCCCGTCGAGCTGGCCGCCGAGACCAACGTCGAGGACATCATCGCGACCCTGAGCCAGGGCAAGCCGCCGGCGCTCGCGATCATCGATTCGATCCAGACGATGTGGACCGAGACGGTCGAGTCGGCCCCCGGCACGGTGACGCAGGTCCGCGGCTCGGCCCAGAGCCTGATCCGCTTCGCCAAGACCTCCGGAACCGCCGTGATCCTGGTCGGCCACGTCACCAAGGACGGGCAGATCGCCGGACCGCGGGTCGTCGAGCACATGGTGGATGCCGTCGCCTCGTTCGAGGGCGACCAGGGCCACCATTTCCGCATCCTGCGGGCGGTGAAGAACCGCTTCGGCCCGACCGACGAGATCGGGGTGTTCGAGATGACCGACGGGGGCCTGGCGGAAGTGCCGAATCCCTCGGCCCTGTTCCTCGCCGGGCGCGACCTCGCGGCGCCGGGCACCGCGGTCTTCGCCGGGATGGAGGGCACGCGGCCGCTCCTCGTCGAGATCCAGGCCCTGGTGGCGCCCTCGGCGCTCGGCATGCCGCGCCGCGCCGTGGTCGGCTGGGATCCCAATCGCCTGTCGATGGTGCTCGCCGTGCTGGAGGCCCATGGCGGCATCCGCCTGGGGGGCCACGACGTCTACCTCAACGTCGCCGGAGGCCTGCGCATCGGCGAGCCCGCCGCCGATCTCGCGGTGGCGGCGGCGCTGGTCTCCTCGCTCTCCGGCGCGGCCTTGCCGTCGGACGCGGTGTATTTCGGCGAGGTCGGCCTGTCGGGGGCGATCCGCCCGGTGGCGCAGGCGCCGGCGCGGCTCAAGGAAGCGCAGAAGCTCGGCTTCGCCAAGGCCCTGATGCCCCAAGGTCGCGAAGGGATCGGGCGCGAGGGCGCCGGCCGCGACGGGTCCGGCACGGGGTTTCCAGCGGAGAGCCTTCGCCACATCGCCGACCTGGTGGCGGGGGTGGCGGCCAGCGGCAAGCCGGTCCGCGGCGGGCGGCGCCAGCCGCAGCGGATGCCGGCCTACGACGACGAGGACATCTGAGCGGGACGGCCTGTCAGCGCGAGGGTGACGGATCCGATCCGGCAGCGTATACAACCCCGGCGGTCAGGGCAGCCGCGAACCCCGAGGCAACGCTACAGCCCCCGAACCGTTCCTGCCGATGCCGTTCTCCGTTCTCGATCTCGTCGTGCTGGGTGTCGTCGTCATCTCCGCGTTGCTCGCGGCGGTGCGGGGCTTCACCCGCGAGGTGCTGGCGATCGTGGCCTGGGTCGCGGCGGCCGGCCTCGCCTGGACCCTGCACCCGCTGCTGCTGCCGACCGTAAAGCAGCACGTCTCCAGCGACACCGTCTCGCTGGTGGTCTCGATCGCCGCGATCTTCCTCGTCACCCTGCTGGTTGTCTCGGTGATCACCGTGAAGATCTCGGACCTGATCCTCGATTCGCGCATCGGCGCGGTCGACCGCAGCCTCGGCCTCGCCTTCGGGGCGGCCCGCGGCTTCCTGATCTGCGTCATCGGCTGGGTCTTCCTCGCCTGGCTGGTCCAGGGCAAGGTGCCGGACTGGGCCCAGCAGGCCCGCAGCCGCGAGATCCTGGAGAATAGCGGCCAGAAGCTCGTGGCGATGCTGCCGGACAACCCGGAGGGGCTGCTCAAGCAGTTCCGCAAGCCCAAGCCCGAGACCGATCCCGGCACCGACGCCCCGGCGGAGGCCGACACCCCGCCCCAGCGCCGGACCGACGCCAGCCCGCGCCGCTGAACCGGCCCTGATGAACCGGCACTGAACCGCACGACGAGAAGGGCGCCCGACCGGCGCCCTTTGCATGTGAGGTACGCCGCGCAACGCACGCGTGACGCCTTGGTTCCGCCGACCGCAACGACTACATAGCCGGCGCGAGGTGAGATTCCGGACGCAACGCTCCCCGGCGGGCGCGGCCCGGACCCTGCTTCGCTGGAGACATCAGGCCCGCGCGCGGAGGTTTCGGTGCGCGGGGTCGGCGAGGCGAGGCCGTGCGGTGACCGGCCACCAGGGGCTTCTCATCATGTCAGCACGCAGCGAAACCTTCCGGGGTGCCCCCGGGGCGAGCGAGGCGTTCGGCGGCGATCTCGATCTCGACGGCGACACCCTGCGCGAGGAGTGCGGCGTCTTCGGCATCTACGGCCATCCGGACGCCGCCGCGATCGTGGCGCTCGGCCTCCACGCCCTGCAGCATCGCGGCCAAGAGGCGGCCGGCATCGTGTCGTTCGACGGCCGGGTCTTCCACTCCGAGCGCCGCATGGGCCTCGTCGGCGATTCGTTCTCCGACCTCGCCACGATCGAGCGCCTGAAGGGCGAGGCCGCGATCGGCCACGTGCGCTACTCGACGACCGGCGAGACCATCCTGCGCAACGTGCAGCCGCTCTTCGCCGAGCTCGAGACCGGCGGCCTCTCGGTCGCCCATAACGGCAACCTGACGAACGGCCTGCTCCTGCGCCGCCAGCTCGTGCGCGACGGCGCGATCTGCCAGTCGACCTCCGACACGGAGGCGATCCTCCACCTCGTCGCCCGCTCGCGCCACGTCCGCATCGTCGACAGGGTGATGGATGCGCTCCGCCAGATCGAGGGCGCCTACGCCCTCGTGATGATGACGAACAAGAAGCTGATCGGCGCCCGCGATCCCTTGGGCATCCGCCCGCTGGTGCTGGGCGAGCTCGACGGCCGCTACATCCTGGCCTCCGAGACCTGCGCCCTCGACATCATCGGCGCCCGCTTCGTGCGCGACGTCGAGAACGGCGAGATGGTGGTGATCTCGGAAGACGGCATCGAGTCGATCCGCTTCGCCCGGGCGCAGCCGCTCCGTCCCTGCATCTTCGAGTACATCTACTTCGCCCGTCCCGATTCGATCGTGAACGGCAAGAACGTCTACTCCGTGCGCAAGAACATCGGCGTCGAGCTGGCGAAGGAATCGCCGGCCGAGGCCGACATCGTCATCCCGGTGCCGGATTCCGGCGTGCCGGCGGCGCTCGGCTACGCCCAGCAGACCGGGCTGCCCTACGAGCTCGGGATCATCCGCAACCACTATGTCGGCCGCACCTTCATCCAGCCGACCCAGTCGGTGCGCGAGCTCGGCGTGCGGATGAAGCACTCGGCCAACCGCGCCGCGGTCGAGGGCAAGCGCATCATCCTCGTCGACGACAGCCTGGTGCGCGGCACCACCTCGGTGAAGATCGTCCGGATGATGCGCGAGGCCGGCGCCCGCGAGGTGCATTTCCGCATCGCCTCGCCGCCGATCACCCATCCCGACTTCTACGGCATCGACACGCCGGAGAAGGAGAAGCTGCTCGCCGCGACCCACGACCTGGAGAGCATGCGCCAGTATATCGGCGCCGACTCGCTCGCCTTCCTGTCGATCCCGGGGCTCTACCGGGCGATGGGCGAGGAGGGCCGCGACGCCGCCTGCCCGCAATACACCGACCACTGCTTCACCGGCGACTATCCCACGCCGCTGACCGACCTCGCGGTCGCCTCGCCGCGCCGGATGGCGATCCTCGCCGAGGCCGATTGATCCGATGTCCGACACTCCCCTCCCCGAGACGCCCGTCTCCGGCAAGCCTTTCTCTGGTAAGCCTCTCGCCGACCGCATCGCGGTCGTCACCGGGGCCTCGCGCGGCATCGGCCGCGCGGCGTCCCTGGCGCTCGCCGAGGCCGGCGCCCACGTGATCGCGGTCGCCCGCACACAGGGTGCCCTCGAGGACCTCGACGACGCGGTGCGGGCGGCGGGCGGCTCCGCCACCCTCGTCCCCCTCGACCTGTGCGACTACGACGCCATCGACCGCCTGGGTGCGGCGATCCACGAGCGCTGGGGCCGGCTCGACGTGCTCGTCGGCAATGCCGGCGTGCTCGGCAAGCTGATGCCGCTCGGTCACGTCGACCCGAAGGTCTGGTCGAGCGTGATGGACGTCAACGTCACGGCGAACTGGCGCCTGATCCGCTCCCTCGATCCCCTGCTGCGGCGCTCGGATGCGGGGCGGGCGGTGTTCGTCACCTCGGGCGCGGCCTCGTCGTGCCGGGCCTATTGGGGGCCCTACGCGGTGTCGAAGGCGGCCCTGGAGGCGCTGGTGCGCACCTACGCGGCCGAGACCGCCTCGACGCCGGTACGCGCGATGCTGCTCAATCCCGGTCCCTTGCGCACCGCGATGCGCAAGGCAGCGATGCCGGGCGAGGATCCGGAGACCCTGCGCACGCCCGAGGACCTGGCCCCCCACATCGTGCGCCTGGCGAGCCCGGCCTCGACCGAGAGCGGGATGATCTTCGACTTCCCGACCGGCCGCGTCCTGACGCCGCAGAAGCCGGCCTGACCGGGCGGAGCCGCGCCGCGGCTCCGTCGCCGCTGATCGTTTCGATCGGCAGGGGCCCGCGCGTGCAGGTCGCGGGGGGCCGCGCGGATATCCCGGCGCCTCGCAGGCGGGCCGGCCCGTGCCGCGAGAAGGGCTTGCAGCCTGATACGCCTTTTATCCCCAGGCCCGACGCTCGACTATTTCACCGACAAATATAGGACTTTAGTCCTATTATGTGGCATTTCGCCCCTGCGACGCATAAGATGCCCGTCGAGGCGTCAGAGGCGGTCCTTCCTCTTAGTCAGACGCCTTTTGAGCTCTGCGGCGGCGCGATTTAAGACGGTTTTAGGACCTTCATCCCAATTAGGACGCAAGGGAACCCCATCATACGGGACCCGGCCGGGGTCCGGCCGCAGACGGGACGGCCAGCCGTGACTGCAACAAGCACCGACGTCATGTACCGGCTGCTCGTCCAGGGCGTGACGGATTACGCGATCTTCATGCTCGATCCGGACGGGATCGTGGTGAACTGGAATGCCGGGGCGGAGCGGGCCAAGCAGTTCACCGGCGACGAGATGATCGGCCGGCACTTCGCCTGCCTGTACCGGCCCGAGGACCGGGCGGCGGGGCTGCCCGAGACCGGCCTGCGCCAGGCGCGCGAGACCGGGCGGTTCGAGGCCGAGGGCTGGCGCATCCGCCGCGACGGCACCTCGTTCTGGGCCGAGGTCGTCATCGACGCGATCTGCGACGAGGCCGGCCGCCTCGTCGGCTTCGCCAAGATCACCCGCGACCGCAGCGACCGGCGGGCGCAGGAGCTGCGGCTCCTGGAAGCCAAGGAGATCGCCGAGCGCCACCGCGACGGGCTGACCGCGACCACGTCCTTCCTCGACAGCGTGATCGCCACCATGCCCTCGAGCGTCGTCGTGCAGGACGCCGCGACGGGTCTGATCCGGCTCGCCAACCGGCAGGCGGAGCTGCTGCTGTGCGGCTGCACCGGCCATCTGGTCGGCCGGCCGGCGGAGGCGGTCCTGCCGACGGCCGTCGCGGCGCTCCTGAAGACCGCCCTCGCGGCGGCCGGCCAGCCGACCGCGGCGGCCGGCCAGCCGGCCGCGGCGGGGGCCGGCGATCCCGCCGCCGTCACCCGCGAGCTGCCGGTCCAGACCGCCCGGGGCTTGCGCACGCTCCGGATGCGTGCCCTGGCGATCGGCGGGCACGGCGAGCAGCCGCCCCACGGCCTGCTCATCGCCGAGGACGTCAGCGAGGAGCGCGCCGCGAGCATGCGGATCCATCATCTCGCCCATTACGACGGGCTGACCGGGCTGCCCAACCGCGAGCTGTTCCGGCAGCGGCTCGGCGAGGCCCTGGCCGCGGCGGCTTCGGGATCCGGCGCCGGAACCAGTACGGCGGTGCTGTGCATCGACCTCGACGATTTCAAGCGCATCAACGACACCCTCGGCCATCCGGTCGGCGACCAGATGCTGCGGGCCCTGGTCGGTCGGCTCCGGGAGGTCCTGCGCCCGGGCGATTGCCTGGCACGCCTCAACGGCGACAAGTTCGCCGTCGTCGCCCCGCTCGTCGCCACGGATGCGGAGGAAGAGGCGGTGGTCCTGGCCGAGCGGCTGATCGCGGCGGCGCGCGAGCCGATCGAGGTCGAGGGCCAGCGGATCGAGACCGGCCTCAGCGTCGGCATCGCCCTCGCGCCCGCCGATGCCGACAGCGGCGAGGGGCTCCTGCGCTGCGGCGACCTCGCGCTCTACGAGGCGAAGCGCCGGGGCCGCGGCCGGTTCCTGCGCTACCAGGACGCCTTCGCGACCGCGGCCCGCTACCGCCGCCTGATCGAGGCCGACCTGCGCGGAGCGATCGCCCGGCGCGAACTCCGCCTGCACTACCAGCCGGTCGTGCGGGCGCAGGACGGCGAGACGATCGGGTACGAGGCGCTCCTGCGCTGGCAGCATCCCGTGCGCGGCCCGATCTCGCCCCTCGACTTCATCCCGATCGCCGAGGAGACCGGGCTGATCCACGCGATCGGCGCCTTCGTGCTGCACGAGGCCTGCCACGAGGCGAGCCGCTGGGCGAGCGGCCGCAGCGTCGCCGTCAACCTGTCGCCGGCGCAGTTCCGCAGCCCGGCGCTCGCCGCCCAGGTGGCCTCGGCGCTGGCCGCCTCCGGCCTGCCCGCCGGCCGGCTCGAGCTGGAGATCACCGAATCGGTGCTGCTCGACGCCTCGGCGAACAACCTCGCGCTGCTGGAACAGATGAAGCAGCTCGGCGCCCGGATCGCGCTCGACGATTTCGGCACCGGCTACTCGTCCCTGAGCTACCTGTGCGCGTTCCGGTTCGACAAGATCAAGATCGACCGCTCGTTCGTGCGCGAGATCTGCGACAGCCACGAGGCCCTGGCGGTGGTGCGGGCGATCACCGGGCTCAGCCGCAGCCTGCGCATCGCCACCACCGCGGAGGGCGTCGAGACCCCCGACCAGGCCGCCTGCCTGCGCCGGGAGGGCTGCACCCAGCTCCAGGGCTACCTCTACGGCAAGCCGATGCCGGCGGCCGCTTTGCCGGAGGTCCGGAATGCGGGCCGGGCGGCGCGGAAGGAGACGGGCCGGGAGGCAGTGGCTTGCAGGTCGTGACTTGTCGGTCGTGACTTGCCGATCGTAATTTGCCGATCGTAATTTGCCGATCGTGAGCCCCCGCCCTTCGGCCGGCTGGCCCCCGGCCCGGCGGGCGGGCTATCAGTCGGTCCGGGGCCTTTCGAGCCCGGACCGGAGGATGCCGAGCCGATGATCGACGTGCGGGCGATGTGCGCCATCGGGCAGCGGGGCCAGCTCGGCCTCCACGGGCGGTTGCCCTGGGAGGGCAACACCGACCCGCTCTACGTCGAGGACGTGACGCGTTTCTTCGCCGTGACGCAGGGCCACGTGCTGATCGCGGGCCCCAAGACCATCGAGGCCGTGCCGGACTTCGCCTACCAGGACCGCACCATCGCGATCATCCGCTCGCACGAGGACCCGCTCGCGGTGCTGGCGCGCTATCCCGGTCGGCGCGTCTATGTCGGCGGCGGCATCGCGGTCTGGAACGTCTACGCGCCCTTCATCCAGCAATGGGACATCACCCGCCTGCCCTATGACGGCGAGGCCGACCGCTGGTTCGATCCGGCCTGGCTGGTGGGGCGGGGGCGGGGCTGAGGCCCGTCTCCAGCCTTTGATGGGCTGATCGATGACAGTCGATCGATCGTCCGCGGCAGGACCACCCGGGACCGCGCGTGCCGGGCCCATCGGAGTGGCACCCGTCATCGGATGAGATCGGGCGTTCCGGTGGATCGCCGCGGCGACGCCTCGGCGATCATCCGTCTCGCGCCGGCCGCACGGCCGGCGAGAAGACTGGCGAGACCGAGAAGGGCCAGGACGAATCCGATCCATAACGGTGCCGTGAGCCGGAAGCCGGCATCGATCGCAGCCCCTCCCGCCCAGGTGCCGAAAGCCAGCCCGGTCGTGATGACCGAGGTGTGCATCGTGTTGACCAGGGCGCCGGGATGCGCCGCCCGCATCACCCGTGCGACCATCGCCGGATTCATCGGAACGCCGACCAGGCCGATCACCAGGAAGGCCGTCAGGGCGACCGAGCCGTGCGACGCGAAGGCCCCGAAGGCCGCCAGGGCCGCGGAAAGCAGGACGAGGCCGCCGGCCAGGATCGGCATGGTGTAGCGATCGGCGAAACGCCCGACGATCAGGTTGCCGACCACGTTGGCGACCCCGTAGACGGCCAGCAGGATCGGCAGCGCGCTCTCCGGGAAGCCCACCGCCGAGACGAGGAGCGGACCGGCATAGCTGAAGGCGGCGAAGGTCGCGCCGATGATGAGGCCGCTCGTGGCGTAGGCCGCCCACAGCCCGCGGCTCTTCAGCGCCGCGAGTTCCGGTGCCAGCCCGGCCTGGGCCTCCCGGCGATGGGTGGAGGGGACGACCCACAGGACGATGGCGGTGCAGAGCGCCGAGAGCCCTGCCACGGACCAGAAGCTCGCCCGCCACCCGAACGTCTGGCCGATCCAGGTGGTGACCGGAAGCCCGAGGACGGGCGCGAGCATCAGCCCGCCGAGCACGATCGACGCCGCCCTGCCCCGCGCCTCGGGACCGGCCAGCCCTGCCGCGACGGTGAGGGCGACCCCGAAACATGCCGCGCTGGTGGCCCCCGTCACGACCCGGGCGACCGCCATTACGCCGTAGCCCGGCGCGACGGCCGCCAGCACACCGCCCGCGACGTAGAGGATCAGCAACACGAGGAGGGCCGGCTTGTCCGGCGCCCGCGCGTGCAGCAGCAGCGCCGTGACCAGGGGGCCGCCGACCGCCATCGCCACGGCGTAGAGCGCGATGAGATAGCCGATCTTCGCGACGGAGGAGCCGAGGCCCACGGACAGCGCCGGCATCATGCCGGCAACCATGAACTCGGAGGTGGTCAGCGCGAAGATCGTCAGACCGAGACTATACACCACGAGTGGTGTCGCCGGTCTGTTCAGGGTCGCGGATCGGGTTTCGGCCATCGTGACGGTCTCCGATTCAGGCTGAGGCGCCGCCATCGATCACGATGTCCTGCCCGACGATGTAGCCGGCGGCCCCGGAGGCGAGCCAGAGCGCCGCTCCGGCGATCTCGGTCGGCTGCGCGACCCGCCGGGACGGATTGGTGGCGGCGATCCGGGCATCCCGCCCCTGGCGGTCCTCGCCCGGCCGGATGGACATCGGCGTATCGACGGGGCCGGGGCACAGGCCGTTGATCCGGATGCCGTGCGGGATCGCCTCGATCGCCGCCGTTCGGGTGAGGGAGCTGACCGCGGCCTTGGAGGCGGCATAGGCCCCCAGGGACGGGCGCACGAGGCGCGCGCCGACATTCGACCCGATATTGACGATGGCCCCGCCGCCACTCGCCTTCATCGCCCGGATCTCGTGCTTCATCGACAACCAGAGGCCGAGCACGTTGACCGAGAGGACGCGCGAGAACGCCTCCGCCTCTATGTCGTCGATCGCCCCCGCCACGAGGGTGCCGGCGGCATTCACCGCGACGTCCAGCCTGCCGATCCCGGCCACCATCGCCGAGAACGCGGCCTCGTCGGTGACGTCGAGGGCATACACGCGGGCCTCGCCGCCGCGCTCGCGGACCAGCCTCGCGGTCTCGTCCAGTTCCGATTTCCGTCGCCCGGTCAGCACCAGGCTCGCACCCTCGGCGGCGAAGGCTGCCGCGATGCTCCGGCCGATCCCGCCGCCCGCGCCGGTCACGAGCACGGTTCGTCCGGAGAACGAGGAGGTCGGCATCGGTCGCTCCATTTATGTGCTGATCGACACACAAATAGGCGGGTGGGAGAATCCTGTCGAGGGAATTATATGCCAAACGACACAGAAAGAGAGGCGCGCATGGCCGAGCGGGGCCGCCCCAGACGTTTCGACCGTACGGACGCCCTGGATCGCGCGCTGATGGCGTTCTGGCGCAAGGGGTACGAGGCGACGTCGATGGGGGACCTCGTCGCGGCGATGGGGATCAATTCGCCCAGCCTCTACGCCGCCTACGGCTCCAAGGAGGCGCTGTTCTGCGAGGCCGTGCAGCATTACTGCGAGCATTATGCGGTGGGCCTGCTGTCCGCCTTGAACGACGCACGGGATGCGGCCCATGGCTTGGCCGCCATGTTCGATGCCGCGATCACCCTCTTCACCCAGCCCCGCCATCCCTATGGATGCTTCATCGTGATGGCGGCGGCGGGCAATGCTCCGGCATCCCCCGAGATCCAGGACAAGCTGTCCGAGCTTCGCCGAGAACGGAGCGACCATATCGCGGCGCGGATCGAACGGGACGTTGCCGAGGGCCGGCTGCGGCCCGATCTCCCGATCGGAGCGCTGGCGGATCTGTATACCGCCATCCTCCAAGGCATGGCCGTCGCCGCTCGCGACGGGATCTCGCCGTCGAGATTGGCCCATCTCTACATTCCGTCGCTCAGCCTCCTGGACGGCATCCCGCGCTGCCGCCGAGGCGACGATCCATAGAGCCTCCTTCCGGCGTTCCGGCCGCCACGACGCCCGCGGGACCCGAGGAAAGCGACCGGCGGCGCGGCGGACCGACGACTCCGTCGCCCGAAGAGACCGGCACACCCGACTCTCGCCGGACGAGACGCCATCGCTCGGGCGGATGGGATTCGATCAATCAACGTCTATACAAGAATTCGCGATACTCGAATCTATAAAATATTAAGGCTCCGCCTGTAGCATACCGGAATATTGTCCAAGACCAGGATAGGCAAGCGAATGGCGCCGATCGGGAGTGCCGGCGGCGTGGCCGAGCGCCACGAGCCGGGCCGTTACCATGCCCTCGATGCCCTGCGCGGCGTGGCGGCGTTCGGCGTGCTGGTGACGCACTGCCTGCAGATGGCCCTGCCGGACGGCACCTTGAACCACACTCCCTTGCGTGTCTTCGCCAACGGCCGCAGCTTCGTCATCTTCTTCTTCGTGCTGAGCGGCACCGTCCTCGCCACCGCCCTCTGGAACGGTCGCCGGCGCGACGGCTACGCGCGCTACGCCGCGCGACGGTTCGCCCGGCTGTATCCGCCCTATCTCGTCGCCGGGCTGGGGGGCATGCTGGTGGCGGCCGGTACGGGGATCGTCGATCCGGCGGGCTGGCTGCATTACCTCGCCTTTACCGGCCATCCCGCCGGCACGTCGATCAATCCACCGAGCTGGTCTCTCGTCTACGAGATCCGCCTGTCGCTCGTCATGCCGCTGATCTGCTTCGTCATCCTGCGGCGGCCGCGCGCGGCCTTCTGGGCCATGGCCGTCCTCTTCCTCGGCACCGAAGCGGCGTTCGTCGCCCTGCGGATCGGGCAGTTCCCCTACGGCTCGGCGGATCCCGTCGCGGCCGCCGTGATCACCGCACGGTTCGCCGTCTGCTTCGGCGTCGGCGCGTTCCTGGCCTGGGATTGCCACGGCCGGCGCACCGTCTTCACCGCCGTCGCGCGCTACCCGCTGGCGAGCTTCGTCGCCGCGCTCGTCCTGATGAGCGTCCTGCTCGATCAGCTGAGCCTGATCGCCGCGATCCTCCTGATCGTCCTCGCGCTGGAATGGCCGGTCATGGGCCGGGTGCTGATGCTGCCCGTCCTGCTGTGGCTCGGCCGGATCTCCTACAGCCTCTATCTCACCCATGTCGTGCTGCTCGACGGCCTGAAGACGGGGCTGTCCGGCCTCCTGCCGGTTCCCGTCATCGTGGCACTGGCGATTCCGACGGCCCTGCTGCTGGCCGAATGCCTCTACGAATTCGTCGAGAAGCCGTCGATCGCCTGGGCGCGCCGCATCGGCCGGGGACCGGCCGAGACGCTCGCGCCCTCCGTCTGAGGCAGCCGCACCCGTCGGCCGGCCCGTGCGGGGCCGGGGACGGGGGCGGCCTCATCGCATCGGCGGCGGCCGAAGGGACCTACCCGGCGGAGGCCGCCACGCCGGCGGCGAAGTCGCGGTAGGCGCGCAAGGGGCGCCCGAGCAGCGCGGTCAGGCGCTCGCGGTCGCCCGGCTCCGGGATCATCCCGTCGGTCCGGAAGCGCTCGCTCATCAGGCGCATGTCGAAGGCCATCCAGGGCGGCATGAAGGCCCGCAAGGACCGCTCGAACGCGGCCGTGTCGTCGCCCGCATAGGCGATCGGGCGGCCGAGCGCCTCCGACCAGATGCCCGCGACGTCCGGACCGGTCAGCGTGTCGGGTCCGACCACGTTGAGGCGCAGGAGCGGTCCGGCGCTCCGCTCGCGCCGGATCAGTTCCAGGGCCGCGACCTCGCCGATATCGCCTGCATCGACCATCGCCAGGCCCTTGTGGCCGAGCGGCATCGGGTAGACGCCGTGTTTCAGCACCACGTCGGTGACGGTCCGGTCGTTGTCGATGAAGTAGGCCGGGCGCAGGATCGTCGCCTCGAACCCCATCGCCTCGATCATCCGCTCGACGCCGTACTTGCCGGCGAAGTGCGGCACGTTCACGAAGAGGTCGCTGTGGATCACCGACAGGTAGACCACCCGCGCGACCCCCGCCTCGCGGGCGAGGTTGAGGGCGACGAGCGCCTGGGTGAATTCGTCGGGCACCACCGCGTTGAGCAGGAACAGGGTGGAGACGCCCGACAGCGCGCCGCGCATCGCGTCGACGTCGAGGAGGTCGCCCTGCGCAACCGCGACGCCCGTCGGGAGATCCGCTTTGGCAGGATCGCGGACGAGGGCGCGGATATCGGCCCCGCGCCGGGCGAGCTGCCGGACCACGTGGCGGCCGACCGTGCCGGTGGCGCCTGTCACCAGGATCGTCATGGGATTGCTCCGGGTTCGTCGTTGAACACACAGGCAAGATGAGCGATCCAGGTTCGGACCGATAGGCGTCCGATCTGGACGCACCGTCTCGTGAGTGGAACGATCGCTCGGGTGGAACGGATGGACCTGCTCGCGTTGGCCGATTTCGTCGTCGTCGCCCGTCACGGCGGGTTCGGGCGCGCCGCCCGCGCGACGGGCCGGCCGAAGGCGACCCTGTCGCGCCGGGTCGCGGAACTGGAGGCGAGCCTGTCCCTGCGCCTGTTCGAGCGCGGCCCGCGGGTCCTGACCCTGACCGAGGAGGGGCGCGCGCTCGCCGCGCGGGCAGGCGCCCTGCTGACCGAGCTCGACGAGACCGCGGCGGCGATCGCCGCGGGCGGGGGCCGGGTGCGGGGCCGCCTGCGGATCAGCGCGCCGCTGCTGTTCTCGCAGGTCGCGATGGGCAAGGTCGCGGCGGGCTTCGCACTGAAATATCCGGAGGTCCGCCTCGCGGTCACGACCGAGGACCGGGCCGTCGACATGGTCGAGGAGGGCTACGACCTGGTGATCCGGGTCGACCCGGATCCGGACGAGGGTTTGGTCGGGCGGGCCTTCCTGCGCGACCGGATGGTGGTGGTGGCGGGACCCGGCCTCGCGCGCCCGGCGGAAGGGGGATGCGCCCCGGCGGTGGTGCGCGCGATGGAGGACCGGACGGTCTGGGCCCTGGCGGACGGGTCGAGCCTCGCCGTCGCACCGGTGCTGGCCCTGTCGTCGCTCGTGATGATCCGCGACGCGGTCCGCACCGGCCTCGGCGCCGCGCGCCTGCCGGTCTCCCTCGTCGCCCACGACATCGCCGCCGGCCGGCTGGTCGCCTGGGGCGACGTGGCGGGATCGGAGATCGCCCTGTGGGCGCTCTACCCGTCGCGGCGGCTCCTCAGCGCCCGGGTCTCCGCCTTCCTGGACCACTTGCGGGAGACGTTCCCGACCGGCGCGCCGGAGGAACTGGCGGCCTACCTGGCGGGGTGAGGGCCGGGCCCGGGCTCCGCCGCCCCCGGGGCCTCCGACCCAGCCGGCAAAGCTCTCTCGGACCTGCGAGATTCCGCCTGCCGCTCGGTCATTCGCGGTCGCCAAGGCCCGTCGAACGCGGTAGCTTCGTCCGCAATCAGTCAACACGGGGGTGTTCAGGCGATGAGCGAATCCACCGACCGGTTCAAGCGTGCCCCGAAGCGCAAGTCAGCGCAGGCGCGCACCCTCACGGTTTCGCCCGAGGCCAAGGCGGCCTACGAGAAGCTGATCCGCGAGAAGGAGGAGCGCGAGGCCTACGCCCGCAACCTCCCCGCCGACCAGAAGCCGCGCTGACCGCGCGCTTCCAGGTCCTCCCCGCCCCTTCGCCTACTCGCCCGAGCCCACTTCGTCCGAGCCCTACTCGCCCTTGTCGAACGGGTTCTTCGAGGTCCGGAGCGACAGGCGGATCGGCACGCCCGGCAGGTCGAAGGCCTCGCGCAGACTGTTGACGAGGTAGCGGGTGTAGGATTTCGGCAGAGCGTCGAGCTGGTTGCCGAACAGGGCGAAGTGCGGCGGCCGCGACTTCACCTGCGTGGCGTAGCGGATCTTGATCCGCCGGCCGGACACCGCCGGCGGCGGGTTGGCCTGCGTCGCCTCGCTCAGCCACTGGTTGATCTTCGCGGTCGAGACGCGGCGGTTCCACACCTCGGCGGTCGAGACCACGGCGTGCATCAGCCGGTCGATGCCCTCGCCGGCGAGTCCCGAGAGCGGCACCACCGCCGCGCCGCGCACCTGCGGCAGCAGGCGGGTCGCCTTCTCCTTGAGATCCTTGAGGAGCCCCGGCTGGTCGGCGACGAGGTCCCACTTGTTGAGGCCGATGACGAGGGCGCGCCCCTCCGACTCGACGAGGTCGACGATGGTGAGGTCCTGCTTCTCGAACGGGATCGTGGCGTCGAGGAGCACCACCACGATCTCGGCGAAGCGCACGGCGCGCAACCCGTCCGAGACCGCGAGCTTCTCCAGCTTGTCGTCGATCCGGGCGCGGCGGCGCATGCCGGCGGTGTCGTGCAGCTTGATCCGGCGGCCGCGCCACTCCCAGTCGAGGGAGATCGAATCGCGGGTGATGCCGGCCTCGGGGCCGACGAGCAGCCTGTCCTCGCCGAGCATCCGGTTGATCAGGGTCGACTTGCCGGCATTCGGCCGGCCGACGATCGCGACCTTGAGCGGCTTGCCCTCGCCCCCCTCCTCGTCGTCGTCGTCGGATTCCGGCAGCACCGCTTCGAGGGCATCGAGCAGGTCGCCCATGCCCTCGCCGTGCTCGGCCGAGAGCGGAACGGGATCGCCGAGGCCCAGCGCGAAGGCCTCGTAGACCCCGGCCATGCCGGCCCCGCCCTCGGCCTTGTTGGCGAGCAGGATCACCGGCTTGTCGGCCCGGCGGACCAGCTCGGCGAAGGGCTGGTCGGCCGGCAGCAGGCCGGCGCGGGCGTCGATCACGAACAGGACCGCGTCGGCCTCGGCGATGGCGGCCTCGGTCTGGGCGCGCATGCGGCCGGCCAGCGAATCGGCCTCGGCCTCCTCGAGGCCGGCGGTGTCGAGGATGCGGAAGCGCAGGTGGCCGAGACGCACCTCGCCCTCGCGCCGGTCGCGGGTCACGCCCGGGCGGTCGTCGACGAGCGCGAGCTTGCGGCCGACGAGGCGGTTGAACAGCGTCGACTTGCCGACGTTGGGACGCCCGACGATCGCGACGATGGGCATCGACATGGAGGTCTTCCTGAAAATAGCAGCGGGCGGGCACGCCGCGAGGCGCGCCGCCCTCTTCAACATGATGCGGGACGAAAGAGCCCCGCGCTACGGGATTTCCAGAACGCCATCCGATCGCTGCGCGATCGGATGGCGTTCTGGATCTTTGATTTTGCCGCATTTTCTTCGACGAACCGGTGTCCACTTCGTCGGAAAATGCTCTAGCGCGTCGCCTCGGGAGCCGGAGCCTCGGGCGCCGGGGCGTCCTCGTGTGCGTCGGAGTCGTGAGCGTCGGGCGCGGGCAGAGGCGTCCCGAGGAGGCTCGGCGGCGGCGGCGCGGCGGGAGCCGGAGGCGCCGCCTCGGTCACCTGCACCGGCCCGCCGGCCACCAGGCCGACATAGATCTCGAGCCGCTGGCGCAGGCCCGCGGGGGTCTCGCGGTCGGCGGCGATCTGGTCGAACCAGCGGCCCGCCCCCTCGACATCGCCCTTCTTCAGCGCCACGAGGCCCAGCGTCTCGCGGGCGGTATGGCGAAAAGCGCTCGACGGGGCGGCGAGGCTCTGGAGGCTGTTGAGCGCGCCGGCATCGTCCTTGTCGACGAGGAGCAGCGCCCCGCGCAGCCGGGCGAGGTCGCGCAGGGACTGGCCGACGGCCGAATCGTCGGCGATGGCCGCGTAGGCCTTGGCCCCGGCGGCCGGGTCGGCCTTGCCGGCCTCCGCCGCGGCGCGCAGGCGCGCCAGCAGGCGGTAGCCGAACGGCGCGTCGGCGGCGACGCCCGCGAAGGCCTTCTCGGCATCCTCCGGCGTGCCGCCCTTGGCGCGGCGCAGGGCCTCCTCGAAGCGCAGGCTCGCCGCCTCGGCCTGCTGGGCCTGCGCGTGCTGCCAGTAGCGCCAGCCGCCGACCCCCAGCACCACCAGCACCGCGAGACCGATGAACACGCCGCTGTAGCGCGACCAGATCTGGGCCAGGCGGTCGCGCCGGTACTCGTCGTTGACCTCGCGGATGAACTCGTTCTCGCTCATGATCTCTTTGGCTCGCCTCCACCAGGGACCTGCACCAAGGACCCGGTGGGCTCTTCGCCGCGACCGTGCGACAGGGCCGGTCGCGTAGCACAGTCCCGGCGGGAAGTCAGGCCTCGCGAGAAGAGTTGAGGATCAAGCTTGCTCGGCTTCAGGCTCGGCCGATCTCAGGCTTGGCCCGGCCAGACCGCGACGCCGATGAGCCAGGGATGCAGCACCCGGGCGAAGACGAACCAGGCCGCGACGCCGATCACGACGGCGAGCGCGTCGTTGCGCCAGCCGGCGGGCGCCGCGACCGGCCCCGCATGGGCTTTCACCTCGTCGCGGCGCTTGGCGCTGATCCGGGCCATCACCGCCCAGGCCAGGATCGCCCCGAACAGGATGAGCGAGCCGAGATCGCCGTTGGCGAGGAGATGCGCGGTCGCCCAGATCTTCACGCCGAGCAGCATCGGGTGCTTGAGCCGCGCCTTGATCCGCCCCGGCAGGTAGGCGGCGACGAAGCTGATGAAGGCGAGGAGGACGAGCAGCAGGGCGAGGTGCCGGGTCCAGACCGGGGGCGACCACAGTTCGATGTAGCCGTGCGCCCGGTACTGGCCGTAGCCGATCCCGGTGACGACGAGGCCGAGCAGCGCGACCAGCGAGTAGCCGATCTTGTAGGGCCCCTCCCCCACCCGCCCGATCAGCGCGGCGCGGGGGCCGCGGGCCATCGTGAAGGCGTGGGTGCCGAGGAACAGCGCGAGGCCGACGATCAGGAGCAGCATCGGAAAAAAAGTCCTCGGGATGGGCGGCCGATCCGGCGGATCGCCGAAAGCAAGCCTCAAGCACTCTGGGGCAGGCTTCGCCGTCAAGTCCAGGGACGCCGCATGCTCCTCCGCCTCCTCCTCGCGTGTCTCTGCGTCGCGGCCGTGACGGTGCCGGCCGCCGCCGAGCCTCCGCTCTCGGCGCTCACGCTCGTCGGCCCGGCCCGCACGGTGTTCAAGGCCGGACGCGACGCCTGCGACGGCCACGACGTGCCGGACGCCCCCGCCCGGGCCCTGCGCGAGGCCGATGGCGGGATCGCGCTGTTCGGGATGCACTATCGCAACCGGGCCCTGCGCGGCCGCGACTTCGACGGCCTGACGCTCGATTGCCGGATCGTGCTCGATTCCGCCTTCAAGCCGGAGCCCGAGGCGTTCGACGACCGTACCTGGATCACCGCGACCTGGACCGAGGACGGCACCCGGGTCGAGGCGCTGCTGCACGAGGAGTACCACGCCGACGAGCACGGCCGCTGCCGCGCCACCGGCATGCTCGCCTGCTGGTACAACGCCGTGCTGGCCGCCCGCTCCACCGACGGCGGGCGCAGCTTCACCCGCGCGACGCCCCCCACGGTGGTGGCGGCGCCGCCCTTCCGCCAGGAGGTCGAGCAGGGCCGCCACCGCGGCTTCTTCAACCCCTCGAACATCTTTGCCGACGGCCGCTCCCGCTACTTCTACGCCTCGACCACCGGCTGGACCGGCCAGCCCTTCGGCGTCTGCCTGTTTCGCAGCGACGACGTCTCGGACCCCGCCCGCTGGCGTGCGTGGGACGGGAAAGGCTTCACCGCCCGCTTCCCCAACCCCTACCTGAAGGGCGCGAAACCAGCCGGCTCCTGCGCCCCGATCGCCCCGTTCCCGGCCCCGGTCGGCTCGGTGAGCCGCCACCGCGGCACCGGCGCCTGGATCGCGGTGTTCCAGGCCGCCGCCGGCGGCGTCTTCTCGCGGTCGGGCCTCTACTGGAGCACGTCGCGCGACCTGCTGACCTGGGATGCGCCGCGCCTGCTCGTCGCCGGGGCGACGCTCTACGACGATCCCTGCACCGCCGGGGGCGAGCTCGTCAGCTATCCCTCGCTGATCGACCCGACTGCTCCCGGCCGCAACTTCGACACCGTCGGCGACAGCGCGGCGCTGTTCTACGTCACCCTCAAGACCAAGGGCTGCGAGATCACCTCGGAGCGCGACCTCGTGCGGCGGCCGGTGGCGATCAAGGTCTGGCCGTGAGCGATCAGAGGCGGGTGAGGAGAAGCACGACGCCCAGGCTCACCAGCACGGCGCCGATCCCAAGGCGCAGGGCCGCCTGATGCCGCAGCACCCTGGCCCGCACCGCCACGCGCGACAGGAACAGCGACACTGCCGCGAACCAGGCGAGGTGGGACAATGAGATGAAGGCGCCCCAGGCGATCTGGACCGGCACCGAGGTCTCCGCGCCGATGAGCTGGCTGTACAGGCTCAGCACGAACAGGGAGGTCTTGGGGTTGAGGCCGTTCGTCAGGGCACCGACGGCGATGTCGCGGCCGAGCGATCGGCGGGAGGAGGCCGAGGCGGCGTCGGCCGGCTCGAGCCGGGTCGAGGCCGTCGCGATGCCGACATGGACGAGGTAGAGCGCGCCCACGACCTTGACGATCTCCAGCGCGCCCGGCGCGAAACGCTGGATGACCGCCACCCCGGCCATCGCGTAGGCGACGTGGAACCAGCAGGCGAGCGCGATCCCGGCCGCCGCCGCGAGCCCGGCGCGGCGGCCGAACAGGCAGCTGTTGCGGCTGACGACCGCGAAATCCGCTCCGGGGCTCAGCACCGCGAGCCACGTGACCGATGCGATGAGCAGAGCCTGCTCCATGACGCCGTTCTCCGATAGACCTGCGCCTGGACAGCGCGACCGCAAGGGGATCACGGCGGGGGGCGCGCGAAAATCGAAACTCTGTCCGCCGATGCGTGAGGATCGCTCACAGGATGCCCGAGACCCGCACCCGCCTGCCGCACCTCGGATCCTTGCGCGCCTTCGAGGCCGCGGCGCGCCACGGAAGCCTGGTGGCGGCCGCCGCGGAGTTGCACGTGACCCACGGTGCCGTCAGCAAGCAGATCCGGAACCTGGAGGCCGAGCTCGGGGAGCCCCTGTTCGAGCGGCGCAACCGGGGCCTCTTCCTGACCGAGCGGGGCCGCCGGCTCGCCGACAGGCTCTCGACGACCTTCGCACAGCTCGAGGACACCCTGGCGGATTTCGCGCGCCGCGAGGACGACCCGCCGCTCGTCGTCTCCTGCGAGCCGACCCTGTGCCTCCGGCTGCTGATCCCGAGCCTGCCGGCCTTGCGCGCCGAGACCGGCCTCGACATCCGCGTGCTGGCGGCGGGTGGGCGGATCGACCTGCGGCGCGACCGCGTCGACCTCGCGATCCGGCGGGACGACTTCCCGATCCCCGGCCACCTCGCGGTCTGCCCCCTCGCGGACGAGGCGATGGGACCGGTCTGCGCACCCGCCCTCGCCGGGACAGCCGGCCTGCCGATCCTGCACACGCGCAGCCGGCCGGATGCGTGGCCGGCTTGGCGGCGGCGGGGCCACCCGCCGTTCCTCGGCTCGCGCGACGTGCAGTTCGAGCATTTCTCCCTGATGCTCGAAGCCGCGGTCGCCGGCCAGGGCATTGCCCTGGCCTCGCTCCACATGGTCGCGGACGATCTCAAGGCGGGCCGTCTGACGGCGTTGCACCCGTTCCAGCCGGACGGCAGCCGCTACGTCGCCCTGACCGACAAACCCATGGCGGCCGAGGGGCGCGAGCGGCGTGGATCGGCGACCGGATGGCCCGGACGGTCGCCGATCCTCCCGGGGGCTTCACCCCCGCCAAGTGATCACCCCCGCCAAGTGAGCAGATAGGCCCCGAGCACCACCAGCCCGACCCCGAGCCAGTTCACCCCCGACAACCGCTCGCCGAGCATCGTTGCGCCGAACAAAGCCACCAGCACGATCGACAGCTTGTTGAGGGTCGCGACCTGCGCCGCGCCGCCGACCTTGAGGGCGCGGAAGTAGCAGGCCCAGGAGCCGGCGGTGGCGAGCCCCGACAGGCTGAGCAGGCCGAGGTTGCGCCCGGTGAGCGCCCGCAGGGCCTGCCACTGGCCGGTGGCGAAGCAGAGCGCCCCGAGGGCCAGCAGGATCACGACCGAGCGCATGAAGGCGGCGGCGTCCGATTCCGCCCCGGCGCTGCCGGCTCGGGCCAGCACCGCCGTGAGCGCGGTGAACACCGCCGAGACCAGCGCCCAGACCTGCCAGGACATCGGTGACCAGGACATCTCCGCCCCTCATTCCATCCTCGTGCGGCATCATGAATGCGCAGCATGCGCGAATGCCGACAATGCGTTTCACGGGCGCACCGCCTTGGCTCAGCTTGCCCCACCACGGCCCGGGGACAGGGCCCGACGGATGGCGGCCGGCGCGAGGCCGGCCGCAGGGGGACGCATCATGGACCAGACGCGGCGGCTCTTTCTGGGATCGGCGGCGCTCGGCGCCAGCGTGATGGCGACGGGCGCGAAGGCGCTGGAGCACGACCACGGCAACCCGGGCGATGGCGGCTTCGGCCGTCAGTCGGTCTCGCTGCCGCCGGGTGCCAAGGTCGCCTACCACGATCCCAAGGATGTTGGGGCGATGCCCGACTTCCGCTTCTCCCTCGACGGCAACAGCCCGAAGGTGACCTCCGGTGGCTGGGCCAAGGAGGCGACGGTGCACCAGTTCCCCATCAGCAAGGGGATCGCGGGCGTGCACATGTTCCTGGAGCCCGGCGCCTCGCGCGAGCTGCACTGGCACGCCATCGCGGCCGAGTGGGCCTACGTCATCGACGGGCGCTGCCAGACCGTGGTGCTCGATCCGTCGGGCGCCAGCGAGATCAACAACTACGAGCCCGGCGACCTCTGGTACTTCCCGAAGGGCCACGGCCACTCGATCCAGACCATCGGCGACAAGCCCTGCCACTTCATCCTGTCCTTCGACAACGGCGCCTTCTCGGAGCACGGCACGTTCTCGATCACCGACTGGATCGACGTGACGCCGAAGGACATGCTGGCGCTGGAATTCGGCCTGTCGCCGGAGGCGCTGGACGCCTTCCCGAAGGGCGAGGCCTACATCCAGGCCGGCCCGGTGATCCCGGTGTCGGACGCCCTCGACGCGCCCTGGCCGAAGGAGTCGACCCACAAGTTCCGCCTGCTCAAGGACCCGCGCGCCGTGCGCGAGTTCGACGGCGGCACCTTCCGCCTCGCCACGGTCGACGAGTGGCCGATCCAGCGGACGATGTCGGGCGGCGTGATGACGATCCGGCCGGGGCAGATGCGCAAGCTGCACTGGAACGTCAACGCCAACGAGTGGCACTACTATCTCAAAGGCAAGGGCCAGGTGGCGCTGTTCGGCTCCGGCGGGCGCGGCAAGGTCGCCGAGTTCAAGCCCGGCGACGTCGCCTACATCCCGATGGGCTTCGGCCACGCGATCAAGAATATCGGTGACGAGGACCTGGAGATCGTCCAGACCTGGGACAACGGCAAGTTCGAGGAGATCGACCTCGACACCTGGATCAAGGCGAGCCCGCGCTACCTCCTGTCGAACAATTTCACGGGCGTGCCGGGCGAGACGATCACGAAGCTGAAGCGGGCGTAGGTCCGGCGTTTCGAAACGCGCGGGCGAACCTTCCCCCATCCCAAGTCGGGCCTGCCCGACTTGGGCAGAGGATCGGAACTCGGGCAAGCCCGAGTTCCGTGGGGGGGAGGGTTCACGCGTCGCGCCTATCCGCCACCGCCCGCCTCGGCTACAACCCGCGCCCGTGAACTGGGACGCGTTCGACTTCAAGCTGCTCATCGTGTTCGACGCGATCATGCGCGAGCGCCACGTGACGCGCGCCGGCGAGCGGCTGGGCCTGAGCCAGTCGGCGGTGAGCCACGCGCTCCAGCGCCTGCGCCGGGCGCTCAGCGACGAATTGTTCGTGCGCGGGCCGGAGGGCATGAGCCCGACGCCCCGCGCCCTCGACCTCGACCTCGCCGAGCCGGTGCGCCGGGCGCTGGCCGAGATCGAGGGGGCGCTGCACCAGGACCGGTTCGATCCGGCCACGTCCGGCGCGCGCTTCCGCCTGGTGCTCAACAACACCGCCGCGGTGGTCCTGGCCGCGCCGATCGCCGAGTGGATCGGCCAGAGGGCGCCGTCCCTGAGCCTGCACATGAGCCCGAGCGGCACGGTGCGGGTCGACGACCTGCTCGATCGCGGCGACGTCGATCTCGGCATCGTCGGCGCCGGCCGGGTCGAGGGCGAGCGCTTCGGCACCACCACGCTGATCCGGGACGGGTTCGCGGTGGTCGCGCGGCGCGGGCACCCGGCCTTCGCCTCGCCCCTCACCTACGAGCGTCTCGCGGATCTCGCGCACCTCGTCGTCTCCTCCACCGGCGACGATGTCGGCTTCCTCGACGCGATCCTGTCGCGCCGGGGCTTGGGCTCGCGCCGCATCGCGATGGCGGCGCCGTTCCTGTCGGCGGCGCCGATCCTCGCCCGCTCCGACCTGGTGGCGGTGATGGCCGGGCGGATCGCCCGCACCCTCGCGACGGTGCACCCGGTCGCCTGCGCGGCCCTGCCGGCGGATCCGGACCTGCCGGTCACCGCCTCGGTCCTGGTCTGGGCCCGGCGGGTCGAGCGCCATCCGGGCCACGCCTGGCTGCGCCGGGAGATCGCCGCCTGCGTCCGCAGCCTGGCGGGCGGGCCGGAGGACCTCACAGGCAATGATTAGCGGCCCAATCGATCGGCGATAACCGAAAATTATCGAACTACTCGCATCAGTTGTGTACCCGAGCAGGTGCAACTGAGCCATGGATCAGACGGTCGTCACCGCCGCGCAGAGCCGGCGCTTCGCCACCTTCGGCCTCACGGAGGACGACCGGACCCGCCTGCGCGGCCTCGCCGGCTTCGCGCGCGAGCGCCTGCCGGGGCTGCTCGCCGCGTGGAACGCCCGCTTCGGCGACTGGCCGGAGATCCAGGAGGCCCTGCGCGACCCGGAGGTGCACGCGGCCCGGGTGGCGCACTGGGTGCGGGTGGTGAGCGGCGATTTCGGGCCGGACTTCACGGCCTCCGCCGAGCGGCTGGCCTCGGTCTTCTACGCCCGGCGGGTACCGGCCTACGCGGTCGCGATCTGCCACGCCACGGTGTCGGCGGGGCTCGCCGAGGCCCTGGGCCTCGCCGGCCCGCGCCGGCTGCTCGGTCGGAGGGATGCGGCGGCGCTCCAGGGCGCCCTCACCCGGGCGGCGTGGCTCGACCTCGAAGTGCTGCTCGAGACCTACGCGGCCGCCGAGCAGGCGAGCCGCCGCCGCACCACCGCCGCCCTGGCCCAGGCCTTCGAGGAGCGCGTCGGGGCGGCGATCGGCGCGGTCGCCGACCAGGCGCTCGCCCTCGACGGCACCGTGGGCGCCCTGTCGCGCAATGCCGCGCGCTCGACCGAGGCGGCGACCGCCGTCGCGGCGGCGGTGATCGAGGCCTCGGCCGGGACCGAGCAGGTGGCGCGCTCCGCCGAGCAGCTGCGGGCCGCCATTGCCGAGATCGCCGGCGAGGTCGGCCGCTCCCACGCGGTGGCGGAGGACGCGGTGGCGCAGTCCGACGCGGTGGCGGCGCGGGTGACGGCGCTCGCCGGGGCGGTGGCGCAGGTCGGCGAGGTGGTGACGCTGATCACCGGCATCGCCAGCCAGACCAACCTGCTGGCGCTGAACGCCACGATCGAGGCCTCCCGCGCCGGGGCGGCGGGACGGGGCTTCGCGGTGGTCGCCGCCGAGGTGAAGGCGCTGGCGCAGCAGACCGCCCGGGCGACCGGGACGATCGCCGGCCAGATCGACGCCATGCGGGCGGCGGCAGGCGGCTCGGTCGAGGCGATCGCCCGCATCCGCGAGACGATCGGGCGGGTCAGCGAGAGCAGCGCGATGATCTCCGCCGCGGTCGAGGAGCAGAGCGCCGCCACCGCCGAGATCGCCCGCAGCACCCGCGACGTCAGCGCCGGCACCGACGAGGTCGCCCGCCTGATCGACCGGGTGCGCGAGGATGCCGGCGGCACCGCCGAGGCCGCGTCCCGCGTCACCGGCTCCACCCAGGATCTCGGCCGGCAGGCGGCGGCGATGAGCGCGGCGGTGGGAGCGTTCCTCGGGGAAGTCAGGGCGGCGTAGCGCGGCCTTCGCGGGAGCATGTCCGGGAAAAGAATGGAGCGCGGGAATTCTCCTCTCCCCGCGGGCGGGGAGAGGCCTGAGTACCCCTTGTCGGGTACTCAGGGAGCCCGCAGGGCGAGGGTGAGGGGGTGTTTCCGGAGGAGCCGTGTCCGGACACACCCCCTCACCCTCGCTCCGGCTTTCGCCTGCGCTCACTTCATCGACGACGAGGTCGATGAAGTTCTCTCCCCGCCCGCGGGGGAGGGGAAACCCGCGCCATTTTCATTTTTTGGGGAGGTCACGGCGGCGCGCCGCCGATCCCCGCCCGCTTCAAGGTCCCGGCCAGGAGCTCGACCTGGGCCGCGATGCGCCCGAACGCCGCCGAATCCGCCCCGTCCGGCTTCGGCGGCAACCGCTCGCCGCTCGCGGTGCGGGCGAGCGCTCCGGCCAGCCAGTCGCGCCAGGCCCGCCAGGCCGCGGCGTCCGCCCCGGCCGGCTCGGGCTCGTGGCGCAGGATCGCCAGGCGCCCGGCCATGCGGCGCAGGGTGGCGTCGGCGACCATCGCGGCCTCGATGCGGGAGCGGCCGCGCCGCCGCGGCTCCTGGAGCGCGCGGGAGAGCGCCGCTTCGAGGTTGTTGCTGGCGAGGCCCGCCGCCCGGGCCGCGGCCTCGGCGGCGGCGGGGGTGCCTTCGCCCAAGCGCTCCGCCACCACCGCCTCGGCGTAGCGGGCGTGGGTCGTCAGCGCGGCGCGCAGCGCGTCGCGCACCCGGCCCGGCTCCCAGAGCGGCCACAGGAGCAGGCCCGCCAGCACCGCCACCGCGCCGCCCAGCACCGTGAACAGGGCCCGCATCCCGACGATCTCCCAGGACGAGTGGCCGGGCTCGACGAGTTCCACCAGCACCACCACGAGGGGCGTCAGGCAGGCGATGAAGGTGCCGTAGCTCACGCCGCGGGCGGCGAAGCCGATCACGCTGAGCGGCACCATCATGGCGGCGAGGATCGGCGGCGAGGTGGCGTAGAAGGCGAGCACCGCCCCGATCACCCCGCCCAGCACCGTGCCGCCGATGCGCTCCAGCGCCCGCTGCCAGGTGGCGGCGTAGAAGGGCTGCATCGTCAGCACCACCGTGATGGTGAGCCAGTGGGTGAAGGGGCCGGGCCACCAGAAGGTGACGGCGAGCGCCGGCAGCGCCACCACGGTCGCCCGCACGGCGTGGCGCAGATTGGCCGAGGACCAGGTCAGGTTGGCGCGCAGCGGGGCTAGCACCGTCTCGCGCCAGGGCGGGGCCGGCGCGCCGGCCAGCCCCCCGCCGCCGGCGAGGTCCTCCGGCCCCGACAGCTTGGCGCCGATCCGCACCCGGTCGAGGATGCGCTCGGCCATCCGGCGATAGGCGGGGTCGGCGTCGGCGGCGGGCTTCGCCCGGGCGAGCGCCCGCTCGATGCGCCTCAGGTCCACCGGCCGGTCGCGGCGGATCGCCCGGGACAGGATCTTCAGCATCGGCGGCAGCAGGCGCAGGAGCTTTGCGGCCTCCGCCCGCTGCGCCGGGGTGGCGCGCTCGAGATAGTCCGACAGGGCGATCATCACCCCGAACAGCTGCTCGGCGGCTTCCAGCCGGATCAGCGCCCGGGCATTGCGCTCCGACAGGCGGGCGCGGCTGCGGGCGAGATCGAGCACCAGGGTGCGGGCGGCCTCGATGGCGTCGCGCACCGCCCGGCGGTGGCCGCGGGCATGGGCCTCCCAGACCGCCAACTCGGTCACGTTCGTGTCGACCCCGTTCGTGTCGTCTCCCGGCAGCTCGGCGGAGAGCCGGCGCAGGTCGCGGGCCAGCCGCGACAGCCCGCGCCAGACGCCGCCGATCGCCGCGTGGGCGGGCCGGTAGGGGTGGAGCCGCCACACGACGAGGGCCAGGAAGGTGGCCCAGAGCCCGCCGGCCCAGAACATCGCGGCGACGACCGCGCCCTGCTCGACCGTGAGCGCCCGGTCGAGGGCGAGGCAGAGCACCACCACCAGCACGTTGCCGACGGTCTGGGCCGGCACGCCCCAGACCCGCGCGAAGGTGCAGCCGAAGATGACGACGAGCGCCACCGGCAGCACCAGGGCCGGGCCGTAGCCCTCCATCACCCCGAAGGCGCCCCAGAACAGGCCGCCGAGCCCCGCGAAGGCGAGGAGTGCCCGCAGCCGCGGCCGGATCGGCCCGCCGATGTCGCAGAAGCAGGTCAGGTTGGCGGCGAGCGCCATGGTGAGGAGCGGCGGCCAGGCCAGCCACCATTCGAGCAGGATGATGCTCGCGAAGGCGACCGCCGCCCGCAGGCCCTCGGCGACGTTGATGCCGGCGAGGTCCGGCGCCACCGGCAGCCGGGCGAGGTCGGGGCCCGGCTCGCGCAGGGTGCCGCGGCGGAGGGGCAAGGGGACGGGCCGGGGCTTCATCGGGGGGGAAGGGTCACGGGCGCGCGGATCCTCGAGGGCGCCGCGAGCGTGGCAAATCGCGTACCCCGTGACCCGTTATAGGATGCAGGACCGCCCCGTGTACCGGTCAGGCCTCCGGCCGCGCCGGGGTGACCGGCCGGCCCGCGTCCGGCATCGTGACCCGGCGGCAGAGATAGACCTCTTCTTCCGGATGCGCCTCGATCCGGAAGCCGGAGGCCCGCAGCATCGCCTCGGTGCAGGCGCGGTTGGGCGCCCACCAGTTGGTCGGGTCGCCGGCGTAACGGTGCTCGATGAAGTGCAGCTTCGGGTAGCCCGGATCGTCGAAATGGCGGGCATCGAAGAAGTCGTAATCCGCCGCCACCGGTGCGATCGTGCCCGCGCCCCGTTGCATCGACTGGAACACCATCAGGTCGCCGGCGACGTGGGCGTGGATCAGGTCGAGGGCGAGGAGCGGGTGGCGCAGGTGGTAGAGCACCCCCATGAACAGCACCACGTCGAAGCGCTCGCCCAGCGCCCCGACATCGTAGACCGAGAGGTTGCGGAACTCGATCTCGGCGCCCAGCGCCTCGGCGACGAAGCGGGCTTGCGCGAGGTAGCGCTCGTCCTCGTCGATCCCGAGCACCCGGGCCGCGCCGCGGCGCTTCATCTCGACGGCGTAGAAGCCGGCATTGCAGCCGATGTCGAGCACCGTCTTGCCGGTGAGGTCGCGGGGCACCGCATCGGCGAAGGTGCGCCACTTCACCATCGGGTAGTCGCCGAGGAAGTGGCCGGGCGCGGTGAACACACCCGGCGCGATCTCGATGTTGTGGAACCACGGCCCGAGGGCCTCGGCCCGTTCGCGCAGGGATTCGGCGTGTAGAGACTGGGCGCGCAAGGTCTCGTCGGTCATGCGTGGCTCCCCAGGAAGGCCCGCTCGTTCAGGCTCTCGACCTTGGCGCCCCAGGCGCCCAGCACCAGCACGCTCACCGAGGCCGGGCCGATCTCGAAGCGTTGCATCGCGTCCGCCCCGAGCCCGAGGGCGTGGGCGATCACGAGCTTGATCACGTCGGCGTGGCTGACGAGGGCGAGGCGGGCCTCGCCGTGGCGGGCACGCAAGGCTTCCAGCCCCTGCAGCACGCGGGCTTGCGCCTCCAACGCCGTCTCGCCCCCCGGCGGCCGGGTGACGTGGCGGGCCTGGTTCCAGCCGGTCCAGACGGGATCGCCGTGCAGGGCGTCGAAGCTCCGCCCGGTCCAGGCGCCGAAATCGATCTCGTTCAGGGCCGGCAGGGTCTCGACCGCGAGCCCGGCCCGGGCCGCGAGCGGGATGGCGGTCTCCTGCGCCCGCTCCAGCGGCGAGGCGAGGACCGCCGCCAGCCCCTCGCCGGCGAGCCGCGCGGCGAGCGCCTCGGCCTGCGCCCTCCCCTCGCGCCCGAGCGTCACCCCGGGCATCCGCCCGCACAGGACGCGGCCGAGACGGTCGTGGGCGGCGTGCCGCACCAGGAAGAAGGTCGTGGTCATGCGCCCTCAGGCCATCGTCGCGTCGGACGGCAGATAGGCCGGAGGGCGGGGGCGGCCATGGGCGGGACGGATACTGGTGGGTAGTTTTTTGCAGGAACCGGCCGCGGCTGCGCGGCTGGTGCGAAAGCCATCGCCCGTTTCACGATCCCTCCACGCCCTTTCCCGGACGACTGGAGCGACGCGGAAGGAGATCCGGGACCCAGGAGAGAAGTGCCGCGAAGCGGCTCCGAATGCTGCAACGTTGCAGACAGGCAGACGCTTCGCGACTTTTTGCGCTGGATCCCGGATCTCCTTCCGCTGACGCTCCAGTCGTCCGGGAAAGGGCGACGAGCAGACGATGGTCCAATCCCCTCACCCTGGCGCAGGCGGCCGGCCGCGCTAGCTTCGCTCCCGTGCCGAAGCCCGGCCCCAGACCGCGCGGCCCCGTCCGGAGGATCCCCGTCATGCGCCCGACCCTGCTCCTCGCCCTGACGGGCGCGCTCGTCGGTGGTGCGGCCGGCGCGCAGGGCATCCGCAACGCACCCCCGCCCCGGGCGCTGGAGACGGCGGCCTACGTGTTCGCGGCGGCCAATGTCTGCGGCTACCGCATCGGCACCGCGCCGTTCGAGGCGCTGCTCGCGCGCTATCAGGTGTCGATCGAGGACGTGCGCCCGCCCCGCGGCCCGTTCGGCGCCAAGGTGCAGACGATCTTCGCCCTGATGTCGAACCAGATGATGCAGAACCGGGACGCCGCCTGCCGGGCGGTGGCAGGCGAGTACGGCCCCGAGGGCAAGATCGCCCCGGGGATCCTCCTGCCCGCCGCCCCGGCGGAGCCGCCCGCGAAACAGCCTTGAGACCACGGAGACACGGATGAGCGACGAGGCCCGCCCGCCGGCCCGACCGCACGGGCGCTACGCCTACAGCCCCCTGCCGCGGCGCCCCGCCTACGACTGGCCGGAGGGCAAACGGCTGGCGGTCTACGTCGCCCTCAACGTCGAGTGCTTCGCGTTCGGCGGCGGCCTCGGGGCCGAGCTGGCCCCGGGCGGGCCGCAGCCGGACGTGCTGAACTACGCCTGGCGCGACTGGGGCAACCGCGTCGGGGTGTTCCGCCTCGCCGCACTGTTCGACGACCTGTCCCTGCCGGCCTCGGTGCTGGTCAACAGCCGCATCTACGCCGAGTGCCCCGGCCTGATGGACGCGTTCCGCGCCCGCGGCGACGAGGTGGTGGGACACGGCCGCAGCAACGCCGAGCGCCAGGGTACCTTAGCCGAGGACGAGGAGCGGGCCCTGATCGCCGAGGCCACCGCGACCCTGACCCGGGAGGAGGGCCGGGCCCCGGCGGGCTGGCTCGGCCCCTGGATCTCGCAGAGCCGCACGACCCCGGACCTGCTGGCGGAGGCCGGCTACCGCTACCTCCTCGACTGGTGCCACGACGACCAGCCGACCTGGTTCTCCACCCGCGGCGGCGGGCGCATCCTCTCGGTGCCCTATCCGCAGGAGCTGAACGACATCCCCTCCATCGTCGGGCGCAAGGATTCCGGCGCGCAATTCGCCGAGATGATCGTCGACACCTTCGAGGAGATGCGCGAAGCCGCCTCCGCGGCGCCGCTGGTGATGGGCATCGCGCTCCACCCCTACCTCGTCGGCCAGCCGCACCGGCTGCGGCCGCTGCGCCGGGCGCTGGCGCATCTCGCGCAACACCGCGACGCGGTGTGGATCACCCGCGCCGGAGACATCGCGGATCACGCCGCCGGGCTGCCGGAGGGGATGGTGCCGGGGTGAGGCGCGGCCGCCTCCGGTCGCCATGGGGCGGAGCGGACTCGGCGTCGAGGCGGGGTTGCGCCGGCCGCCCCTGGCCACGGCAGCGTGATCGAAGTCGGGAGCGTACACACAACCTGAAATTGTGATATACCCGCCCTCCATCATAGCGTTATGCGCCAGGTAATATCTTAACCAGCAATTAGTAATGTTTACATACACCACACGAATATAATTACATTCGGGTAATGGTATGTTGCGCAGGCTGACCGTCCGATCCCGCCTCTACGTCGGTTTCGCATCCTTGATGATCATCGCCGCCGGCCTGGGCGGCTTCTCGATCTACCAGCAGGCCGGCCTCACCGAGCAGTACGAGCGCCGGGCGCTGCTCGACGACCTGTTGCGCTCCGCGCTCGGCGTGACCCTGTCGACGAGCACGATGTCGGGCCTGGCCGAGCAGTACCGGCTCGCGCCGCGGCCGGAGCTGATCGCGGGCATCGACGGGGAGCGCCGCTCGATCGAGGAGGCGGGCGACCTCATGGCCAGCCGGGCGATCGCCGAGGACCGCCGCCGGCTCTACGGCGAGATCCGCGACCGGGCCCGCGACCTGAAGCCCGACCTGCAGCGCCTGGAGGCGGCGGGGCGCAGCATGGCCGAGGCCAAGGACAAGCTGTTCAAGGGCGGCGACGAGCTGACCCGCGCGAGCAACGCGATGGTGGCCGAGATGCGCGCCCGCGCCGGCGACGCGCAGGTGCTCCAGGCCGCCGCGACCGAGAGCGCCGTGCTGCTGGTCCGGGTCGCCAACTGGCGCTTCCTGGCGACGCAGGACCCGAACGGCCCGGCGACCTTCGCGACCAATGCGGGCAAGGCGGAGGCCGCCCTCAAGGTCCTGCATGGGAGCGACGCCGCCGGCGCCTTCGCGCCGGCGATCCGGGCGACCGAGCAGGCGCTGGCCGCCTACGTCACCGCCTTCCAGGCCTACACCGCCGCCGCGGGGGAGAGCCGGCAGGCCTACGATAACGGCATCAAGCCGCGGGTGACGGCGATCGACCAGGCCACCCGGACGGTGCGGGCCAAGGTCGAGGCCGTGGTCCGCGAGATCGCGGCCGACAGCCAGGCGATGACGGCCCGGACGCGGACGATCCAGTTCGTCCTGATCGCCGTCGCCCTGTCCCTCGGCGCCGGCCTCGCGATCCTGATCGCCCGCAGCATCGTCGGGCCGATCGGCGGGATGACCGCCGCGATGAAGCGGCTGGCCGAGGGCGAGACCGATCTCGCCGTGCCCTCCCGCGACTCCCGCGACGAGATGGGCGAGATGGCGGAAGCCGTCGAGATCTTCCGCCAGAACGCCATCGCCCGCGAGCAGCTTGAGGCGCAGCAGCGCGACGAGCAATCGGCCCGCCAGCGCCGCGCCGACCGGGTCGACCAGCTGGTGCGGGGCTTCCAGCACCGGGTGGCGGGCTCGCTCGAGATCGTCACCTCGGCCGCGACCGAGCTCGACGCCACGGCCCGCACCATGACGGGCGTCGCCGACACCACCAGCGCCCAGGCGCAGGCCTCCAGCGCCACCGCCGAGCAGACCTCGGCCAACGTCCAGATGGTCGCGGCCGCCGCCGAGGAGATGGTGAGCTCGCTCCAGGAGATCGAGCGGCAGGTGCTGCGCTCGAACGAGGTCGCGGGCAACGCCACCCGCGAGGCCGCGGCGACCGACGCCGCGATGACCAGCCTGAGCGCCGCCGCCACGCAGATCGGCGCCGCCGTCGCGACGATCACGGCCATCGCCGACCAGACCAACCTGCTGGCGCTGAACGCCACGATCGAGGCGGCGCGGGCCGGAGCCGCCGGCCGCGGCTTCGCGGTGGTCGCCGCCGAGGTGAAGGAGCTCGCCGCCCAGACCTCCCGGGCGACCGTGGAGATCGGCGGGCAGATCAACGCGATCCAGGCGGCCACCGGCCAGGCGGCGGGCGCCATCGGGCAGATCGGCCAGACCATCGCGACGATCAGCGAGATCAGCGGCATGATCGCCGCGACGGTGACGGAGCAGACCGCCGCCACCTCCGAGATCTCGCGCAACGCCTCGCAGGCGGCCCGCAGCACCCAGGACGTCACCGCCGCGATGGCCGGCGTCCTCGGCTCCGCCGGCGAGACCGGCAGCGCCGCCTCCCAGGTGCTGATGGCCGCCGCCGACCTCGCCACGCAGTCGCTCACCGTGAAGCAGGAGGTCGACGGCTTCCTGCGCGACATCCAGGCGGCCTGACGCGAGCACGGGCCCACGATCGACGGCCCTGCCGTGGCGACACGGCGGGGCCGTTTTCGCGCATACACACGATCGCGCAGGCTCGGTGTCGTCGAGAGCTCGTCGCGCAGCTCAAGCGGGACGGCTGGGTGTCAGGCGGGTCCGAGGGCAGCCGCCACCACTTCAAGCACCCTACGAAGCCCGGGCGAGTGACCGTCCCGCACCCGAAGAAGGATCTGCCCATCGGCACTCTGAGGGCCGTCCTCAGACAGGCGGGACTCTGAAAATCCGAGCCGCATCGGGAGACGAGCCGGATGCGGGGATCCATCGCCATCATCCAGCCGCCCGATCGCAGCGGGGAATATGCGGTCGTCTTCCCGGACGTGCCGGGCTGTGCCAGTTGCGGAGAAACCTTCGCGTCGGCCGTCGCGGCGGGCCGGGAAGCACTCTCGCTCCATCTCGGATCCATGCGGGCGGATGGCGAGGCTGTCCCGGTCGCGCGCAGCTACGAGGCCATCGTGGCCGATCCGGACTGGGCCGAGGAGCGGCAGGGAGCGACGCCCATCTCATCACCCCGCGCGCCCTGACGGGTGAGCGGGTGCGAGTCAACATCACGATCGACAAGGGCTTGCTGCGTCAGGCCGACGAGGCCGCTCAGGCACGGGGCCTGACCCGCTCGGGCCTGATCGAGGATGCGCTCGCGGCAACGATCGGGGCTTGATCACGTCTCCCGCGACGGATCCGACGGCGGACGGCCCGTCGCTGGGACGTTCCGTCCGCGAGACCTGATGCGAGGGTCGGCAGGTGTCGGGACCCGCCTACCCGCGAGCCTCGGTAGCAACGGCGCCGAACCTCGGCCGTATCCGCCGCAACGTCACGGCGAAGAATCCGATATTTCCGCTGCCGACCGGCTCCGTGGAGCAGCCCTGCAAGCACCGCCGACATTCAAGAGCAAGATGTCGGAAAGATTCGGACACGAAACGACTTTGTGCGCTGGCGCACACCGGGCGCCGGCGAGGCGCCGCTGGCGAGTGACGAATGTTGACATTCATCACCCCTCCGGTAGGTTGCTGGACATGCGGCCGGGCCGGCCGCGACCTTGAGTTGAGCTCCGCCCCCTCGCTCCGCTCAAGGCCGTGGATCGGCCCGGCCGTACCTGTTTTCACGATGGATGCCGCTGGGGGCCGCTGCGAAAGGGGCCGCTTTACGCCGGACGGCGTTTCTGGCACCCCCCGCGCCATGTCCCCTTCCACGTCGCTGCGCGCCTGCCTTGTCCTCGCCCTGCTCACCGGCCTCGCGGGCCTGGGTTTGCGCCTCGCCGTGCCGGTCGCGCCGGTCGATCAGGACTATCGCGACGTCGTCGCGTTCTACCGCGCGATGCCGGCGGGCAGCGGGCACTGACCCGTCAGCCGATCTCCCGCTCCGCCGCCTCGGCCAGCGCCCGGAACCGCTCCCCGGTCGGGCCGGCGCCTAAGGCTCCGTAGAGCAGCCGCCCGCCATTCGGCAGCACCCCGAACCCGCCCTCCGGCGCCTCGCGAAAACGCTCCAGCGCGATCGGGATCTGGTTCAGGGTCGCGGCCTGGCTCGCATGGGCGGCGAAGAGCGCGGCCTTGAAGGCGCAATCCTCGGGATCGAGATGAAGCGCGATCGCCCGGCGCGGCGGGTCGGTGGCCAAGAAGCTGCCGGCGTCGAAGCCGTCCGGGCCGGCATGGTAGAACGGCATCTCGATCACCGCGAGGCGCTCCGGCCCGATGAGCCGGCGGGCGCCCCTGAGGCTGAGGGCCACGGCGTCGTGATCCGGGTGGCCGCCCTCGACGGCATGGGTGAGCGCCACGGTGATGCCGCGCGCGGCGAAGAGGTCGGCCAGCCGCCGGGCGAGCGGCGCGATCGCCTCCGCCACGCCCCCGTCGGGGTAGCCCAGCGCGATGCGCCGCGCCGGCGCGATCCTCGCGAGGGTCAGGGCCGCGTCGAGTTCCCGGGCGCGGGCGGCCGCGTAGGACGCGGGATCGGGGAAGCCGCGGCGCGCGGCGTCCTGCCCGTCGCGGGGCGCGCCGTCGGTGGCGTGGATCACCGTGAGGCCCGAGAGGCGCGGCAGCTGGGCGCCGCAGCCGATGCTCTCGTCGTCCGGGTGGGCGACGACGAGCGCAACGTGATCCGCCGGAACCGGCCCGCAGGCCGGATCGGCGAGGGCCGCCAAGAAGGCTTCGGCCGCCGGCGAGGTCGGGGCGATGGCCGTCATCGCGGGTCAGATCGCCGGCTGCGGCCCGAGGGCCGGCCCGGGCCGGATCATCCCGGCATAGCGCCGGACCATCGCGGCGCAGAACTCGGCGAATTCCTCCTTCACCTGCGGCGGGCTGGTGTGATGGGGGGCGATGCCCCGGTGCTCGGGGGTGAAGCAGAAGGTCACGGTCACGTCGAACTCCGCCAGGGCCTCCATCTGCCGGTCGAACCAGTCGAGGGCATCCGGCCGGAACGAATCGGCCCAGGACAGGCCGGTGCGCAAGTAGGTCACCCCGAGCCGCCGCATCCAGGCCACCGCCTCGTCGAGGCGGTGATCCTGGTAGTGGAACCACTGGCACAGGCCCAGCGCCGGGGTGTGGCGGGCGAAGTGCTCCAGGGCGGGCTTCGGCGTGCCGTCCTCGCGCAACAGCCCCATATAGAAGTGGCGGTAGTAGGAGGAGCCCTCCGCCTCCCGGTGCCGGGTGGTGGCGCCCCAGGCCTGCGGCAGGTCGTAGAGGCTGTACCAGTGGATCCGCGGCGCCCGGCCGACGAGCAATTCGGCGGTGCGGTCGAGCCCGAAGACCTGGACCTCCTCGGCCCCGAAGGTGGAGACGCCGACCTCGGTGACCCAGATCGGCTTGTCCGTCACCGCGCGGATCTCGGCGATCTTGGCCGGCCACTCGTTGATCTGCCAGAGGTTCCAGTCGAGGGGGAAGCCGTGCACCGCCACCACGTCGACGTGGTCGAGGGCGCCCCTCCCGTCGAGCATCTGGATGAAGGTCGGGTCGATCGGCGAGATGCCGCCCAGCACCGTCGGCAGGTGCGCCGCCTCCGCCTTCACCGCCCGCGCGGCGCAGCCGAGGGTCTCGGCGAAGAGCGACCACCCCGGATCGATCTCGGGATCCCAGTGCGACTTGTTGTTGGGCTCGTTCCAGATCATCGCCGCTTCGATCATGCCGGCCTCGTCGCGAAAGGGCAGGAAACTAGGGGGTGGGAGTATGAGGGACCGTCATGGCGGCAGGCCGGGCGCTGTGCAAGCCGTCCGCCACCGGGCGGCGGCGATCGGGATGGCGTGCATGCGTCCCGGAGGTCTTGCCGGGCGCGAACACACTGGAAGCATTCCGAAGAACAGCCGGTTGTCCCTGCGGCGTGACGGCCACGCAGACCTCGCTTGTGCGACGACGCCTTGACGGCGATGCCGCACCTGCGAGATGACCTCTCCCAAATCGAGAACCGCCGACCCGTCGAACGCCTTCAGGATTCCTGGCACGATGAGCAACTTCAACGAGGAGCGCGTCCTGTCCGTCCATCACTGGACGGATTCGCTCTTCAGCTTCCGCACCACCCGTGACCCGTCGTTCCGCTTCCGCAACGGCGAGTTCACCATGATCGGCCTCAAGGGCGAGGGCGCCAAGCCCCTCCTGCGCGCCTACAGCGTGGTCAGCGCCAATTACGAGGACGAGCTGGAGTTCTTCTCCATCAAGGTGGCCAACGGCCCGCTCACCTCGAAGCTGCAGCACCTGAAGGTCGGCGACCCGATCGTGGTCAGCCGCAAGGCCACCGGCACCCTGGTGCTCGACAACCTGATGCCCGGCCGGCACCTCTACCTGCTCGGCACCGGCACCGGCCTCGCGCCGTTCCTGGCGATCATCAAGGACCCGGAGACCTACGAGCGCTTCGAGAAGGTGATCCTGGTCCATGGCTGCCGCCACGTCCAGGAGCTCGCCTACGGCGAGACGATCACCGAGACGCTGCCGAACCACGAGCTGATCGGCGACATGGTCCGCGACCAGCTGATCTACTACCCGACCGTGACCCGCGAGCCGTTCCGCAACCGCGGCCGCATCACCGACCTGATGACGTCCGGCAAGCTCTTTTCCGATATCGGCCTGCCGATGATGACGCGGGAGGCCGACCGCTTCATGCTCTGCGGCAGCCCCGACATGATCCGCGACACCCGCGACCTGCTCGCTGGCGCCGACTACGTCGAGGGCAACCACGGCGAGGCCGGCCACTACGTGATCGAGAAGGCCTTCGTCGAGAAGTAGCGGCGTGATAGGCGGGATGCGACGGGAGACTCGCGTGCGCATCCTGCTGATCAACCCCAACACCACCGAGGCCGTCACCGAGCAGGCCGCCGCCCATGTCCGGCACATCTTCCACCGGCGCCTGATCCCGGCCGAGGTCGTGCCGGCCACCGGCCGGTTCGGCGCCCGCTACATTGCGAGCCGCGCCGCGGCGGCCATCGCCGGCCACGCCGCCCTCGACGCGCTGGCGGCGAACGTCGCGGGCTGCGACGCGGTCTACCTCGCCTGCTTCGGCGATCCGGGCTTGCTCGCCCTCAAGGAGGTCTCGCCGGTGCCGGTCGTCGGCATGGCGGAGGGTGCGCTGCACCTCGCCTGCACCCGGGGCCGGCGCATCGGCATCGTCACCGGCGGCGTGCTGTGGAAGCCGATGCTGACCGAGTTCGTGGCGATGCTCGGCCTCTCCGAGCGCCTCGCCGGCATCCGCACCGTGGCCCCGACCGGCGGCGAGATCGCCCGCGACCCCGACGCCGCCCTCGGCCGCCTGGCCGAGGCCTGCCGCTCCTCCGCCGAGATCGACGGCGCCGACGTGGTGGTGCTCGGCGGCGCGGCGCTGGCGGGCCTCGCCGAGCGGGTCCAGCCGCAGGTGGAGGTGCCGGTGATCTGCTCGGTCGAGGCCGGGGCGCGGGCGGTGATGGCCGCGGCGGGTCTCGCCGGCGCGCGCGCGACCCTGCCGCGGACCGAGAGCGTGGGGCTGTCGGAGGAGCTGGCGGGGTTGCTGCGCGGGGGGTGAGGGGTGCGGGTCCCCGCCGCGCAGAGTCGTCCGGGGATGGAAATGGCGCTGGCTTCTTCCCTCCCCCCTCTGCGGGGGAGGGTGCCCCGCGGATGCGGGGCGGGAGAGGGGCAGCGCGACGCTTCAGGACATGGTGCCCTTCATGGAGCGCCCGGCGGCGCTCCAGACAAATTCCCCACCGGCCGGAAGCACGGCACCGGCGTCCCGTTCTTCGACGCCGCGAAGACCAGCCGCACCGGCTGGCCGACCGCGAGCCCTCCGGCCTCGCAATCGACGAGGCTCGTCAGCAGCGTCGGCCCCTCCGCCAGGGTGACGTAGGCGATGGCACGCGGCGGGTCCTCGCGGGTGAGCACGGTGTAGCTGTAGATCGTGCCCTCGCCCGAGGCCTCCTCCCAGGCGGTCTCGCCGAGGCAGAACGGGCATAAGCTGCGCGGGTACCAGTGCGCCTTGCCGCAGGCCGTGCAGCGGCGCAGCAGGAACCGGCCCTCCTTCGCCGCCGCCACGAAGGGCGTGGCTTCGGGGCTCGCGGGCGGATCGGGCCAGTCGCCGTCGCGCAAGGGGATCAGGGTCATCGTCTCACTCCCTACCCAGCACCAGGGTCGCGGCGCCGTGGCGGCTGCCGAGCAGGCCGCCGATCCCGGTCGCGACGGCAAGGTCGCAGTTCTTCACCTGCACGGCGGGATGGGCCTCGCCCCGTAATTGACGCACCGCCTCGATCACCTTGGTGATGCCGCCCCGGTTGGCCGGGTGGTTGTTGCACAGGCCGCCGCCATCGGTGTTGAAGGGCAGGCGGCCAGATCCCGAGATCAGGTTGCCGTCGGCGACGAAGCGGCCCCCCTCCCCCTTCGCGCAGAAGCCCAGATCCTCGAGCTGCATCAGCACCGTGATGGTGAAGCTGTCGTAGATCGAGGCGTACTTGATGTCGGCCGGCGTGACGCCAGCCTCCGCGAAGGCCGCGGGCCCCGAGTGGCGCGCGGCCGAGTAGGTGAGGTCGACCTCCCCGCCGAGCTGGCCCTTGTGGGCCTCGCCCGCCCCCATCACCCGCACCAGCGGGCGCTTGAGAGCCCGGGCGATCTCGGGCCGCACCACCACCAGCGCCCCGCCGCCGTCGCTGACGACGCAGCAATCGAGCCGGTGCAGCGGATCGGCGACCATCGGCGAGGCCAGCACGTCCGCGACGCTCACGACGTCGCGCAGCATGGCGTGGGGATTGTGCTGCCCATGGTGCGAAGCCGCGACCTTGATCCAGGCGAGCTGCTCCGCGGTCGTGCCGAACTCGTGCATGTGGCGGCGGGCGCACAAAGCGTAGAGGTTGACCGTGGTCGGCCCGAACGGGGTCTCCCACGGGCTGTCCGGCGCGTCGGCGACGACGGGCCGGGCGGCGGTGCCGGAATGCCCGGCGCTGCGCGGCCGGCCGGCAAGCGTGATCAGCGCGACATTGCACGTCCCCATCGCGATGGCCTGCGCCGCGTGGGCGACGTGGGCGATGTAGGAGGCGCCCCCGAGATCGGTGCTGTCGAGGTGGCGGAGCTTGAGGTTCATGTAGTCGGCCATCGCCAGCGGCCCGAGGCCCGGCGCGTCGCCGGCGCAGAAATAGCCGTCGACGTCGTCCTTGGTGAGCCCGGCATCGGCGAGCGCGCCTGCGGCGGATTCGGCGTGGAGCTGGGCCACGGATTTGTCCGGGGCCTTGCGGGTCGGGTGCTCGTAGGCCCCGGCGATGTGGGCGCGTCCGTTGATCGTCATGGTCCTTCGAAATCCGATGGATTGCTGCGCAACGCGAATTTCGGCTTCGCTCAAGTGCCGCGCGGGCTGGTGACCCGTCGTCCGGACGATGCGTCCGGACGACGGGTCACACGGGGTCCCAGGAAAAGACGTCGGGGCTGCGGTCGAGGGGGGCGAGGTGGCCCGAGAGCGCCGGCATGCCGTGCTCGGCGATGGTCTCCGGCGTCCAGCCTTCGCCGCGGTGCACGCCGCGCACCGGGCGGGGATGGTTGAAGACGAACAGCTCGTTGTGGCGGGCGGCGAAGATCTGGCCGGTGACGTGGCTGGCCGCGTCGGAGGCGAGGAAGACCGCGAGCGGCGCGTTCTTCTCCGGCCCCATCGCCTGGAGCTTGGCGACGCGGGCCTTCTGCTCCGGGGTCTCGGCGGGGATCGAGCTCGTCATCCGGCTCCAGGCGAAGGGCGCGATGCAGTTCGAGCGCACGCCGAACCGGCCCATGTCGAGGGCGATCGACTTCGACAGGGCGGCGATGCCGAGCTTGGCCGCCGAGTAGTTGGCCTGCCCGATATTGCCGATCAGCCCCGAGGTCGAGGTCATGTGGACGTAAGCGCCCCCATTCTGGCGCCGAAAGGTCTCGGCGGCGGCGCGGGAGACGAAGAAGCTGCCGTTGAGGTGGACGTTGATGACCGACAGCCACTCCTCCGGGGTCATCTTGTGGAAGATCTGGTCGCGCAGGATGCCGGCATTGTTGACCACGATGTCGAGGCGGCCGAAGGCGTCGAGGGCGGTGGCGACGATGCGTTGCGCCGCCTCCCACTCGGCCACCGTGTCGGTGTTGACCACGGCCTCGCCGCCGCGCTGCTCGATGATGGCCCGGGTCTGCTCGCCCGGCGTCGCCGAGGTCTCGCCGAGGCCGCTCAGGGACGCGCCGACGTCGTTGACCACCACCTTGGCGCCGGCGAGCGCCATGGCGAGCGCGATCTCCCGCCCGATGCCGCCCCCGGCCCCGGTGACGAGCGCGACCTTGCCGTCCAGCATGCCCATGGGGTTCCTCCCTTGCTTCACCGCCCCGTCCATCGCGGCGGGCGCTTCTCGACGAAGGCCCGCGGGCCTTCGCGAAAATCCTCCGAGGCCTGGATCCGGGCCCGGGCGGCGGCGCTCGCGGCGCGCAACCCCGCCTCGTCGGCGTCCGGCGCCAGCCGCGCGACGGCGAGGCTCTCGCGCACGGCGAGCGGGGCGTTGCCGGCGATCGTTTGCGCCAGCGCCACCGCCGCCTCCCGGGCCGAGCCCGGCGCCACCAGCCGGTTGACGAGGCCGAGCGCGTGGGCGCGGGCCGCCTCCAACCGCGCGCCGGTCAGGATGAGTTCGAGCGCGACCGCCCTAGGCAGGGCCCTCGGCAGCCGGTAGAGGCCGCCCGCCGCCGCGACGAGGCCGCGGGTCACCTCGGGCAGGCCGAAGCTCGCGCCCTCCCCGGCGACGATCAGCTCGCAGGCGAGCGCGATCTCGCAGCCGCCGGCGAGGGCCGGGCCGTCCACGGCGGCGATCCAGGGCTTCGCCCGCGCCGCGTGGACGAAGCCCGCGAACCCGCCATCCGGCGTCCAGAGGTCGTCGGCGGCGCCCGCGGAGACCACCTTCAGGTCGGCCCCGGCGCAGAAGACCGGACCCGACCCGGCGAGCACCACGGCGCGGACCGCGTCGTCGGCCTCGGTCTCGGCCACCGCCCGCGCGAGGGCACGGGCGAGGCACGGGTCGACGGCGTTGCGGGCCGCCGGCCGGTTCAGCGTCACGACCGCGACATGCGCGCCGTTGCGCTCGACGAGGACCGGATCCGCCATCACGCCGCCTCCCATTCGAGGAGCCCGTCGAGGGCCGTCCACAGGGTGCCGTCGCGCCCGACGGGCGACCGATCGAGGTCGGTGAGCACCGCCAGCGTCGCGCGGTCGGCGGCGGGCACCCGGGCCAGCAGCCGCGATCCGCCCTGGCGCAGCACCACGACGCCCCGATCCGGCGCGCCCTCGCGGTCGAACAGCACTGTGTGGGTCTCGACGATGGCGCGGCCCGTCGCCGCCTCGATGACCGGCGGCACCGGCCCGCGGCGGCGATCCGCCTCGTCCTGGACCGAGACCGGCGCGTCGTCGGGCACGCGCGGCCGGCCACCGAGGACCAGGGCGTGATGCTTGGTCACGAACTCGCCCTGGCCGTAGAGGAGGCCGGCCGCGCCCGGCGCGTCGCGTAGCCGCCGCACCATCGCGCAGGCGGCGTGCGCCATGAAACCGTTGAGCGGCGCGCCGAAGAAGGTCAGCCCGCCCGCCACGGTCGGCACGCTGTCCGCGGGCAGGCCGAGGCTGCGCCGCGCCATCTTGGGCACGCAGGGAAAGCAGCTGTAGAGCTCGATCGCCGCGAGGTCGGCGGGGGTCAGGCCGGCCCGGCGCAGGGTGGCGGCCAGGACCGCGTCCTGCGCCGGGGCATGGTCGAAGCGGTCGCGCGACAGCCAGTCCCGCGGCTCGGTCGCGGCGGCGCCGGGGCCGACCGGGACCAGGCGGTGCTCGGGCAAGCCGGCGGCGCGGGCCAGCGCCAGATTCGTGACGATCAGGGCGGCGGCCTGGTTCACCACGGGGTTGGCCACCATCAGCTTCGGGTAGGGCCAGGCGATCGGCCGGTTGGCGGCGGACGGGGTCGCGATCTCGTCGGCCGTGAACGGGCGGCGCAACCACCCGGACGGGTTCTCCGCCGCGACGCGGGACATCGCGGCGCCGAGCAGAGCCGATTCGTCGCGGCCCTGGCGCGGGGTCTGGCCCCAGGCGGCCTGGAGCGCGGTCTCGTAGAGGGGATAGACGACGACCGGCTGCGACAGGCCGTGGCGCAGGGCCTGGGGGTGGAGGTAGTCGCGCGCCCGCGGGTTGGTCCAGGCGGGATCCGGCGCGGTCCAGGGCGGGGCGGCGTCCCGTTCGGGCTTCAGCCCGGCCCGGCGCGCGGCGCCCGCGCTGTGCTCCGCCTCGCCGCTGCACAGGGCCGCGACCTCGGCCTCGCCACGGGCGATCCGCCGCGCCGCCTCGTGCAGGAACCGCACCGGCGTCTCGCCGCCGACCGGCCCGTAGGCGAGGCGGGCCGGGCGGTGACCGATGAAATCGGCGATGCGGGCGGGCAGGTCGGCATAGGGCCAGGACACCGCGTTGACGACGTCGAGGGAGGCGACGCGGGAGAGCCAGCCGCCGCCGGCATCCCGGTCGGCGCGGGCCAGGGCCTCGGCCATCAGGGCGGCGGGCTCGGGGCCGATCGGGCCACGGCCGAGGACGTCGGGCCGGTCGGCGATCTCGCCGACGCCGATGATGACGGGGATGCGGGTGGGGTCGGTCATGCGAGGTTCGCCGCTCGGGAGGCGCCCACGCCCGACCCCTCCCCCCTCTGCGGGGGAGGGTGGCCTGCGGAGCAGGCCGGGAGAGGGGCAGCGCGACGCTGATCGAGGAGGCGCCTTTCAAGACGGGTGCGACCCTTACGGAAGCGTGGTTCCCCTCTCCCGCCCGGCGCACGAGTGCTTCGCACTCGCAGCCGGGCACCCTCCCCCGCAGAGGGGGGAGGGGTCAGGCGCTCCACCTCGAAACCGCCCAGCCATGCCCCCATCACCCCGCCTCCCCCACCTCGATCACCGCATCCGCCGCGAAGGCCCCCTCCGGCAGGGCGAAGACCGGGTTGAGGTCGATCGAGGCGAGCCGCGGCCCCGCCCCTGCGGCGAAGGCCGAGAGGCGCGACAGCATCCGGGCGAGCGCCGCGACGTCGCAAGGCGGCCGGCCGCGGGCGCCGGTGAGCAGGGGCGCGGCCTTGATCGAGCGGATCATCGCCTCGGCCACGTCCTCGCCGAACGGGCAGCGGCGGAAGACCACGTCGCGCATCACCTCGACGAAGACCCCGCCGAGGCCGACCATCGCCACCGGGCCGAAGACCGGATCGCGCTGGACGCCCATGATGCACTCGACCGCGCCCTTGATCTGGCGCGCCACCAGCACGCCCTCGATCCGGGCCGACGGGGCGTGGCGGGCCGCGCGCGCGATCAGCGTGGCGTGCCCGCGCCGGACCGCCTCGGCATCGGCCACGTCGAGGAGCACGCCGCCGATCTCGGTCTTGTGCAGGATGTCCGGCGACAGGATCTTCATCACGACCGGAAACCCGAAGGCCTCCGCCGCCGCCACCGCCGCCTCGGCATCGGTGCAGACGGCCTCCGGCACCGTGGCGATGCCGTAAGCGGCGAGCAGGCGCTTGGCCTCGGCCTCGCTCGGCGTCGCCTCGGGCAGCCGGACGGGCTCGCCCATCGGCACGGTGGCCGGCTCGGGCTCCGAAAAACTCGCGCCGAGGCGGCCCATCGCGTCGAGGGCGACCACCGCCCGAGCCGGGTCCTCGTAGAGCAGGTAGCCGTCGGCCTCGTATTCCCGGTTGCGCTCCTCCGGGGCGAGGACCGAGAGGGCGTAGAGCCGGTCGGGGTGGCGCGCCTTGACGGCGTTGAGCTGGGTGCGGATCGCGGGCGCCATGCTGGGGGCGCCGCCGATCTGGGTGAAGAAGGCGAGGATCGACGCATAGCCGCCGTCGGCGATCATCGATTCGGTAAAGCGGCCGATCAGCGACAGATCGTTGAAGGCCTGGGCGGTGCAATCGACCGGGTTGAGGGGCGAGGCGATCGGCAGGATTGCCTTGAGGCGCGCCTGCGCGTCTTCGGGCATCGGCGGCATCGGCAGGCCGGCCGCCTCGGCGGCGTCCGAGATCAGCACGCCGGCTCCCCCTGAGATGGTGATGACCCCGAGGGTATTGGGCACCGGGTAGATCCGCCGCGTCGCCGCGTAGGCGATGTCGATCAGTTCCTCCGTCGAGCGGGCCCGGATCGCGCCGTGCTCGGCGAGCACCGCGGAGAAGACCGCGTCGTTGCCGGCGATCGAGGCGGTGTGCGACTGCGCCGCCGCGCTGCCGACCGCGCTGCGCCCGACCTTCATCAGGATCACGGGCTTCTTCGCCCGCCGGGCCGCCGCCAGGGCCTCGGCGAAGGCCGGCCCGTCCTGTACGCCCTCGGCGTAGGCCATGATCACGTCGAGGTCGTCGTCCCGGGTCATCCAGCCGATCGCGTCGGCGACCGCGAGGTCGGCCTCGTTGCCGGTGGTGATCAGCATCCCGGTGCCGATGCCGCGCGCCCGGCAGGCGGCGAAGAGGTGGGTGCCGTAGGCCCCCGACTGGCTGGCGATGCCGATCCGTCCCGGCAGCGGCAGCCCGCCCTCGAGCGAGGCGGTGAAGATCGGGTAGAAGCCGGACGCCGCGTTGAACAGGCCGAGGCAGTTGGGGCCCAGCAGCCGCATCCCGTGCCGCCGCGCCGCCGCGACGAGGGCGCCTTGCGCCTCCACATCCCCGACCTCGGCGTAGCCCGCCGTGAACATCACGGCGAAGCGCGTGCCGCGCGCGCCCAGTTCCTCGACCGCCCGGAGCGCCGCCGCGCCCGGCACCGCCACCACCGCGACGTCCGGCACCTGCGGCAGGGCCGCCACCGAGGGGTAGCAGGGCAGGCCCTGCACCTCGGCCCGGTTCGGGTTCACCGGCAGGATCGCGCCCTGAAAACCCGCGCGCAGCATGTAGGCGATCGGCCGGCCGCCGATGCGGGTCGGATCGGCGGAGGCGCCGATGATCGCGACCGCGCCGGGACGGACCAGGGGCGCAAGATCGGCGGACTTCACGTCGGCGTCAGTTCTGGACATACGGGCATCCGCCTTCGCTGAGCGGCCGGAACGCCTCGTCGCCCGGCACCGTGGCGACGAGCTCGTAGAGGTCCCACTTGCCCTTCGACTGGGACGGCTTCTTGAACCGCATCAGGTACATGTCGTGGACCATGCGGCCGTCGACCCGGACCTTGCCTCCTTCCGCGAAGAAGTCGTTGACGGGTGTGGCGCGCATCTTCGCCATCACGGTGGCGGAGTCGGTGGTGCCGGCGGCCTGCACCGCCTTGAGGTAATGGGTGAGCGCCGAGGTCACCCCGGCCTGGTAGGCGGTCGGCATCGCCTTGCGGCGGGCGTAGAACCGCTCGGCATAGGCCCGGGTCTCCGGCGTGCGGTCCCAGTAGAAGCTGTCGGTGAACAGCGCGCCCTGCACCACGTCGAGGCCCAGCGAGGCGGAATCGGTCAGCGTGACCTGGAGCGCCGCCATGATCTTGTCCGACTGGGACAGGCCGAATTCGTGCGCCTGCTTGATCGCGTTGGCGAAGTCGCTGCCCGCATTGGCGAGCGCGACCACCTGCGCGGGCGAGGATTGCGCCTGGAGCAGGAAGGACGAGAAGTCGGGATTGTTGAACGGGTGACGGACCTTGCCGACCACCTTGCCGCCCGCCGCCTCGACCGCCCGGGTCGCGTCGCGCTCGAGCGCGTGGCCGAAGGCGTAGTCGGCGGTGAGGAAGTACCAGGACTTGGCGCCGCGGGCGACCAGCGCCTTGGCGGTGGCGTTCGACGAGGCGTAGGTGTCGTAGGTCCATTGCACGCTGGTCGGCGAGCACGACTTGCCGGTGAGGTCGGACGAGCCGGCGCCCGAGATCAGGAAGATCTTGTTGCGCTCGCGGGTCACCGCCTGGACCGCGAGGGCGACCGCGGAATTCACGCCTTCCGCCACCACGTCGACGCCCTTCGTGTCGATCCAGTTGCGCACGATGGTGGAGGCGATGTCAGGCTTGTTCTGGTGGTCGGCCGAGATGATCTCGATCCGCTTGCCCAGAACCGTCGGGCCGAAATCCTCGACCGCGATCTGGGCGGCGGCGACCGAGCCCTCGCCGTTGCCCTCGCTGTACTGCCCGCTCATGTCGGTGATGATGCCGATCCGCAGCACGTCGCCGTCGGCGCGGGCCGCGGAGGCGAAGGGGGCGAGAAGCGCGGTCGCGGCGCAGAGCGCCCGCAGCGTCGCGCCGGCGCGGCGCTTGCCGGCACCGGGCGCTGTCCGGGCCCGTCGGGTCCGTGCCATCCTGGTCCTCCCATGATGTGTGCCCCCGGTGTTCCGGGTGACGCGCGGATCGTCGTTTTCATTCCGTCCGCTGAACGCTATTCTGTACCGTAAACGACACGTACGGCAAGGGGGTCGGAGTTGGGGGAGCAGAGCGAGGCGGCCGTCGAGCGGGTGGGCGTGATGGAGGTCGGCCGCGAGGTCGGGGCGGTGGCGCAGGCCGCGGCGATCCTGCGGGCGGTCGCGGGCGCGCGCGAGGCGCTGGGCGTCACGGCGATCGCGCGGGCCGCGGGGGTCAGCCCCTCGACCACGCTCAACATCCTGCGCACCCTGGTGCACGAGGGTTTCGTCGCGCTGGTGCCGGACACCAAGACCTACCGCCTCGGCCTCGGCCTGCTGGAGGTGGCGCGCCCGCTCCTCAACCGCTCGGACGTGGAGCTGCTCCAGCCGCGCCTGCAGCCGATCGCGACGGAGTTCGAGGCGACGGCGACCGTCTGGCAGGTGGCGCCCGACGACAAGGCGCTGCTCCTCGGGCGGATCGTGCCGGCGAGCGGCATCCATATCGAGTTTCGCCTCGCCACCCGCATCCCGGCCTATGCGGGCGCGATCGGCCGCGCGGTGGCGGCAGCCCGGCAGAGTGCCGGCCAGTTGCCGCGCGCCACCCTGCGGGCCCGGTTCGGGGCGATCCGCTGGCACGTCCCGGTGGCGTTCGAGAGCTACCTCTCGGAGATCGAGACGGCGTCCGCGCGCGGCTACGCCGTCGATCTCGGCCACCTCATCCGCGGCGTCACCTCCGCCGCCGCCGCCCTGTGCGATCGCTCGGGGCGCCCGCGCCTCGTGGTGGCGGCCCACCTGTTCCACGGACAATTGACGGAGGAGCGGCTGGAGGCGCTGGGCCTCGCGTTACGCGGGCTGGTCGACGCGGCGCAGCCGGCGATGTTCGGGGTCGTGGAGGCGCCCGCGCCGCTGCGCCGGGGCGGGGGGCGGTGACTTTCCCTACCGCGGCAGCACCTTGGCCTTCTGCAGGCGGCGGATCGCGTCGATCAGGGCCGCGACGCCGTCGACGCTCTCGGTGAAGCCGGCGCGACGGATCTTGCCCATGTCGGAGACGAGATCGAAGTCGCTGTGGAACACGAAGTCGCCGAATGCCCAGCCGACGGCGCGCGCATAGGGCGTGTCCACCAGGCCCTGCTCGGCGACGAGGCGCGCCCAGGCCGGCGCCTTGTCGGCCATGTGCTGGCTGAGGCGGAGCGGCACCGGGGGCCCGGGGGGCAAGTCGAGGACGGCGGTGAGCTTCTCCCAGACGCGGCGCCAGCGGAACGGCTCGTGGACGTAGTTGAAGGCCTCGCCCCGTGCCGCGTCGGCGGTGGCAGCCCACAGGCTCGCCCGCGCCAGCGCCCCGGCATCGGTCACCTGGGCGAGCACGCCGTCATAGACGTGGGCCGGGCCGGGGAAGCGGAAGGCGGCGCCTTCCGCCCGGCACAGGGCCGCGTAGGCGCCGATCACCATGGCGATGTTCATGGCGTTGCCGGCGGCGTCTCCCACCACCACGTCCGGCCGCAGGATCGCGAAATCGGGGCCGCCGCGGGCCGCGCGGGCGCGCAGCTCGTCCTCCTGCGTGAAGTAGAAGTTCGGCCCGACATGGCGCGGGTTCTCGTCCTCGTAGAACGGCGAGGGCACCGGCCCCAGATGGACGCCGTAGACCTTGGCGCCCTGGTACAGCACCACCCGCTCGAGCGGCGCCCCGGCGGCCTCCAGCCCGTCGAGGAGGTGGCGCAGCATCGCGCCGTTCACCCTGTCCTCCTCCGCGAGATCCGGCTGCGGCGCGAGGGCGGCGTAGAACAGGTGCGTGACATCGCGGGCTTGGCCAAGAGTCTGGCCAAGAGCGGCGCGGGTCGCCGCCGCGTCCGTGAGGTCGACCGCCACCGACCCGGGCGAGCCGTGCGGGCGGCGGGACAGGGCGCGGGCCCGCCAGCCGGGCGCGGCGGCCAGCGTCTCCATCAGGGCCTTGCCGATGATGCCGTTGGCTCCGGCGACCAGGGCGGTTCGGGTGTCCGACATCGTGTGCATGCCTCCTCTGGGACCGAGAGGCAACATCCGCCGGCTGACCCGGATCCTGCCGGCCGGCGTTGAGAGGGGATGAGGAGACGCGCCCGCCGCAAGGCCCCACCCCGGAAACCCTCGGCCTGGTTCGAGGTTGCCCGCCGGGCGGCCGGCACCCTGCCGGGCGTCACGGAGCACGCGGCTGCGGCCGGACCGATCTTCCGGATCGGCCGCCGGCGGCTCGCCTGGCTGGCGGAGGACGGGGTGTCGCTGGTGGTGGGCATCGGGGAGGACGAGCGGGCGATGCTGATCGCGGCCGAGCCCCGGACCTTCGCGGCGGCGCCGGCCGTGGGCGGGTGCCCGATGGTGCGCATCCACCTCGCCTACGCCGATCCCGGCACCCTGGCGCGCCTCCTCGCGCAAGCCGCCCTCACCCTGACCGGAGCAAACCCGACATCATGAGCGAACAGCGCGACGTGACCACCCCGGACGGCACCGCCTGGACCTGCATCGAGGCGCTCGCCGACCTGCCGGAGGCGGCGAAGGACAAGCTCGCCGGGGCGGGGCGCCGGGCGGTGGTCTGCACGCCGTCGGGCGGCGCGCAGTCGGTGCGGCTCTCCCTCGGGGAGGACTGGCGGGACATGCCGGATTCCGACCTCGCCGCCGCGATCGAGGCGGCGCGCGCGGGCGGCGACCGATGAAAGCCGCCCCCGGTCAGGTCCCGGCCGCCCGGTCGCGATGAGAAGACTTCTCCATCCTCAGGGACGATCGAGCCGGTAGAACGAGACCGCGTTGCCCCCGAACACCGCATCGTGGTGGGCGGGGGGCACCAGGGCCCGGCACGCGTCGAGCCAGTCGCCGTACGCGCCCGCGAGGTTCAGGACCGGCCAGTCGCTGCCCCACAGCACCCGGGAGGGCCCGAACAGGTCCAGGATCGCCGCGGCATAGGGGCGCGCGGCCTCCATCCCGCCCGCCCCCGCCTCGGTCAGGAGGCCGGAGAGCTTGCACCAGACGTTCGGCCGGGCGGCGAGCGCGGCCATGGCCTCCCGCCAGCCGGGCGTGCCGCCCGCCCCGATCTCCGGCTTCGCGCCGTGGTCGACGACGATGCGCAAGTCGGGATGGCGCACGGCGAAGGTCAGGAGGGACTTGAGCTGGCGCGGGCGGACCAGGGCGTCGAAGGCGAGGCCGCGCGCCGCCATCGCGTCGATGGCGGGCGCGAGGGCCGGGTCGGCGATCCAGGCATCGTCGGGATGGTCCTGGAGCATCGGGCGCAGGCCCTTCAGGCCCGGGTCGCGGGCGAGCCGCGCGATTCGGTCCGGCGCGCCCGGCGCCTTCAGGTCGGTCCAGCCGACGACGCCGCGGATGACGGGCGCGCGCGCGGCGAGCGCCAGCATCGCGGCGGTCTCGGCCTCGTCCTCCAGGGTCTGGACCAGCACCGTGCCGTCGATACCGGCCGCGGCGAGGAGCGGCGCCAGGTCGTCGAGGGTGAAGTCGCGGTAGAGCGCCGCGAGGTCCGGCGGCGGCCATTGGCCGGCCCGGTCGGCGATGCGCCAGAGGTGGTGGTGGGCATCGATGCGCAGGGTGCCCTCGGACATGGCGGTCTCGGACATCACGGCCTCAGACCGGGGCGGCGTCATGGACGAGGCCGCGGGCCTTCAGCCGGGCCCAGAACCCGTCCGGGATCGGCTCCGCGAACCAGGCGGCGTTGGCCTCGACCTGCGCGGCGTTGCGAGCCCCGGTGACGAGGGTCAGCGCGGCTGGGTGCAGCAGCGGGAATTGCAGCGCCGCGGCCTCCAGCCGCACACCCTCCTCCTCGCACGCCGCGCGCAGGGCCTGCGTCCGCGCCACGAGGGCGGGCGGTGCGTCGGCGTAGTTGAACTTGGCCTTGCCGGCGAGGAGCCCCGAGTTGAACGCGCCGGCGACCACGATGCCGACGCCGCGGCGGGCGCATTCGTCCATCAGCGGCAGACTGTCCTGTTCGAGCAGCGTGTAGCGCCCCGCCAGCATGCAGAGATCGAGGTCGGCCGCCTGAATCGCCTCCGCGACGATCTCCCATTCGTTGACGCCGAGCCCGATCCCCCGCACGGCGCCCTCCTCGCGCAGCCGCATCAGGGCCCGGAAGCCGCCGCCCGTCGTCAGCTGCTCCCAGGTCTGGGCGTGGCGCTCGCCGTGGGTGAAACGGCCGATGTCGTGGACGTAGAGGATGTCGGGCGCGAGAATGCCGAGGCGCTGCCGGCTCGCCTCGAAGGACCGCAGGACGCCGTCGTGGCTGTAATCGAAGGTCGGGCGGAACGGCAGAGGGTCGGCGTAGCCCTCCTCCATCGCGCCGACGGTCGGGTCCGGCACCATCACGCGGCCGACCTTGGTGCTGACGACGTAGTCGCTGCGGGGCTCCTCCGTCAGAAATGTGCCGAGGCGGCGCTCCGAGCGGGTGAAGCCGTAGAACGGCGCCGTGTCGTAGTAGCGGATGCCCCGCTCCCAGGCCGCCCGGAACGCGCCGGCGGCCTCGGCGAGGCTCGTCGGCCGGTAGAGGCCGCCCATCTGCGCGCAGCCGAGCCCGAGGGCGGTGAGGGTGAGGCCGGTGCGGGCGTGGGTGCGGAGGGTGGCGGGGTGCATGGAGGTCCTCGGGGATCGGGGCCGCGGATCCGGTCGGGCGACGGAGGCCGACCGTTCTCACCCTCTACCCCATCCTGGGGCTACGAAGGCGGAAGCCGGGATCCGGAGGCGCCGACGGTTCAGGGTGAATCGGACCGCGATCGGCCCCGTTCCCGATATCGGCGACGATGGACACCGGGTGCCGCTTTCGCTGCCGTGGACGACGTGGAGAGATGTCGACGGTCGGACCGGATAGAGCGCGGCAAACCGGTCAGACGGACGCCCTGGATGCGGCCGCGCACGGGAAAACAACGGCATTGCGGTCCCGAGCCGGTCCCGAGCCGAACGGGCTGTCACTCTCCCGACGCCTCCGGCAGGTATCCCGCCGTTCGCAACGCCGCCTCGACCGCGTCGCACAAAGCCTCCTCGGGATCGTCGTTGACCGCCGCCGGCGGCGCGAGCGGCACCATCGGCGCGAACCGCGCGACCTCCTCGGGTGGAGCGGCCAGGACCGCCTCCTCCGGCGCCGCCTCGCGGGCGTCGGGCAGCCTGTGCGGACGCAAGGTGGAGATCAGCCGTCCGATCATTCGGGTCCCTCACGCCCTCCAGTTTATCGATAGCATCCATGCAAGCCAAGCGTGCAGCGGCGATCGAGGCCTGGACGCGACGGCGAGCAAGCGAGAAACGTGCGCGCGGCCGGTTTCGATCCGCTCCCGGACCCTGCCTTCTCTCACCCGCGCCCTCTTCTCACCGGCACCCGAGCGCCCATCTCGGAATTCTCCCGAACCGTTGAGGAGCGCGCCGATGCCCTGGACCCCAGCCCTGATCCCGCCCCAGGCCGGGCACCGCGCCATCGTCACCGGGGCGACGAGCGGCATCGGCTACGAGGCGGCCCTGGCGCTCGCCGGGGCCGGTGCCGAGATCGTGATCGCCGCCCGCGATCTCGCGAAGGCCGGTGCGACGGAGGCGGCGATCCGCCGGGTGCACCCGGCGGCCCGGATCGAGAGCCGCGCCCTCGACACCGCGCGCCTCGCCTCGGTGCGGGCCTTCGCGTCGGCTTGGGCGGCCGAGGGGCGTCCGATCGACATCCTGCTCCTGAATGCCGGCATCGCCGCGGTGCCGCGGCGCGAGGAGACCGAGGACGGGTTCGAGCGCCAGCTCGCCACCAATTATCTCGGCCACTTCGCCCTGACTGGGCTGCTGCTGCCGACCTTGCGGCAACAATCGGGGACGCGGGTCGTGGCGGTGGCGAGCATCGCCCACCGCTCCGGCACGATCGCCTTCGACGACCTGCACCTGCGCCGCGCCTACGGGCCGCAGAGCGCCTACCGGCAGACCAAGCTGGCGATGCTGATGTTCGCCCTCGAGCTCGACCGGCGCCTGCGCGCGGTCGGCTCCCCGGTCCGGTCGGTCGCGGCCCATCCGGGGGTCGCGGCGACGGCCATCGCCCGGCGGGGCGACCGGGCCGGGCGGCTCGCCGAGCGCATCGGCGCGGGCCTCCTCGGGCTCGTCGGCCAGTCGGCGGCGCGGGGCGCCCTGCCCCTGCTCTACGCCGCCACGGCGCCGGAGGCGGAGGGCGGGCACTATTACGGCCCGGACGGCCTGTGGGAGGTCCGCGGCCAGGTCGGCCCGGCGACGATCGCGCCCCATGCTGCCGATCCCGCGGCGGCGGCGCGGCTCTGGGCGCTGTCCGAGACGCTGACCGACGTGACCTATCCGCTCTGACGCGCCGCCTACTCGTCGTCGTCCTCGTCGATCGACGGGGCCGGGACGGCCGGAGCGACGGAGGGCGCCAGGACGGTCGGTCCCGTCGCCACCTGCGGGCGCGAGGGCATCATGCCGGCCGCGAAGGCGACGAAGCCCGCCGCGTCGCGCAGGTCCCGGGGCTGGCGCGGATCGCGGGAGATCAGCTCGGCCTCGCGCTGCAGGCGGGCGTTGCAGGCTGCCGTGGCCATGCCGCCGCGGGGCGTGCAGGCATCGTGCCGGGCACAGGCCGCGTCGAGGGCGTCGATCGGCGGCAGGGGCGCGTTGTTGCCCGGGCCGCAGTAATTGCCGTGGATGAGGAGGGCCGGCGGACGGCCGGACTGCGCGAGGGCAGGTGCGACGAGGGCAGGTGCGACGAGGGCAGGTGCGACGAGGGCTGGCGCGGCGAGGCCGCAGGCGAGGACGAGCGGAACGGCGAAGCGCATCGGTCTGATCTCTCCGGTTGCCCCCCGCCAACCTTAGCGCAAAAGTCGAGTTCCGTCTTGCGTCCAACCGTCCCGCTCTCCGCCCAACGACTGGCATCGGACGCGGACAGCCCGGACCATGGCAGGCTTCGTTTGAATCGCGGGAGGCTTGCCGTCGGCCCCCGCCTGCCAAATGTAGGGCCGATGATCGCATCCGAATCCGATACGTCCGGGTCCCGCGAGCCGTCGGACGGCGGCCCGACCCTCGACGCGGCGAGCCGGGAGCGGCTCGGCCGCTACCTCCAGGCCCTCTACGAGCCCATCCTCGACGAGGGGCTCGACCCGCGCCTCGCCGAGCTGCTGCACCAGCTCGACCGCGACCGGGCCGGGCTGGACGACGAGGGTCCGCCCCAGGGACCGGGCCATTGAGGACCGCCCGCGCCGCCTCTGCCCTTGCGGCAAATTCACCCTAGTTTCTCCACCCTCGTTTCACCCGTCGAGGTCGGGGACACGGACAGATGGGCCGCTGGGCGTGGATGGGGAAGCGGGTCGTCCGGCAGGTCTGGTTCCGGGCGGCGCTGATCAGCCTGTTCGGCGTCGGTCTCGCGGTCGTCGCCGCCCTCGTCGGGCCGTTCCTGCCGGGGGACATGCACGGCCGGCTCGGGCAGGACGCGGTCGGGACGATCCTCCAGATCATGGCCTCGAGCATGCTGGCGGTGACGACCTTCTCGCTGACCGCGATGGTCAGCGCCTACGGCTCGGCGACCCAGCTCGCGACGCCGCGGGCGACGCAGCTCCTGATCGGCGACCCGACCTCGCAGAACGCGCTCTCGACCTTCCTGGGCGCCTTCGTGTTCTCGGTGGTGGGCATCATCGGGCTGCAATCGAGCCTCTACGGCGACAGCGGGCGCGTCGTCCTGTTCGGCGGCACGGTGCTGGTCGTCGCGGTGGTGGTGGTCACGCTCCTGCGCTGGATCGGCCACATCACCGGCTTCGGCCGGATGGGCGACGTGATCGACCGCGTCGAGGAGGCCGCCGCCGCGGCGATGCGGGCCTTCGCCGCCGACCCGCGCCTCGGCGGCCGGCCGGCGGTCCCGGTGCCCGCCGGCGCGACGCCGGTCTTCGCGAAAGCGACCGGCTACGTCACCCATATCGACGTCGCCTCGCTGGGGGCCGACGCGGCACGGCGGGGCCTCGTTCTGCATGTCGCGGCCCTGCCGGGCACCCTCGTCCACCCGACACGGCCGCTCCTGCACGTCGAGGGCGACCCCGGAGAGGAGGGCAAGGCGCTCGCGAGCGCCTTCGCGATCGAGCGGCACCGGCGCTTCGACCAGGATCCGCGCCTCGGCCTGATCGCGCTCTCGGAGATCGCGAGCCGGGCGCTCGCGCCGGCCACCAACGATCCCGGCACGGCCATCGAGGTGCTGAACGCGCTCCTGCGCGTCCTCCTGCACCTGCCGCCAGACGATCCGGAGGGCGAGGAACTGGCCGAGCGGCCGCCGGTCCACGTCCCGCGGCCGACGCTCGACGACATGCTGACCGACGCCTTCCGGCCGCTGATCCGCGAGGGCACGGCCGAGATCGAGGTGACGATCCGCCTCGCCAAGACGCTGCAGGCCTTGCGCGCCGCGCGGCCCTACGCGGCGGCGCCGGTCGCCCGGGTCGCCGAGCGCCTGGACCGGGCCGCCCGCGAGAGGATCACCGATCCGGTCGACCGCGCCGATTACGAGGCCGCCTACCGGTAGCCGGCGGCCTGCAGCTCGAACAGTTCGGCGTAGCGCCCGCCCAGCGCCACCAGCGCCGCGTGCGTCCCCTCCTCCAGCACCCGCCCGCCGGCGAGCACCACGATCCGGTCGGCCCGGCGCACGGTGGAGAAGCGGTGCGAGATCAGGAGCGCGGTGCGCCCCGCCGCGAGGTCGCCGAAGCGGCGAAAGACCTCGGCCTCGGCTCCCGCATCGAGGGCGGCGGTCGGCTCGTCGAGAACCAGCATCGCCGCGTCGCGCCGGTAGGCCCGGGCGATCGCCACCTTCTGCCACTCGCCGCCCGACAATTCGACCCCGTCCTCGCAGCGCCGGCCGAGGCGCTGGTCGTAAGACGCCGGCAGCCGCTCGATCACCGCGTCGGCGAGCGCCCGCCGGGCGGCGGCCGCGATCCCGTCCCGGTCCGCCCGCGCCTCGATGCGCCCGACCGCGATGTTGTCGCCGGCCGTGAAGTCGAAGCGCATGAAGTCCTGGAAGATCACGCCGATGCGGGCGCGTAAAGATTCGATGTCGTACTCGGCGAGGTCGCGGCCGTCGAGCAGGATACGCCCTTCCGTCGGCGCGTAAAGGCGGGCGAGCAGCTTGACGATCGTGGTCTTGCCGGCGCCGTTCTCGCCCACCAGCGCCACCACCTCGCCGGCCCGGATGCGCAAGGACAGGTGCCGTACCGCCCAGCGGCTCTCGCCGGGATAGCGGTAGCCGACATCCTCGAACACGAAGCCCTCGCGCAGGCGCTCCGGCACGGCGCGCGTGCCGGAGCGGATGGTCGGCGCGATGGTGAAGAACGAGAACAGGTCGTCGAGATACTGCGCCTGGCCGAGCAGCTGCGAGGCACCGAGCAGCAGCCCCTCGACGAGGCCGCGCAAGCGCAGGAACGCGCCGCCCAGGAAGGTGAGGTCGCCGACGGTGAGCGTACCGGCGAGCGCTTCGCCCGCGATGACGAGGTAGGCGGCGTAGTAGGCGAGCGTGCCGAGGCTCGCGAAGGCGCCGCCGGCGAGCGCCCGATGCCCGGCGAGCGCCCGGTTCTCGGCGAGGAGCCGGCCGGCGAGATCGCGAAAGCGGTCCGAGAGGTGGGAGGCCAGGCCGAACAGCTTCACCTCCTTCGCGCTGTGCGCGTCGGCGCCGAGGTAGCGCAGGTAATCGGTCTCGCGCCGGTCCGGGCTGCGGCGCCAGGCCAGCCGATAGCCGCGGGCGTTGAAGTGCAATTCGTTGAGGAAGGCCGGGATCAGGGCGAGCACCAGGAGCAGCACCAGCCCCGGCAGCATCGTGCCGACCGCGACCGCCAGGGTGACCGCCGTGACGAGGTCCTGGAGCTGGCCGAGCAGCTGGCCGATCAGGTTCGAGCGCCAGGCGACCTGGCGCCGGGCCCGCTCGAGCTGGTCCTGCACCGCGCTGTCCTCGAACTGCTCGAGGTCGAGGGCGGCGGCATGCGCCATCAGGCGCAACGTCGTGGCGTTGCCGACTTTTTCCGCCAGCACGCCGTCGACGTAGGAGGTCGCGCGTCCCAGCAGGTCCGAGACGACCGCGAGCCCGAGCTCGATCCCGACGAGGAGCCCGACATGGTGCAGCCGCGGATCGGCGAGCCAGCCCTCCACCGGCGGCGGACCGCCCCGTCCCGCCACCACCGCGTCGACCACGAGCTTGGCGACGTAGAGCATCAGGGCCGGCAGCCCGGCGCGCAGGAGGCGCAAGGACAGGCTCGCGAGGGTGAGCCGCGGATCGGTCGCGAAGGCGAGGCGGAACAGGGCGGGGAGATGGCGCAGCGGCCCGAGCCGGGCGGCGGCGGCGCGGCGCCAGGTGGTGAGGCGGCTGTCGGCGGGGGTGTCCATGGGGGAGATATAGGCTCGCAAGGCGCCACCGCCCGAACCCTCCCCCCTCTGCGGGGGAGGGTGCCCCACGGAGTGGGGCGGGAGAGGGGACGACGCTTCCGGAGAAGTTGCGCGCTTCATGAAGGGCGCCACATCCTTCACCGTCGCGGTCCCCTCTCCCGGCTCACTCCGTTCGCCACCCTCCCCCGCAGAGGGGGGAGGGTTCACGCGCGGGCCCTCGTCCCGGGAACTTCACCGTTCCCACCGCGTCGACTCCCCGACAGAGCTTCACTGCCCCGAAAGGGATCCGACCATGGCCACCCGCCTCCTCACCCCCCTCCTCGCCCTCGCGCTCCTCGGCCCCCTTCCCGCCCTCGCCCAACCCTCCGTGAGCGAGACCGGCACCGGCGGCGGCCCGGCCTCCACGATCCGGGCGCCCAACACCAGCGCCGTCGGCCAGACCGTGCCGAAACCCGGCGCCCTCGGGCCGGACGAGACCGGCACCGTCACTCCGCGCAACCGCCAGGAGGAGAAGCGCGAGGACCAGATCATGAAGGGCATCTGCATCGGCTGCTCGAAGTAGCGGCCAGAGCGGACCAGTCCTGCATCAGGGGACTTGCGGCGGGCGGGGTCGCGGCGGCATGACGCCGTGGCGCCTACTTCAGAAGAGTTCCGATGCCCGCCTATCGCTCCCGCACCACCACCCACGGCCGCAACATGGCCGGCGCCCGCGGCCTGTGGCGCGCCACCGGCATGAAAGACGCCGATTTCGGCAAGCCGATCATCGCGGTGGTGAACTCGTTCACGCAGTTCGTGCCCGGCCACGTCCACCTGAAGGACCTCGGCCAGCTCGTCGCGCGGGAGATCGAGGCGGCGGGCGGCGTCGCCAAGGAGTTCAACACCATCGCGGTCGATGACGGCATCGCGATGGGCCATGACGGCATGCTCTACTCGCTGCCGTCCCGCGACCTGATCGCCGATTCGGTCGAGTACATGGTCAACGCGCATTGCGCCGACGCCATGGTGTGCATCTCGAACTGCGACAAGATCACCCCCGGCATGCTGATGGCGGCGCTCCGCCTCAACATCCCGGTGGTCTTCGTCTCCGGCGGGCCGATGGAGGCCGGCAAGGTCCACCTCTCGACCGGGATCAAGAAGGTCGACCTCGTCGACGCGATGATCGCCGCCGCCGACGACCGCGTCACCGAGGAAGACGTGCAGGTGATCGAGCGCTCGGCCTGCCCGACCTGCGGCTCGTGCTCGGGCATGTTCACGGCGAACTCGATGAACTGCCTCACCGAGGCGCTCGGCCTGTCGCTGCCCGGCAACGGCTCGGTGCTGGCGACGCATGCCGACCGCAAGCGCCTCTTCGTCGAGGCCGGCCACCTCATCGTCGACCTCGCCCGGCGCCACTACGAGCAGGACGACACCTCGGTCCTGCCGCGCGCGATCGCCTCGATGACGGCGTTCGAGAACGCCATGACCCTCGACATCGCCATGGGCGGCTCGACCAACACGGTGCTGCACCTCTTGGCCGCGGCCTACGAGGGCGAGGTGCCCTTCACCATGGCCGATATCGACCGGCTGTCGCGCCGGGTGCCGGTCCTGTGCAAGGTCGCGCCGGCGGTGGCCAACGTCCACATGGAGGACGTGCACCGCGCCGGCGGCATCATGGCGATCCTCGGCGAGCTCGACCGGGCCGGCCTCATCGACACCTCCGTCGGCAACGTCGCCGCGGGCACGCTGAAGGACGCGCTGGCGCGCTGGGACGTGCGCCAGACCGGCAGCGAGAGCGTGCGCGAGTTCTACCGCGCGGCCCCCGGCGGCGTGCCGACCCAGGTCGCGTTCAGCCAGGCCTCGCGCTTCGACGCGCTCGACCTCGACCGCGAGGCGGGCGTGGTGCGCGACGCCGCCCACGCCTACTCGCAGGATGGCGGCCTGGCAGTCCTCTACGGCAACCTCGCCGAGGATGGCTGCATCGTGAAGACCGCCGGCGTCGATGCCAGCATCCTCACCTTCTCCGGCCCGGCCCACGTCTTCGAGAGCCAGGACGCGGCGGTCGAGGGCATCCTGGGCGGCAAGGTCCAGGCCGGCGAGGTGGTGCTGATCCGCTACGAGGGCCCCCGCGGCGGCCCCGGCATGCAGGAGATGCTCTATCCGACGAGCTATCTGAAGTCGAAGGGCCTCGGGAAGGCCTGTGCGCTGGTCACCGACGGGCGCTTCTCGGGCGGCTCCTCGGGGCTGTCGATCGGCCACGTCTCGCCGGAAGCCGCCGAGGGCGGCCTCATCGGCCTCGTCGAGCAGGGCGACCGGATCGAGATCGACATCCCGAACCGGCGCATCCACCTCGCGGTCGATCCCGCCGAGATCGAGCGCCGCCGCACCGCGCAACAGGCTAAGGGCTGGCAGCCCGCCACCCCGCGCAAGCGCCGGGTGAGCGCGGCGCTCCGGGCCTTCGCCAGCATGACCACCAGCGCCGCCCACGGGGCCGTGCGGAAGATCTGATCCCGTGACGGTCGTGCGGCTGACGCCCTCGGAAGCCCGCCGGGTCGCCCTGGCGGCGCAGGGCTTCCATGCCGCACGGCCGGCCGCGGCGGGGCACCGCCACCTCGCCGCCACGATCGACCGGCTCGGCCTGCACCAGATCGACAGCGTCAACGTCCTGGTGCGGGCCCACTACCTGCCGGCCTTCTCGCGGCTCGGCGCCTACGACAAAACCCTCCTCGACCGACGGGCCTGGGGGCCCAAGCGCGACCGGCGGCTGTTCGAGTACTGGGCGCACGAGTGCTCGCTCCTGCCGCTGGCGCTCCACCCGCTGCTGCGCTGGCGCATGGCCCGGGCCGACCGGGGCCAGGCCGGCTATACCGGCATGCGGGTCTTCGCCGGCGAGCGCCGGGCGGAGGCGATGGCGCTGCTCGCGCGCCTGCGCGACGAGGGCCCGCTCTCGGCCTCCGACATCCAGACCGGCCGGGCCGGCTGGTGGGAGTGGAGCGAGCCCAAGCGCATGCTCGAATGGCTGTTCTACGCCGGCCACGTCACCACCGCGACCCGGCGGCGCAGCTTCGAGCGGGTCTACGACCTCGCCGAGCGGGTGATCCCGCCGGACGTGTTTTCCCTGCCCGACGTGCCGGAGGCGGAGGCTCACCGGGAGTTGGTCGACCTCTCCGCCCGGGCGCTCGGGATCGCCACGGCCGCGGAACTGCGCGACTATTTCCGCCTCGACGCGTCCGACGCCGCTCTCGCCATCACCCGGCTCGTCGAGGAGGGCAGCCTGCTCCCGGCGGAGGTGCCCGGCTGGCCCGCCGCCTACCTCCACCGCGACGCGCAATGCCCCCGCCGCGTCCAGGCCCGGGCGCTCCTCGCCCCCTTCGATCCCCTGGTCTGGGAGCGCGCCCGCACCGAGCGCCTGTTCGGCTTCCGCTACCGCATCGAGATCTACACTCCGGCGGCGAAGCGCCAGTACGGGTATTACGTGCTGCCGTTCCTGTTCGGGGAGGCGTTGGTGGGGCGGGTGGATCTGAAGGCGGATCGGGCGGGGTCGCGGCTCGTGGTACATGCGGTGCATTGGGAGAAGGGGGTGGCGGAGGGGGCGCGGGAGGCGTTGGGGATGGAGTTGGGGGCCTTGGCAGGGTGGCTGGAGTTGGAGCGAGACTCAACTGACCGCGACCTGTCGCAATAGTATTTTCCCATCGCATATCGCCATAGTGGAATCATCCGCTGCCATTCAATCATGCGAGTTGGATCACCACTTGTCTCGCCCCGTCTCGGGCATCTTACATGATATCCGCATACACAATAGTAATGATATTTATCTTGATTGCGGCGACTCTTGCCGTGTTCATATAGCGACTCGGGTTTAGCAATGAGGTCGCGGCAGATGCCAATGTGGGCATTTGCTGGATGGTCTATGTTTTTAATTAACACGGCCGGATAGGATGAAACGTCGTCGCGGATAACGCCGCATGCCCGTCTGGTGGCGGGCGGCCGCCTGGTCGAGGGGTTCGCAGGTCTGGATGCGCGCACGTCCTCGCCCTCGGTGATGGCCTGGAGCTGGATCGCCAGGGTGGCACTGGGCTCCGGCGGGCCGCGGTCGGGTGGAGCCCGTCCGGGACGAGGCGCTGTTCCACTGGGCGAGAGGCGAAACGCTCCGGCGCACGCGATGCCCCGGCAGGGCACAGCATCCTCAGCCTCCACGAAGCCCAGGAACATCTCCTCCTGCTTCGGATTATCAGTTTTCTCGTGATGGCGAAACGCAGTTCGCGTTATAAAATTACAACAAAAGTGGCATGCTCGCCCTAAATCAATCGCCAATTATGATGAAAATCGAACCAAAGTGGTAAAAATTGTATTCTCTCGTGTCTAAAGATTTTTAACATATATAAATTCCCGCAAATTCGGATCGGACAAAATTTCAATCTTTCCATCGCTTGTCTCACCGTCCGCTGGGCGGCGACACACTCTTCGTTGCCGGAGCCGCGGCCATGATCATCGATCATTGTGAAGGATTGGAGGAGTCGCGTCACGACGTCTGCATCATCGGGTCCGGACCAGCCGGCTTGTCTCTCGCCCTGGAATTGCGGCGGCTCGGCTTCTCCGCCCTGGTGCTGGAATCGGGCGGCCTGCACGCCGAACGGCCCGTCCAAGACCTCTCCGACGCCGAGCTCGCCGATCCGGACCGCCACGACGACATGGCGATCGCCGTGGCGCGTCGCCTCGGCGGCACCTCGAACCTGTGGGGCGGGCGCTGCCTGCCCTTCGATCCCGTCGACTTCCGGCCTCGGCCCGGCATGCCGGATTGGCCGATCGGCCTCGCGGATCTCGCCCCGTTCCTGCCGACCGCCTGCCGCATCGTCTCATGCGGCGAACCGGTCTTCGAGGCTCCCCTTCCCGGCCTCCGCGCCGCCGACGACGCCTTCACGTTCGAGACCCTCGAGCGATGGAGCGGACGGCCCAGGCTGCAAGTGTCCCACGCCGACACCCTCGCATCCGACCGGGATCTCGACATCCGGTTGCACGCGACGGTGGTCGACGTGCTGTTCGACGAGGGCGGCGCCGCCAGCGCGGTGGTGGTGGTGCGGCCCTCCGGCGAGCGCAGGACGGTGCCGGTCACGCGCCTCGTGGTGGCGGCCGGCGGCCTCGAGACCACGCGCCTCCTGCTCAGCCTGCAGCGGCGACGGCCGCAGATGTTCGGCGGACCCGACGGGCCGCTCGGACGCCACTACATGGGCCATGTGATCGGCGAGATCGCCGACATCACCTTCGCGTCGGACGCCCTCGACACCGCCTTCGCCTTCGCGCGCGACGACCAGGGCTGGTACGTGCGCCGTCGCCTCGTGCCGAGTTCGGCTCTGCAGGCCGAGCACAACCTCCTCAACGTGGCGTTCTGGCCTGTCATTCCGAGAATGGCCGATGCCGGCCACGGCAACGCGCTCCTGTCGCTGGCCTTCCTGGTCCTGTCCTTCGACCCCGTCGGACGAGCCTTGCTACCGGAAGCCCTGCGGGTGCGGCATGTGCCGAAGGCGATCGCGCGATGGCCGCATCTGCGCAATGTCTGTCGAGACCTGCCGGAGGCGCTGGTCGCGGGCGCGCGGGTGGCCTGGCAGCGCTACGGTGCCGCGCCGCGGCTGCCCGGCTTGTTCGTGCGCAATCCCGGCCGGCGCTACGGCCTGTCCTACCACTCCGAGCAGTCGCCCTGGGCCGAAAGCCGCGTGCGGCTCGACGACCGGATCGATGCGACCGGGCTGCCGCGCCTGCACATCGACTATCGGGTGCATGATGACGACGCCCGGGCGGTGGTGCGAGCCCACGATTTGCTCGCGGACTGGCTCGCCCGAACCGGGTTCGGCCGTCTCGACTACCGTCAGCCGGCGGAGCAGAACGTCGAGGCCGTGAGGCAGTTGTTCGGCCACGGCACGCACCAGATCGGCACCGCCCGCATGGCCGACACGCCGGGACGTGGTGTCGTAGACCGCAATCTTCGCGTATTCGACACACCCAACATGTACGTCGCCAGCGCCGCCGTCCTGCCGCGCTCGGGCCAGGCGAGCCCGACCCTGACGGTGGTCACGCTCGCCACGCGCCTGGCGCACCACATCGCCGCCGAGGAGGCGCGGCCGGGCGTCCTGCGGTCGGCCGCCTGAGCCGGCAGGAGCAGCGCGAGACCCCTCGAACGCGGAGCCGGGATGCCCCAGCCCGGTGCCGCGCGGAGACGGGGCATGACCCTCGGCCGGCCGGGCGCGACGGTAGGGAACCGGAGCGTCGCCGCCACTGACGGGTCGCCCCGGGATCCCGGAGCCCCCCCTCAGCTCACCTCCACCTGCACCACCCCCGGCACCGCCCGCAGCGCCCCCGCAATCTGCGGCGTCGCCTGGTACTTGCCCCCCAGCTTCACCTCCACCTCCCGCTCACCCCCATCGAGGATCAGGATCAGCGACACCTCCCCCTCCCCCCGCACCTGCAACCGCTGCTGCACGCTCGAGATCGGCCGCTCGTCGCGCAGGTAGATGCGCATGCCCTTCTGGTGGCGGGAGGCGGCCTGGTCGAGGGGTTCGCAGGTCTGGATGCGGGCGCGCACGTCCTCGCCCTCGGTGCTGGCCTGGAGCTGGAGCACCAGGGCGGCGCCGGGCTCCAGCAGGTCGCGGTAATGCGAGAGGCCCTCGGAGAAAATGATCGCCTCGAAGTGGCCGGTCTGGTCGGAGAGGGTGACGATGCCGAGCTTGTTACCGGTCTTGGTGCGGCGCTCGGCGCGGTCGAGCACGCTCGCCGCCACCCGGCCGACGCTCGAGGTGCCGGCGCGGACCGAGCGGCAGAACTCGGCCCAGGTCTGGACCCGGAGCTTTTGCAGCAGGTCGCCGTACTCGTCGAGCGGGTGGCCGGAGAGGAAGAAGCCGACGGCGTCGTATTCGCGCTTGAGCCGGTCGGCCATCGGCCAGGGCTCGTAGGGCGGGATGCGCAAGGACACCTCGGCCGCCGCGACGCCGCCGAACATGTCCATCATGCCGACGGTCTCGGCCTCCGCCGCGCCCTGGGCGAGGCGCATCATCGGCTCGACGGCGGCGAAGGCCTTGGCCCGATCGGGCTCGATCGCGTCGAGGGCGCCGGCCGCCACCAGGTTTTCGAGCGTGCGCTTGTTGACGAGCTTCGGGTTGAGGCGCCGGGCGAAGTCGCCGAGATCGCGGAACGGTCTGTCGCCGCGGGCCTGCACGATCGCCTCGACGGCGGCGCGGCCGACGCCCTTGATGGCGGCGAGCGCGTAGCGGATCGCGCCGTCATGCACCTCGAAGGTGACGCCGGAGCGGTTCACGTTCGGCGGCTCGACCTTGGTGCCGAGGCGCTGCGCGTCCTGGCGCAGTTCGGCGAGCTTGTCGGTGTTGTCGATGTCGAGGGACATCGAGGCGGCCATGAACTCGACCGGATAGTTCGCCTTGAGGTAGGCGGTCTGATAGGTGATCAGCGCGTAGGCCGCGGCGTGCGACTTGTTGAAGCCGTAATCGGCGAATTTTGCGAGCAGGTCGAAGATCTCGTTGGCCTTGGCCTTGTCGAGGCCGTGCTCGACCGCGCCCTTCACGAAGCGGTCGCGCTGGGCGTCCATCTCCGCCTTGATCTTCTTGCCCATGGCGCGGCGCAGGAGGTCGGCGTCGCCGAGCGAGTAGCCGGCGAGGACCTTCGCCACCTCCATCACCTGTTCCTGGTAGACGATGATGCCGAAGGTCTCGGCGAGGATCGGCTCCAGCTTCTCGTGCGGGTACCAGTTCTTCTCGTTGCCGGCGTCACGGCCGAGCTTGCGCTCGCAATAGACCGGGATGTTGGCCATCGGGCCCGGGCGGTAGAGCGCCACGAGCGCGATGATGTCCTCGAACCGGTCGGCGCACATCTCGACCAGCGCCTTGCGCATGCCGGCCGACTCCACCTGGAACACGCCGACCGTCTCGCCCTTGCGCAGGCGCTCGTAGGTGCGCTCGTCGTCGATCGGCAGCGAGGGCAGATCGACCTCGATGCCGCGCAGCTTCAGGAGGTCGGTCGCGGCGCGGAGCACCGTCAGGGTCTTGAGGCCGAGGAAGTCGAACTTGACCAGCCCCGCCTGCTCGACCCACTTCATGTTGAACTGGGTCACCCGCATCCCGGTCTTCGGATCGCGGTAGAGCGGCACCAGCTCCTCCAGCGGCCGGTCGCCGATCACCACGCCGGCGGCGTGGGTCGAGGCGTGGCGGTGCAGGCCCTCCAATTTCTTCGCGATGCTCATCAGGCGCGCGACGACCGGCTCCTCCTCGATCGCGCTCTGGAGCTTCGGCTCGCCCTCGATCGCCTGGGCCAGCGTCACGGGATTGGCCGGGTTCTGCGGCACCAGCTTCGTCAGCTTGTCGACCTGGCCGTAGGGCATCTCCAGCACCCGGCCGACGTCGCGCAGCACGCCGCGGGCGAGCAGCGTGCCGAAGGTGATGATCTGGCCGACCTGGGCTTCGCCGTAGCGCTCCTGCACGTAGCGGATCACCCGCTCGCGGCCCTCGACGCAGAAATCGATGTCGAAATCCGGCATCGAGACGCGCTCGGGGTTGAGGAAGCGCTCGAAGAGGAGGCCGAAGCGGATTGGGTCGAGGTCGGTGATGAGGAGCGACCAGGCAACGAGGGAGCCGGCGCCCGAGCCGCGGCCCGGCCCGACCGGGATGTCGTGCTCCTTGGCCCACTTGATGAAGTCCGAGACGATCAGGAAGTAGCCCGGGAACTTCATGTTGGTGATGACGCGGATCTCGTATTCGAGCCGGTCGCGATAGTCCTTCTCGGTCAGCCCCTCGGCCGGACCGTGCTGGCGCAGGCGCTCGGTCAGGCCTTCCTCGGCCTGGCGGCGCAGCTCGGCCGCCTCGTCGGGGGCGATGTCCTTGGCCACCGCGGTCGTGGCGGCGGCGGCGAGCGCCTGCTGGGCCGCCCCCTCCGGCGTCCCTTGCGCTGGGGTGGTGAGGCTGGGCGCGCCGAAGCTGGGAAGAATGGGCTTGCGGGTGCGCGCCCGGCAGGCGCAGCGCATCGCGATCTCGACGGTGGCCTGGAGCGCGTCTGGCAGATCGCGAAACAGGTCCGCCATCTCGGCCCGGGTCTTGAAGGCGTGGCGCGGGGTCAGGCGCCGGCGCTTGTCGTCGGAGACGAGGCGCCCTTCGGCGACGGCGAGCAGCGCGTCGTGAGCCTCGTAATCCTCGGGCTTGGCGAAGTAGGGCTCGTTCGTCGCCACCAGCGACAGGCCGTGCTTGTCGGCAAGCCGGATCAGCTCGCCCTCGACCATGCGCTCGTCGCTCAAGCCGTGGCGCTGCACCTCGACGTAGAGCCCGTCCTCGCCGAAGGCGGTCTTCAGGGCTTCGAGGCGGGCGAGCGCCAGCTCGGTCCGGCCGGCGCGGAGCGCCGTATCTAGCGGACCGCCCATGCCGCCGGTGAGCGCGATGAGCCCCCCGGAGCATTCGGCCAGCGCCTGCGCGGAGACGCGGGGTGATTCGCCGATCTCGTTGTCGAAATAGGCCCGGCTCGCCAGGCGCAGGAGGTGGCCGTAGCCGGTCTCGTCCTTGGCGAGCAGCACGATGTGCGGGTGGACGGCGTTGAGCTTGGCGCCGGCCTCCGGTGCCTCGAAGGCGACACTGAGCTGCATCCCGGCGATCGGCTGGAGCCCGGAGCCGGCCGCCTTCTCGGAGAATTCGAGCGCGCCGAACAGGTTGTTGGTGTCGGTGAGCGCGAGCGCCGGCTGCCGGTCGGCGCAGGCGGCCTTCACGAGGTCGCCGATCTTCAGCGCCCCCTCGAGCAGCGAGTAGGAGGAGTGGACGTGCAGGTGGACGTAGCCGACGGGCTTCAGGATCTGCAAGGCGACTCACTCCGACGCGGAAGCGCGGAAGGATTCCCGCCCGAGCCCGGAGAGTCACGACCCGGAGCGCCTCACCGGGCCGAAAATCGCGGGGGATTCACCGCGGAATCGATGGAACCTCCCTTGCCGTTGCCACGCGGCAACGCGGTGCATCAGTGCATCGGCGACAGCGCCACCGCCCACATCACGATCGCGCCGGTGAGCAGGCCCATCGAGGCGACCTCCGTGACAGCGAGGAGGATCTTGCGTATGTTCATGGTCTGTCCCCTTTCGTCGGCCTTATGTTTGTTCTTGTTTTGTTCCATGTCAAAGGGGGATCGGCCCGGATCCGGCCGCAGTGGTGAACGGTTGGTTGACGGGCCGGGACGCGAGGCGCCTCCGGATGGAGCCCGGGGGTATGCCGCAGCCGCGTTGCGGGTCGGTCGCCCACGGCCTATCTAAGCGCAACCTTGACGGTGGGTCGCCGGCCCGCCGGGAGTCATCGTTTTTCGTTCTAAGCACGAGGTGGCGCATGGCGCGCGACGTGTCCGACGCGACCCCGCTCAGCGCGCGGTCCGAGCTGATCGAGTGGTTTGCCGCCGGCGAGAAGCCGCACGACGCCTTCGCCATCGGGACCGAGCACGAGAAGGTCCCGTTCTACCGCGCCGACCTCTCGCCGGTGCCCTACGAGGGCGAGCGCGGGATCGAGGCGCTGCTGGAGGGCCTGCGGGCCATCACCGGCTGGGAGACGATCGAGGATGCCGGCCGGGTGATCGGCCTCTCGGCGGTCGAGGGCGGGGGCGCGATCTCGCTCGAGCCCGGCGGCCAGTTCGAGCTCTCGGGCGCGCCGCTGCCGGACGTCCACGCCACCGCCCACGAGCTGAGCCAGCACCTCGACGCGGTGCGCCAGGCCGCCGACCCCCTCGGCATCGGCTTCCTCACCCTCGGCATGAGCCCGAAATGGACACGGGAGGACACTCCCGTGATGCCAAAGAGCCGCTACCGCATCATGAAGGGCTACATGCCGAGGGTCGGCTCGCTCGGCCTCGACATGATGCTGCGCACCGCCACCGTGCAGGTGAACCTCGACTTCTCGTCCGAGGCCGACATGGTGACGAAGATGCGGGTCGGGCTGGCCTTGCAGCCGGTGGCGACCGCGCTCTTCGCCAACTCGCCCTTCACCGACGGCAAGCCGAACGGCTTCCTGTCGCGGCGCTCCGAGATCTGGCGCGACACCGACCGCGACCGCACCGGCATGCTGCCCTTCGCCTTCGACGAGGGCTTCGGCTACGAGGCCTACGCGGACTGGCTGCTCGACATGCCGATGTACTTCGTCAAGCGCGACGAGACCTACCACGACGTCAGCGGCGCCTCGTTCCGCGACCTGATGGAGGGGCGGCTTCCCGCGCTGCCGGGCGAGCGCGCCACCGTCTCCGACTGGGCCAACCACGCCTCGACCGCCTTCCCCGAGGTGCGCCTGAAGCGATTCCTCGAGATGCGCGGGGCGGATGTCGGCGACGCCAACATGATCGCCGCGCAATCCGCCTTCTGGGCCGGGCTGTACTACGACCCGGCCGCCCTCGACGGCGCCTGGCAGCTGGTGCGCGACATGACGGCGGAGGAGCGCGAGACGATGCGGGCCGAGGTGCCGCGCCTCGGCCTCGACGCGCCGGCCGGCAAACGGCGCCTGCGGGAGCTCGCCCGCGACGCGCTGGCGCTCTCCGAATCGGGCCTGCGGGCGCGGGCGCGCCGCGACGCGCAGGGGCGCGACGAGACGCTCTACCTCGCCCCGCTCCAGGCCATCGCCGCCTCGCGCAGCCGAGCCGAGGACCTGCTCGCGCTCTATGACGGGCCGTGGAACCGTTCGGTCGATCCCGCCTTCGGCGCTTGCGCGTTCTGAGGAGTCGTCGGCCCCGACTTTCCGGGCCGATCCTGACAGGCTCCATGTCGTTCCGGCCTCCGCTGCGCGGCCCCGGAACGACCCGGAGGGTGTTCGTCTTGCCGAGGCAAATCGAACAGTCGGCCGGGCAAGCCCCGGCGCCGCTCCCCCAATCGAGCCGATGACGCGCGCGGCGATCCGGCGAACGCGCAAGCTTATCCGCGCCGCGCAAGCGTAGCCGCTACTGATTGACCATTCGTCATTTCGCACCGAATCTTGGAACAGAGGCCGGCCCTTGCCCGTTCTTGAGGCCTACGGGACATGGTCCTCACACGATCGGAGACATCTTTTATGTCGCGCATCACCACCCTCGCCCTCGCGGCCGGCGCCGCCGCCGCCCTGACCGCCGGCACCGTCGGGGCGCAGGCCGCCCCGCTGCCGGCCGCCACCTCGGCCGCCATCGCCGGCTCGGGCGCGACCGTCGACCAGGTGCGCTGGCGCGGCGGCGGCTATTACGGCGGCGGCTACCGCGGCTATCGCGGCTACGGCTATCGCCGCGGCATCGGCGCCGGCGGCGCTCTCGCGGCCGGTGCGGCGCTCGGCATCATCGGCGGCGCCATCGCGGCCGGCTCGGCGTCGTCCTACGGCTACGGCTACCCGGCCTATGGCGGCTATTACGGCGGCGGCTACGCCCCGGTCGGCGGCTACGGCTACGGCTACAGCTATCCGTCCTACGGCTACAGCTACCCGGCCTATGGCGGCTACTACGGCTACGGCTACTGATCGCCGGACGTCCTGACGTGATGGAAGCCCGGCGCGGGATGCCCCCGCGCCGGGCTTTCTCGTTCGCGCCGGATATGCTCAACCGGTCGACGGCGAGTTGTATTCAGGCGACCATGCGACACCACGACCTCGACCTGCGCGGGCTGAAATGCCCCCTGCCGGTCCTGCACACCGCCAAGGCCCTGCGCGGCCTCGCGCCGGGCGACGGCCTGTCGGTGCGCTGCACCGATCCGATGGCCGCCATCGACATCCCCAACCTGCTGCGCGAGCGCGGCGACCATCTCGACCGGATGCTGCGCGACGACGGGATCCTGACCTTCGAGATCCGCCGCGGCGCAGCGCCCGACGCCGAGGAGAGACCCGCGTGAGCCGAGACGAGCCCCTGCCGCGCATTCTGGGCACCCGCACGGTCTACGAGGGCTGGGCGCGCTACCTCGTGGCCGAGGTGCAGCTGCCGGACGGCACCCGGATCGGCCGCGAGGTCGAGGATCACGGGTCCGCCGTGGCGGTGCTGCCCTACGATCCCGAGCGCCGGGTCGCCCTGCTGGTGCGGCAGTTCCGCACGCCGCCCTGCTTCGTCGACGGCACGGCCTCGGTGCTGGAGGCCCCGGCGGGCCTGCGGGACGAGGACGATCCGGAGACCTGCGCCCGGCGCGAGGCCTTCGAGGAAGCGGGCCTGCGCCTGCCGGTGCTGGAACCCGCCGGCCGGGTCTGGTCGCTGCCGGGTCTCTCGACCGAGCGGATGGACCTCTTCCTCGCACCCTACCGGGCCGCAGACCGCGAGGGCGCCGGCGGCGGCCTGGCGGAGGAGCACGAGAGCGTCGAGGTGGTGGAGGTCGCGCTCGCGGAGCTCGCCGCCCTGGCCGAGCGGGGCGAACTCGCCGACATGAAGACGCTCTGCCTCGTCCAGACCCTGCGCCTGCGGCACCCGGAGCTGTTCGCGGAGCCATCCCGAATGTCATCGGGCGAACGATGATCGCCCGAAGGGCGGTCTTGAGCCGAGAGAGCGGTATCGCCATCCTGGCTCGCATCCTGAACGGACGGTGTACAAGCAGCATCGTTCACGGTTTCGTGATCAGGGCTAGCGTCTCGTTCAGCAGCTGTTAACTTTGAGCGGTTCCGATAGCCCTCCGTCGCAGGGGCCTCGACAGGAGACGCCGATGTTCAGCATTGGACCCTTCCACCGTCCGACCGGCCAGCCCGTCGGTTACGACAGCTCGCTCCTCCCGCTGGAGCCCGAGCCGCTGGATCTCGCTCCGGCCGCACCGCACGCCCCCGCAGCAACCCCGGCGGAGCCGAGCATGGCGCGCCACGCCGTCTCGATGCTGGTCCTGCTCTGCCTCACCCTCGCGGTGCATTCGGCGGTGGGCTGGTGGACCCTGCCCGGCAAGGCCCCGATCCTGGCGCCCTCCGCTCAGACCGCGCCGACGATCCACGTCTCGAGCGTCCGCTCGCCGTCCTGAACCTGATTCCTCTGACCTCCCCCTGCGGCGCTTTTTCTTGAGATACTGAGCCGGCGAAGCCGGATCCCGAGGCTGACCGGCACGTTGCCGGTCCGGTACGGGGAGACGGCGCGGCGCCCTTCCCCCCGACTGTACTTTGGTCAAGATCGTGTCGAGAAGCCGGCGGTTTCGCGGTCACCCCTCTTGCGCGCCTCCGCCGATTCGTTAACGTCACGTTCAAATCCAAGAAAATCAGTCGTGATTCGCGCAAGGGAGCCAGCGCATGTCCCAGGTCATTCGCGTCAAGCCTACCCAGGACGGCACCTACACGGTCTATCGCGGCGCGCTCGTGCTCGTCAGCGGCCTGACCCGTGCGCAGGCCGAGAGCTACGAAGCCTCGCTCGCCCAGAACGAGCGCAAGGACCAGCCGCTCCACTGACACGCGACGCGCCGCACGACGGCGCGTTCCGAATCCGGCGCCCGACGCGCCGGCCAGCGCCGACGACGCCATGCGCCGTCGGCTTCATCCTATGATGACGTCGGGTGGTCTGTAGACGCCAATGAGTGCGCAGCCGGCGTGGAGCGGCGGGTGCGACCGTCGTGTCCTAGAAAACCCGGTGCGTGCCAGCGTCTGTTGGTTGCAGACCACAGAGGTGATACCCCGAATGTCGGAGCTTGTCTGACTTTCGAGAACAGCACCGCGAGACACTCCTCCCTCCCACACACAACCTCATCCTGAGGTGCGGCTGTAAGGAGCCTCGAAGGAGGCCTCCGGTCGCCTCTGCGATCTCTGGAGCCCTCCTTCGAGGTCAGTCGATCAAAATCGACCGACACCTCAGGATGAGGTCGTAGGTGGGATAGAGACTATCGATCAATCGAACAGGCACTCATTCTGGTATCCGCTGCGCGGCCTCGGGATGACTCCGTGAGTGTCGATGCCGTCGCGGCCGATCAACCCATACAAATCAAAGCCAGCTCCGGGCCTTCGCCCCCGCAGTCACGCCTCACCGTCCGGTCCATTGCGGCGGACGCTTGCCCAGGAAGGCCTCCATCCCCTCGCGGAAATCCGCGCTCGTGTAGCATTGCAGGATCAGGTCGTCGCCGGACTCGGACGGCGCCTCGTCGCGCACCCGGCGCAGGCCCTCCTTCGTGGCGGCGAGCGTCAGCGGCGCGTGGCCGGCGACCAGGCGGGCCAGCGCCGTCGCCCGCTCGGCGAGGGCGCCCGCATCCTCCACCACCTCGCTCACCAGGCCGATCGCCCGCGCCTCCTCCGCCTCGACCAGGCGGGCGGTGAAGATCATCTCCTTGACCCGGGCCGCGCCGACGAGCGCCGAGAGCCGGCGCAGGTTGCCGACCGAGAGGCAGTTGCCGAGGGTGCGGGCGATCGGGAAGCCGAACCGGGCGTCCCGCGTGGCGATGCGCAGGTCGCAGGCCGCGGCGATGGCCGCGCCGCCGCCGGTGCAGGCCCCGGCGATCGCCGCGATGGTCGGCTTGGCGCAGCGTTCGAGCGCGCCTAGCACCCGGTCCATGAAGCGCTCGTAGCCGAGCGCGTCCTCGGGCGTCGAGAAGGCGCGGAACTGCGCGATGTCGGTGCCGGCCGCGAAGGCGCGCCCGCCCGCCCCCTGGATCACCACCGCGCGGATCGCCGGATCGGCGTCGATCGCCTCGGCCAGGCCGTGCAGGCGCTCGTACATCGCGAAGGTCAGGGCGTTGCGCGCCTGCGGCCGGTTGAGGGTGATCCGGGCGATGCCCTCGGCATCGACCGCGTAGAGCAGTTCGTCGGTGTCGGTCATGGCGATGATCCGTGCGGCGGGTGCCCACGACCCTAGCGCCCGCCATCGTCCCCGTCTCCCGACGATCCACCGCAGGGCGGCGAACGCCGGGCCCCGCGCGACGTTGATGCGCGACGTGCGATCATCAGGAGACGACCCGTGAGCAAGCAGACCGCATCCGACGATCACGAGGAGACCTACGCGGCCTTCCGCGAGGCGGTGAACATGGCGCCCGGCGAGCTGGAAAAGTGGCTCGACACCGAGGAGAGCCGGTCGGTCGGCTGGAGCGACGGCGCCAAGAAGGAGAGCGCGAAGGGCGGCGAATCGGTCGGCCACCACCAGGGGCGCCGGATCGTCGAGATCAAGCACACCAAGAAGGCGGACCTCACCGACGACGACTACGCCGACATGCGCAAGGTCGCGGCCTACGTGAAGCGTCATCTCGCGCAAGGAGGGCCGAAGGAGGACGTGAAGACCTCGCGCTGGCGCTACTCCCTCATGAACTGGGGCCACGATCCGCTCAAAGATTGAGGCAATTCCGCCGCCGCGACACGGTGGCACGGGGCGGAGCGCAAGTTTCTCCCGCGCCGCCGCCCGCGTGAGAACTGTTTCCACCACCGGACACATTGGCGAAACGAACCATGCTCCGGCCCCAGTTCGGCCCGGATCTTGCTGACCCTGAGCCGTACCTCAACGTCTTCGCATCGCCCCGGCGATGTGGCTGAGTGGGGTCAAGGACAAAGGGCGAAGCCCGGCCAGGCATGGGGGACCGGAATGAGGGGAGCGGGTGTGCGGCGGGGCTGGGCCAAGGGCAGAACCTGGACCGGCGCCGGTGTCGTGATGGCGTGCCTCGGGCTCGCCGGGATGGCGGGGGCCCTGACCCCGGCCTTCGGGGGCTTGTCGCGCAACCTCGAGGCGGTCCTCGACACGAGCCCCGACGGGCCGCCGGCCCGCGTCACCCTCGGCCCGGGCGGCCGCGACGTGCGGCTGTGGGGCGACCTCAACGACGGCACCGCCGAGCGCCTGCGCCGCCTGCTCGACGCGAATCCGGGCGTGACGCGGCTGCACCTGACCAGCGACGGCGGCCTCGTCGACGAGGGAGCGGCGGTCGGCGCGCTCGCCGCCGAGCGGGGGCTCACCACCTACGTGCCGGATTACTGCGTCTCGGCCTGCACGCTGGCCTTCGTGCGCGGGCGCGAGCGGCTGATCGTGGCCGACAGCCGGCTCGGCTTCCACGCCCCCTACGAGCCCGGGCTGTTCGGGCAGATGATCCCGGTGGATTCGAGCGACGAGCGCGGCCGCTACCTCGCCGCGGGCCTGGAGCCCGCCTTCGTCGAGCAGGCCCTCGCCACCCCGTCGCGGGACGTCTGGATCCCCGATCCGGCCCGCCTGCGCGCCGCCGGCGTCGTCACCGGCGTGGTCGGGCCGGGCGACCTGCCGGATTCGACCCTCGACGACGACGATTCGCCGGGCGGCGCCCGGGCGGCGGTGCTGCGCGCCGTCGACCTCCTCGCCGCCTTCGCGAGCCGACGGCCGGGCGTGCTCGACGGCATCGCTGCCCGCTACCGCGATTCCTATCGGCAGGGCCGCAGCGAGAGCGACGGGCTCGACCTGATCCGGACCGAGGCGGCGGGTGCCCTGCGGGCGGCCTTCGCGGGCGCCGACGACGCGACCCTGGCCGCCCTCGGCCGCCTCGTCCTCGACGCCATGGCGGCGAGCGGGAGCGAGGAGAGCTGCCGCACGATCGGCCGGGACGGCGACCTGCTCGCCGTCGCGGAAGCGCTGCCGGGCCGCCGGGGCGGCGTCGCGCGGATGCGCGCCCTCCTCGACCGGGCGCTCGCCGGCCCGGCGCCGATCGTGCCCGATGCCGTGCCGCACGCCCGCCCCCCCTCCCCCGGCTGCGCCGAACTGCACCGCCGCCTCGCCGAGACCCTGGCCCGGGGCGACGCCCTGCGGCTGCGGGAGGCCCTGTTCGGCCGCAATGCCCGGCGCCTGGAGGCCTCGGCCCGGCCGGGAGAGCCGTGAAGCCGCGGCCGATCGGCTCAGGCCCCGGATGAGCCGGTCGCCGCCGCTGCCCGAGCGCGCGGCCGGCCTAGATCCGGGTCATGCCCCATTTTCCCAGCCTGACCCGCGCCGCCGGCCTGGACGCGCTCTCCGCCTTCCTGGCCGGCCCCGGCGCGGATTACGCCGCCGCCCGCAACACCGATCGCGGCCGGGCCGCACCGACGACCTCGGCGCTGTCGCCCTACCTGCGTCGCCGGCTCCTGACCGAGGAGGAGGTCGCCCGCGCGGCGATCCGGGCTCTCGGTGAGCGCGGCGCAGAGAAATTCGTCACGGAGGTCTTCTGGCGCACCTACTTCAAGGGCCATCTCGAAACCCATCCCGAGGCCTGGGCGCGCTACCGGGCCGGGCGCCACGCTGCGCATGAGCGCCTCGCCGCGGAGCCCGGGCTGCGCCGGACCTACGAGCGGGCGGTCACGGGCGGGACCGGGATCGACGGCTTCGACGCGTGGGCGGTGCAGCTCGTCGAGGAGAACTGGCTGCACAACCACGCCCGGATGTGGTTCGCCTCGATCTGGATCTTCACCTTAGGCCTGCCCTGGGAGCTCGGGGCGGAGTTCTTCCTGCGCCACCTCCTCGACGGCGACCCCGCGAGCAACACCCTGTCCTGGCGCTGGGTCGCGGGCCTGCACACGCGGGGCAAGCCCTACCTCGCGCGGCGCGACAACATCCGCGAGTTCACGGACGGGCGCCACGATCCCGCCGGCCTGAACGAGGGGGCCGGGTCCCTGGAGGAGGAGACGCCGCCCCGGGAGGTGCCGCTGGCCTCGGCGGATCCCGCGCCGGAAGGCCCCGTCGCCCTGCTCCTCCACCTCGACGACCTGCATCCGGACAGCCTGCCCCTCGGCGGGGCCCGGGTAACGCGTGTGGGCGGCCTGGTCGCCTCGGTCGAGGAGGCGGCGGAGCCGGTGCGCGCGGCGGACGAGGCGGCGATGGCGGACGCGCTCACGCGCGCGGGGGCGCATTTCGGCTGCCCGGCCGGGCCCGTGCGGGAGGGCTGGGCGGGCGACCTGCCGGTGGTGACGGCGTGGGCTCCCGTCGGGCCGTCGGCGGATGCCCTGCCGGCGGGATGTCGTCGCGTCCGCCGGGACTGGGACGCGCGGGCCTGGCCGCTGTCGAACCGGGGGTATTCGCGCCTACGAGGCGCCATCCCGAAGGTGATGGCGGGGTGAGGGCACGAGGCGGCGCGCTCGTGCGGTGATGAGGTGCCTGCTCGACGCGCCAGGACAGTACCGCGAGAAGATTTCTTATCCCACCCACGACCTCATCCTGAGGTGTGAGCGTCAGCGAGCCTCGAAGGAGGGCTCCAGAAGCCCCTGTGATCTCTGGAGACCTCCGTCGAGGCCACCGCTTCGCTCCGGCACCTCAGGATGAGGTCGTACACAGGATAAGCCGTGCCGTCCGAAAAAACCATCGAAATACAGTTACCATTACTCAGAATATGTCTTGATCCTCGCGTCATCCCGGGACCGCGCAGCGGAACCCGGGATCCATAACCGCCGACGAGACAGGATAGGTCGAGACGCGATCCGCTTCGTTCTGAAGCGTCGACGGAGATGGATCCCGGGTTCTCGCCTCTCGGCGAGCCCCGGGATGACATCGAGGGTTTCGATCTCGGCCGTGGATAGACTTAGGCCATGCCGGTCGCGCAATCCCCTCTCCCGTGGGAGAGGGGAAGCGCTTCATTCCAAAAGCGGCGTCCTCACGCCGCCGTGGTCGTCCCCGCCTCGTTGCGCTTCACGTCGTAGCGGTCGAGCATCATCAGCTTGTGCCAGACCTTGACGAAGTCGCGCACGAACCGCTCCTGCCCGTCGCGGCCGGCATAGATCTCGGCCACGGCCCGGAGCTGCGCGTTCGCGCCGAAGACGAGGTCGCAGCGCGTTGCGGTGAACCTGGTCTCGCCGGTCTGCCGGTCGTCGAGGGTGAAGGCCAAGCCCGCCGCGTCCGTCTTCTTCCACTCGTAGTCCATGCTGGTGAGCACGGTGAAGAAGTCGTTGGTGAGCACGCCGACGCGGTCGGTGAAGACGCCGTGGCGTCCGCCGTCGTGGTTCAGGTTGAGCGCCCGCAGGCCCCCGGTCAGCGCCACCCATTCGGGGGCGGTGAGCGCGAGCAGGTTGGCCTTGTCGAGGAAGACCTGCTCGGGGGCGACGCGGCCCTGCGTGATCTCGGCGAAGGACGGATCGACGTAGTTGCGGAAGCCGTCGACGACGGGCTTGAGCCACTCGAAGCTGTCCTCGTCGGTGAGCTCCGGGGTCGTGTCCATCCGGCCCGGGACGAACGGCACCGCCACGGACGTGCCGGCCGCCTTCGCCGCCTGCTCCACTGCGGCGCAGCCACCGAGCACGATCAGGTCGGCGAGCGAGACCTTCTTGCCCCCGGCCGCCTTGCCGTTGAAGCCCGCCATGATGCCGCGCAAGCGCTCGATCACCGGCAGGGTGCGCCGGTTGACGGTCCAGCCCGATTGCGGGGCGAGCGCCAGCCGCGCCCCGTTGGCGCCGCCGCGCTTGTCGCTGTTGCGGTAGGTCGAGATCGACGAGAACGCCGTGAAGGCGAGGTCCGAGACCGACAGGCCGCTGCCCAGGATCTCCGCCTTCAGGGCGGCGATGTCGGACGCGTCCACCAGCGGGTGGTCGACCGGCGGGATCGGGTCCTGCCAGAGGAGGTCGTCCTCGATCTTCGTCTCCGGCCCGACGTAGCGCTCCTTCGGGCCCATGTCGCGGTGGGTCAGCTTGTACCACGCCTTGGAGAATTGCAGCGTGAAGTAGTCGAAGTCGGACAGGAACTTCTCGCAGATCGCGCGGTAGACCGGGTCGGTCTTGAGCGCGATGTCGCTCGTCATCATCATCAGCGGGTGGGACCGGCCCGGGATGTGGGCGTCGGGTGTCTTCGGTGCGTCAGGATCGATCGGCTCCCATTGCAGGGCACCGGCGGGGCTGCGGGTCTGCTTCCACTCGAACTTGAACAGGTTCTCCAGGTAGCTGTTGTCCCATTTCGTCGGATCCTGCGTCCAGGAGCCCTCGATGCCGTTGGTCATGGTGTTCTCGGCGGCGCCCGTCCCTTGCGGGTTGTGCCAGCCGAGGCCCATCGCCTCGATCGGGGCGATCTCCGGCGGCGGGCCGATCCGGTCGGCCTTGACCATGCCGTGGCTCTTGCCGAAGGCGTGGCCGCCGGCGATCAGCGCCACCGTCTCCTCGTCGTTCATCGCCATGCGGGTGAAGGTGACGCGGATGTCGTGGGCCGAGCCCATCGGGTCGCCGTTGGCGTAGGGCCCTTCCGGATTGACGTAGATTAGCGACTGGTGCGACGCGGCGAGCGGGTTCTCCAGGTCGTAATCGGCCTCGCCGTTCTTGCCCCGCCAGCGCTTGTCACGGCTCACCATCTCGTCGAACGACTTGACGGTGGTCGGATCCCACAGCTCCGGGCCCCAGTAGGTCGCGTTGTCGGCCTCCCAGGCGTCCTCGCGGCCGCCGGCGAAGCCGTAGGTCGGGAAGTTCATGATCTCGAGTGCGCAAGTCCCGGTCAGCACCATGAGGTCGGCCCAGGACAGGGCGCTGCCGTATTTCTGCTTGATCGGCCAGAGCAGGCGGCGCGACTTGTCGGTGTTGCCGTTGTCCCACCAGCTGCTGATCGGCGCGAAGCGCTGCAGGCCCTGGCCGGCGCCGCCGCGCCCGTCGGCGATGCGGTAGGTGCCGGCGGAGTGCCACGCCATGCGGATCATCTGCGGGCCGTAATTGCCGTAATCGGACGGCCACCACGACACCGAGCTGGTCAGGAACTGCTTGATGTCGCGCTTCAGCGCCTCGTAATCGAGCGACGCGAAAGCCGCGCGGTAATCGAACTCGGCCCCGAGCGGGTTCGCCTGCGGGCCGTTCTGGTGCAGCGTCTCGACGCGCAGGCGGTCCGGATACCAGTTCTCGAGGGTGGGCGGCGTGCCGAGCGCACCGCCGACGCGGTCGCCGCCGAAGGGGCACTTGCCCGACAGGACGTCTTGATAGGTTTCCACGTCGTCGCTCCTTCTGAGCCGATCGCGCGCCGCGATCGTGATGGGCAAGCATGCGCCGTCCGGCTGCGCAGTACGCGCCGTTCAGGCAGCATTCGTCGATCCGGAAAGGTGCGCTATACTCGTGCTGGGTATCTGATGCGGGCCGCAATGTCCGGCAGTGGACAGATCGATCCACGACGCCGACTTGGACAAGCGATCCTTCATCCCGAACTCGACACGATCATACGGTGCGCCGACGCAGATAGGCGCCGCTTCCGCTGCGGCCACTCAATTCGCGTTCACCGCGTCACGGCGTCTCGGAGGGGGTCCGGGCGCGGGCCTGGGAACGCGCAGGCCCCACGGCCCGGGACCGCTCAGCTTGGCCGGCCGATCGTGACACCCGTGTGTCCCACGCCTCAGGGGCAGCATGGCCCCTCGGGGCGGCCCGGTCGAAGGTCGGGGCAGCTCACCCCTGCGCCACGGCGCGTCCCTTGACGAGGGCGATGGTGCCGTCGTCGAGGGCGGTGAAGCGGATGCCGGCCCGGCGCAAAGCCGCGACGGCGCCGTGATGGGAGCGGGTCACGGGCGGGCGGATCCCGTCCGGCTCCGCCTCGTCCTCGAGGCGCCGCACCGTCGACAGCGACAGGCCGCTCGCCCGCGCCAGATCCTCCCGCGACCAGTCGAGCAGGAAGCGGGCGGCCCGCAGGTGGCGCCCGCGCAAGGCCTGCTCGAGCCCGCGGCGGAAGGGGCCGGCCGTCGGCGGCGAGGGTGCGCCGAGCGGCGCCATCAGGCAGTGCCAGCCGGTGATCCGGCCGGCCTCGTCGCGCACCGGCGCCGACACGACCCGGAACCGCAGCGGGCCGGGGTCCCGCAGCTGGAAGAGCGGCCGTGCCTGGAACAGGGTGCCCTCGCCGTGGTGGTGCTCGGCGCGGGCACGGAACTCGTCCCGCTCCGCCGCGGCGACCTCGGCGAACGGGTCGGCGTTGAGGTCCGCCAGGGAGCGCCCGATCCGGGCGGCCGCCTCGGGCAGGAAGTCGAAGCGCAGGTCGGGGCTGACCGAAACCAGGATCAGGCCCGCCTGCAGGAACAGCGCGCTGCGCTGGCGTTGCGCCGCGCGCCGGGCCTCGGCCAGGGCGTGCGGGTCGGTCTCGTCGAGGACGAGGCCGACGGCGCCGAGAGGCCGGCCGTCCGGCGCCAGCCGGATCTCGGTGCGGATGCCGAGGCGGCGCACGGTCCCGTCGGGCCGCACGACCCGGACCTGCACATCGGGCAGCGCGAAGCCCTGCCGGAGTTCGGTTGCGCTCGCGAGCGCCCCCTGGTCATCCGGGTGGACGAGGCTCGCGAGCAGGTCGTAGCCGGGCGGGACCGCCAGCGGATCGAGCCCGAGCAGGCGGAACAGGCCGGGCGACCAGGACTGACGCTCGGGCGCGAAGCGCCAGCTCCAGTTGCCGCTCAGCTGCGCGCCCTCGATCAGCCGCAGGACGTCGGTGCAGGCGAGATCCGGATCGAATGCAGACATCGACGACCAAGGCAGCGCGACCAGACGCGGTCGCCAGCCATAACGCAGATGGCGCCAACAATTGTTAGTTCCTGGACCCGCGTCACGGTTATCCGCGGCGGCGCCCGCGCCGTCAGGGCCGGGCGTCGAGGAACTCCAGCACCCCGGCCTTGTGCACCTTGTCGCCGACCGCGAGGTTGTGGTCGCGGTTGGGGATGTCGAGGGCCTTGGCCTCCGGGATCAGGGCGGCGAGCGCCGGCCCTGAACCCGCCACGGTGTCGGTGGTGCCGACGGCGACCAGGACCGGGACCTCGATCTGCGCAACTTCCGCCCGCGACAGGGTCTGGCGCGAGCCGCGCATGCAGGCGGCGAGCGCCCGCAGGTCGCTGCCGGTCTGCTCGGCGAAGACCCGGAACATCCGCGCCGTCGGCTCGGCGATGGCGTCGCGGGAGGGCGCCTCCATCGCCTCCGAGATGCCGGCCGGCAAGCCCCGCCCCTCGACGAGGTGGATGCCGAGACCCCCCAGCAGCGCCGAGCGGACGCGGCCGGGATGGGCGAGCGCCAGGAAGGCGGTGATCCGCGCGCCCATCGAGTAGCCCATCACGTCGGCGCGGGGGATATCGAGGTGGTCGAGGAGCCGGCGGGCATCCTCGGCCATCAGGTCGGAGCCGTAGGCCTCCGGGTCGTAGAGCTTGCCGCTGCGGCCGTGGCCGCGATTGTCGAGGGCGATCACCCGCCGCCCGGCCGTCGTCAGGCTGCGCACCCAGGAGGTGTTGACCCAGTTGACGGCGTGGTTCGACGCGAAGCCGTGGATCAGCAGGATCGGCTCGGCCGCGCCCTCCTTCGGCGGAACGTCGATATAGGCGATCGAGACGCCGTCCGAATCGAAGGTCTGCATGGCAAAAGGGCTCCCGCGCGAGGTCGGACGCGGGCTTAGCTCAGGCGCAGCCCGGCCCGCAACGCGGGAGGGCCGCCGCGTCAGGCCACCACCGCCGCCGGTGCGGCGAGCTCCAGCCGCCGGCCGGCCCGCGGGCCGTCCTCGGCCTCGTCGGCGAACCACGTCACGGTGGCGCGCAGGCCCTGCTCCAGCGGCACCCGGGGGGCCCAGCCGAGCAGTGCACCGGCGCGGGCGATGTCGGGCCGGCGCCGGCGCGGATCGTCGACGGGCAGGGGATGGTTGACGACCGTCGAGGGCGACCCGGTGAGGGCGAGCACCCGGCGCACCAGGTCCGACACCGTCAGCTCGACCGGGTTGCCGAGATTGACCGCGCCGATGTCCCGGGCCTCGGCCGGGTGCTCCATCAGCCGGTAGAGCCCGTCGATCAGGTCGTCGACGTAGCAGAAGGAGCGGGTCTGGCTGCCGTCGCCGTAGACCGTGACGTCGTCGCCGGCCAGCGCCTGGCAGATCACGTTCGAGACCACGCGCCCGTCATCGGCGCGCATCCGCGGCCCGTAGGTGTTGAAGATGCGGGCCACCCGCACCGCCGCGCGTCCGGCCCGGGCGTAGTCGGCGCAGAGCGTCTCGGCCGCCCGCTTGCCCTCGTCGTAGCAGGCGCGGGGACCCGTCGGGTTGACGTGGCCCCAGTAGCCCTCGGCCTGCGGGTGCATCTCCGGGTCGCCGTAGATCTCGGAGGTCGAGGCCTGGAGCAGGCGCGCGCCGCTCTCCTCGGCGGCCAGCAGCAGGTGACGGGTGCCGAGCACGCTGGTGAGCAGCGTGTGCTCCGGGTCGGCCTGGTAGTGCGGCGGCGAGGCCGGGCAGGCGAGATTGTAGATCCGGGCGAAGCGCTGGCGCCTGAGCCGGGCCGGCAGGGGCTGCACCACGTCGTGGGTGACGAGGTCGAAGCGCGGCTCGTGCTCGAGGTGGCGCAGGTTGCGCCGCCGCCCGGTGCCGAAATGGTCGAGGCAGACGACCTCGTGCCCTTCCGCCAAGAGCCGGTCGCACAGGTGAGACCCCAGGAACCCCGCGCCGCCGGCGACCAGGACGAGCGTGCTCTCGCGGTGTCTCATGCGGTCGATCCTCTCCAGGCTGGCCGGGCGACGACCGCCCGGGGCGCCGGTTCGGCGCCGCGGATCCGGGATCTTTGTTCCTGGATCCGCACCCGCACACAACGCGTCGCTCCCGCGCCTCGTTGCGATACATGGTGTGAGTATTTTAGGGTGCGGCGCGGACGCGGCCAGCCCCCGCTTCATGCAAGACGGCCTCGTGTAAGGCGGCCTCCTGCAAGGCGGCTTCGAGTTCCGCCGCCCGGCAGGCGGCGGTGTGGCGGGACAGGACCCGGGCGCGGGCGGCCTCGGCCTGGGCCGTCCGGGCGGCCTCGTCCCGGCCGTTCAAGGTCGCCAGCACCGCCTCGGCCCCCTCCGCCACCAGGATCTCGCGGCCGGGGGTCAGCACGGTGTCGAGCCCGTCCCAGGAATCGGAGATCAGCGGCGTGCCGCAGGCGGCGGCCTCGAACAGGCGCACGCTCGGGCTGTAGCCGGCGGCGATCATGTCGGCGCGGGTGACGTTCAGGGTGTAGCGGCTGGCGGCGTAGAAGGCCGGATGGTCGGCCGGCGCGACGTGGTCGAGGCGCGCGACGTTCTCCGGCCAGTCGATCCCGTCCGGGTATTGCGGTCCGGCGACCGCAAAGGCGAGGTGCGGCGCGCGGCGCGCCGGCTCGATCAGCAGCCGCTCCAGGGTCGGCTGCCGGTCGGGGCTGTAGGTGCCGAGGTAGCTGAGGTCGTAGCGCAGCGGCGCCGGGACCGGGGCGTAGCGCTCCGGATCGACCGAGCAGTACAGCGCCCGGGCCATCGGAGCGCCGTGCTCGCGCTCCAGCCGCCCCAGGGTCGGGCCGCCGGTGAAGGAGAGGTAGAGGTCGTAGGACCGGATCAGCTCCGGCGTGAGGTATTCGTGGTCGCCGCGGGCGAGCTTGGCCAGCGTCACCGGGGTGTCGATGTCGTAGAAGGCGGCGACGGCGTTCGCCCGGTGGGCGGCCCGGATCGCCATCTGCCCGACCGCGACCCCGTCCGGCACGTAGGAGCCGACCATCACGGCATCGGCGGCTTCCAGCCGCGGCGTCAGGTCGGCGAGCTCGGACAGGTCCCGGTAAAGCACGAGGTCGCAGTAGCCCGGCTCCGCGAGGTCGCGGTGGGCGGCGTACCAGGGCACGTCGCGCTCCAGGAAGGTGACCCGGTGGCCGCGGGCGGCGAAGGCCTTCAGCAGCGCCCGGTAGGTCGTGGCATGGCCGTTGCCCCAGGACGAGGACAGGCTCAGGCCCAGGACCACGAGGTCGAGGGGGCGGCTCACGCGGCAGCCCCCCGGCGGGCGGCGAGCGCCCGGCGCAACAGTGCGTCGACCTCGGCGCCGCGGCGCGCATAGGTGTGCTCGGACAGGATGCGCCGGCGCGCCGCCGCCCCGATCGCCCGCGCCCCGTCTTGCGTCAGCGCCTCGACATGGGCGGCGACGTCGCGCCCGTCGCGGGCGACCAGCACCTCGCTCCCCTCGGCGAGGAACATCTCGAGACCGGTCCAGGCATCGGTGATCAGGCAGGCCCCGGCGCCGGCGGCCTCGAACACCCGGGTCGCCGGCGACCAGCCGGTGGCCGCCATCGAATCGCGGGCGATGTTGAGCACGGCCCGGGGCGAGGTGTTGAAGGCGTTGTGGTCCGCCGTCGGCACGTGGCCGATGCGGCGCACGTTGTCGGGGAGCGTTCGCCACTCCCAGCCGTTGCCGCCGATGAGGAAGCGCCGCTCGGGCAGGCTCGCGGCGGGATTAAGAAAAAACTCTTCCACCCGCGCCTCGCGGTCGGGCAGGCGGTTGCCCAGGAAGGCGAGGTCGGCGGAGAACCGGGGTTCCGCCGGGACCGGGTGGTGGGTGTCGGGATCGAGCGCGTTGTAGATCGGCACGCAGGCCCTGGCCCCGAAGCCGCGATACGCCTCCACCACCGGCGGCCCGCCGCCGTAGGTCAGCACGAGGTCGAGGTCGGGCAGGACCCGCCGCAGCGGGTGGTCGGGGGAGGCGCCGATCTCGGCGAGCGTCGCCGGCGCGTCGACGTCCCAGAACAGCCGCACCGCGTCGGGCCGGGCCGTCCGCGCCAGCTCGACGAGCAGGAGGTCGTCGAAGACGCCGACGCCGGAGGCCTTGACCACCACGTCGGCGCTCGCCGCCTCGCCGATCACGTCGCGCGCCGCCGCCTCGGTGGCGGGGTAGACGACCACCCTCGCCCAGTCCGGCGGGTCGATGTCGCGGTGCTGCTGACGCTCGAAGGCGTCGGGCTCGTAGAAGGTCGTGTGCCAGCCCCGACCGGCGAGATCGCGGATCAGGCCGCGATAATAGGTGGCGGCGCCGTTCCAGTAGGCGGAGAGCAGGCTGGAGCCGTAGAAGGCGAGGCTGGGCATGCGGCGCGGGGGTCTCCCTCTTGCGCATCGCGCACCCGCGATGCTCCCTGTCTGTATGTCCAGATGGCGGAGCGCCGGCATTTGGCAAATCCCGGAGCCCGAAAGAATCCGGGCGTCCCCGCCGCGTTGACACCGCGGGAGCCCCGGCCGATACCGCGCCCGGCTCCCGATGCGCAGACAGATCCTCAAGACCGCGACGATCATCGTCCACGACCTCGTGGCGACGGCCCTCGCCGTGCTCCTCACCTTCGTGATCCGGTTCGACGGGCCCCTGCTCGCCGAGCGGCTCGCCCACCTGCCGGTGCTGCTGCCGCCCTTCGTGGCCTGCGCCGGCCTGGTCTATCGCGCCTTCGGGCTCTACCGGACCAAGTGGCGCTTCGCCTCGCTGCCGGACCTCGCCAACATCGTGCGCGCCGTGGCCGTGCTCACGCTGCTGCTCCTGGTGCTCGACTACGTGCTGGTGTCGCCGGTCGCGTTCGGCATCTACTTCTTCGGCAAGATCGCCATCGGGCTGTACTTCGTCCTGCAGGTCTTCCTGCTCGGCGGGCCGCGGCTGGCGTTCCGCTACCTGAAATACAGCCGCTCGCGCCAGAGCGCGGCGCGGGCCGCCAGCACGCCGACGCTGCTGATCGGGCGCGGCCACGACATCGAGGTGGTGCTCCGCGCGATCGAATCGGGCGCGGTGCGCAAGCTCGACCCGAAGGGCATCCTCTCGCCCCGGGCCGAGGAGCAGGGCCAGACCATGCGCGGCGTGCCGGTGCTCGGCGCCGTCTCCGACCTCGACGCGGTGGTGGCGGGCCTGGCCGCCCGCGGCGTGCCGATCCGCCGCCTCGTCGCGACGCCGAGCGCGCTCGCGCCGGAGGCCGAGCCCGAGGCGCTGATCGCGAAGGCGCGCCGCCTCGGCCTGCCGCTCGCCCGGGTGACGAGCCTCGGCGACGCGGGACGCGGGGCTGAGCTCGCCCCGATCGAGATCGAGGACCTGCTCCTGCGCCCGACCGTCGCCATCGACCGGCCGCGGCTGGAGCACTTCCTCACCGGGCAGCGGGTGGTGGTCACGGGCGGCGGCGGCTCGATCGGCTCGGAGATCTGCGCGCGGGCCGTGGCCTTCGGGGCGAGCGCCGTGCTGGTGCTGGAGAGCTCGGAGCCCGCCCTGCACGGGGTGCTCAGCCGTCCCGGGCTCTCCGGCCAGGAGGGAGTCAGCGGCGTCATCGCCGATATCCGCGACCGCGACCGGATGATCCGGGTGCTGAAGGACTTCCGGCCCGACTACGTCTTCCACGCCGCGGCGCTCAAGCAGGTGCCCTACCTGGAGCGGGACTGGAGCGAGGGCATCAAGACCAACGTCTTCGGCTCGGTCAACGTCGCCGACGCGACGCTGGCGGCCGGCGCCAAGGCGCTGGTGATGATCTCGACCGACAAGGCGATCGAGCCGGTGTCGCAGCTCGGCGTCACCAAGCGCTTCGCCGAGATGTACGCCCAGGCCCTCGATGCCGGCCGTGGGCCGACCGAGACCCGCCTCGTCGCGGTGCGCTTCGGCAACGTGCTGGGCTCGGTCGGCTCGGTGGTGCCGGTGTTCAAGGCGCAGATCGCCCGCGGCGGTCCGGTCACGCTCACTCATCCCGACATGGTGCGCTACTTCATGACGGTGCGCGAGGCCGCCGACCTCGTGCTCACCGCCGCCTCCCACGCCGACCGCGAGGCCCGTGCGCCCGGCGCCGGCGACCAGCGCGCCGCCGTCTACGTGCTCAAGATGGGGCAGCCGGTGCGCATCCGCGACCTCGCCGAGCGGATGATTCGCTTGGCCGGCTTCGAGCCCGGCGAGGACATCGACGTCGTCGTCACCGGCGCCCGCCCGGGCGAGCGCCTGAACGAGATCCTGTTCGCCCGCGACGAGCCGATGGTGAACCTCGAAGGGATCGACGGGGTGATGGCGGCCAAGCCCGTCTTCGCCGATCGCGCCCAGCTCGCCGCCTGGCTCGACCGCCTGGCGGCGGCCGTGGCGGCCAACGACCGGGCGGCGGCCGATGGGGTGTTCGGCGAGGCGATCCCGGACTTCCTGCACCGGGCCGGCCACGCGGGCGAGGCCGCGCCCCTCTCCCGCGCGGGATAGGGCATCCTCGACGAAGCGGAGGCCGGTTCGTCGACGACGCGGCGAAACCGGAAGTCCATTCGATTCGACCGACGAGATCGACCCGGTGGGTGTTCGCTCCGTGAGCGCCCATCGAACAGGCTCGCGACGGCGCAGGGCAGGTCCGGACGCAAGTCGCGCCGTCGCCGGTCCATACTCTTGCCCGTCCGCACGCGACGGCACACCCGCTCCTCCGACCGCCGGTCACATGCGCCAAGTGGACGATTCGCGCCTCGTCATCGTTTCGTCGCGACTCTACAATCTTGGATTGCGCGATCGGGCCGGTCTGTCTCGCACGACCTGCATGACAGTCTCATCCTGAACCTCTGACGCACGGCAAGTCGTCGTCCACACCCTCGTTACTTTACAGGATTGGCGCGGCCTGATACGGCGTGTCGATCGTAAGTCAGCAAGCCGGCAAATTTGTATTTTCATGGTGCATTGGTCTTGCGCGGCGAAGCATGAAATTACTCAAGAACATATCAAGAAATATTCACCTGCTTCGCAGCAATCGCCCGGCAACAACGGGCGACGATCAGCGTCTTCCCAAGGAATTGCGCGCAAATTTAAGTGAAAATTCCCATCTCCACCTGGGCGGTCCGGAGCCGCTACGGGATGGCACTGACCGACCCGCCGGTCGCGACGGCGGGGCGGGGCGCGGCACCCCGCGCCTACCGGCCGATTTCAGCCCGCAGGGCTACCGCGACCGCAACCCGGAGCTCCGGGACCTGTCGGACGACGAGGCCGGCCTGCACTACGCCGCGGCCGGCAAGGCCTCGGGCCTCGCCTACCGGCCGGACCAGATGGCGGGCTTTGATCCGGACCATTTTCGCGAGACCCACCCGGCTTTCGCCCATGCCGACGACGCGACCTGCCTCGCCGCCTGGCAGGCGCAGGGCGGAGCGGAGGGCGACCCGGGCCACCAGGCGGCGCATCTCGCGCGCCTCGGCCTGTCCCTGAGGGCCTACCCCGCGGCCTTCCCGTGGCGCTTCTACACGCGCCTCTACCCGCGCGCCGCCGCCCATCGCTGGGCGGCCCTCGCCCATTTCCTGCGCGAGGGCTTCGCCGAATCCGGCGAGCAGATTCCCTACGGCGAGGACGCGGCGTCGTTCCTGATCGCGGTCGGGGACCATTTCGCCGCACGCCACTCTTCCGCGGCGATCCGGGCCTACGAGCTGGCCGCGGCGCGCGCGCCCTCCCGCACGACGCGGGCGCGACTCGCCGAGGCCTATGGCCGCGCCGGCGCCTGGAGCGCCGCCCTCGCCCTCTACGAGGAGCTCTTGGACGACGAGGAGCTCTTGGACGGTCTTCCAGGCAGCCCGGCGGCGGACGCGGCGGCCTGTGAGGTCGCTTTCCGCGGCTTCGTGACCGCGGCGGCGGCGCGCGCCGCGTGGCCGCGCCTGTTCGCCCGCCTTCCCCGGGCGCTCGCCGGCCCGGTGCCCGCGCCTTTGGGCGACGCCCTGGTCCGCGACGCCGCCGAGCGCTACTTCGCCGAGCGCGGCCGCGCCGCTCGGGCGCTCTACGCGCAAGGACGCCGGGAGGAGGGCGACGCCTGCCTCGCCGAGGCCATCCGCGGCGTCGCCGACCTGTCGGCCGCCTGCCTGCCCGCCGGCACGCGGGCGCCGTCGCCCGAACCCTTCGTCGCGGTGCTGGCCGACGGCCTGCCGGACGGCGCCCGCCGCCGGCTGGAGCGGTCGATCGACCTGCTCGGCTGCGCCGTGCGCGTCTTCGATCTCGGTGCGGTCCGGGCGTTCGAGGAAGCCCTGCCGGAGGCGCACGCCGCCATCGTGGTGCGGATGCCGGCCTGGCCCACCGTGGTTCAGGCGCTCGTGCGCGCCCGGCGGCTCGGCGTCCCGACCGTGTACGAGACCGACGAGCTGACGGTCGATCCGCACCATGCCCCGCCGCCGCTCGCGGCCTTCGCGGGCCGGATCGGCGAGCAGGTCTACGACGACCTGGTCTTCGGGGTGGCGCTCTATCGCGGGGCGGCCGCGCTCTGCGCGTACGGCCTCGCGCCGACCCGGGCGCTGGCCGCGCATCTCGACCGGGTCGTCGGGACGGGCCGCAGCTTCGTCGTCCGGGACGTCGCGGTGCCGGACGCAGCCTCGCGCGAGACCGGCGACGGGATCGGCCTGTTCCTCCACGCGGCGCGATCGCGGGTCGTGGGCCCGGCGGATGCCACCGGCGCGGCGCTGCTGCACGTCCTGGAGAGGGAGCCGCAGGTCAGGCTGACGACGGCCGGCTTCGTCCTTCTCGACGACGCCTTCGCGCCGTTCTCCGATCGCATCACGCAAGCCGGCCCCGTCCGGGACTGGGAGGAGGCGCTGCGCGGCTGCGACCTGAACCTCGTCCCGGCGGACGGCAGCGAGGCCGAGGCCTGCCTGGCGCCGACCGGCTGGCTTGCCGCCGCGCGCTTCGGGATCCCGACCCTGGCGGACGACACGCCCGCCCACCGCGAGACCCTGCAGGACGGGGTCGACATCCATCTCGCCGCGGGGCGGGACGCCTGGACGACCGCCCTTGCCACGCTCGTCGCCGCGCCGGACCGGCGCGCGGCGCTCGGATCGGGGGCGGCGCGCCGCCTGCGCAGCACGCACGCGCCCGAGGCCGCCGCCGCGGCGTACCGCGCCATGATCGAAACCCTTCGGAGCCGACGGCCGTGACGCGCCCGACCACCCGCCCCGGCCTCACGGCCCTGCGCCGCACCCTCGCACGGATCCTCGATCCCGACCGCGGCAAACCTGCCCCGGCGCCCGCCGCCCCGCCGGATCCCGGGCCGGCCGCGCCCCCGGAGCCCGAGACCCCGGAACCCGAGACCCTGGACGCGCAGCTCGAGCGCCTGATCGGCGCGATCGCCGCCCGGGCGACGACGCTGGCCATGGACGGCTCGTTCTACCACGAGGTCGGCCCGGCGGTGCGCGGCGACAGCCTGGAGGCGGCGTCCGCCGAGGACCTGCTCGCCGCCGCCTTCCGGCCCGGCGCGCGGCTGCTCGATTTCGGCTGCGGGGCGATGCACAGCCGACCCTTCATCGAGTCGCTCGGCTACGCCTGGCAGGGCGTCGACTACCTCGACAGCGTCTCGGGCTTGGTGCGGGACGACGTGGCGCGCCTCGGCGACGCGGTGCGCTTCTACGACGGGCGGGTGCTGCCCTTCGCCGACGGGGAATTCGACGTGGTCTGGGCGATGGTGGTGCTCCACCACGTGCAGCACATCGATCTCAGCTTCGGCGAGATCGCCCGGGTGCTGCGGCCCGGTGGCAAGCTGATCGGGCAGGTGGCCTACCTGGAGCAGATGCAGGATTTCGGCACCTTCAACTTCACGCCCTACGGCATGAAGGTCGCCGCGCGGGAGGCGGGCCTGCGGCTGACCCGGGTCGAGCCGAAGCACGACGCCTTCGTGTTCCTGCTCCGGCGCCTGCTGATCACCCTGACGGCGAGCGACGAGACGCCGTTCAACCCCATGATGGGACCGGAAGGCTTCGTCCACCGCACCCTGATCGAGACCGGGCAGCGGCTCGGCCTCGACATCCGCACCACCAACCTGCTCCGGCTCCTGTTCTGCACGCATTTCGTGTTCGAGATCGAGAAGGCCGGGGGCGACGCGCCGTGAGCGGGTCCGGCGCGTCCTCCCCCGCCGCGACGGGCGCGCCGGCGGGCGCACCATGACGGCCGCCGAGCCGATGCGACGGGCGCCGGCGCGGGGCGGCTGGGCGCGGGCCGGCGCCGATCCCGTCGCGGCGGTCCGGGCCGCCGAGGCCCTGCGGGATCGCGGCGACGTCCTCGGCGCGGCGGCGATCGTGGCGGAGCTGTGCCGGCTTTTTCCGCACCTGCCCTACGGCTGGCGCGAGCGCGCGGTCCTGCGCCGGCGGGCGGGCGACGGGCCGGGCGCCGCGCGCGACTTCGCGCGGGCGCGGGCGGCGGATCCGGGCGACCTCCTCACCCTGGTCCAGTCCGTGCGCCAGCTCGCCGGGGCGGGCCGGCTCGCCGAGGCGCAGGCCTGCCTCTCGGCCTTCCCGGCGAGGCCGGCGCAGTCGAGCCGGGTGGAGCGGCTCGAGCAGCTGATCGCCTACATGCGGCGCTATCCCGAGGCGGAAGCGATGCGCCTCGCCATGGCGGTCCGCGAAAGCCCGCGCCACCTCGACACCGCCTCCGTGGAGGCGCGCATCGCCGCGGCCTTGGCCGGGCGGCATCCCTTCTCGCTGGTCCGGCTCGGCGACGGCGAGGGCGCCTGGATCAGCGATCCCGACGAGGAGGACGGGCGTTTCCACAGCCTCTACCGCCGCAACCGCAAGCGCATCCTGCGGACCTGGTTCGGCAGCGACGCCCTGGTCGACCGCCCGGACTTCGTGGCCTTGCGCGAGCGCGTCCTGGAGGCGATCCGGGCCGCCTCGGTGGTGGGCGTGACCTACCCGGAGCGGATCCGGCACGAATACGGCATCGCCAGCCCCGACGGCGTACCGAGCTGCACCAACGTGCTGCGCGAGGTCGCGCCCCTGCTGGAGCAGGGCGACACGGCCTTCTGCACCCACGACATCCACCTGGACCTGCACCTCTCGGGCGCCCTGCATCGGCTGCTCGCGGCCGGTCACCCGGTCGGCCTGATCTCCTGCCACCCGGCTCTGGCCGCCGCGCTGGCGCGCCGGCCCGGCACACGGGTCGCGGCCGCCCTGCTCGTGCCGGAGGAGAAGCGCTTCGCCGCCGTCATCGGCGCGACCGGGATGCCGGGTCCCCACTACCCGGACGCCTTCGGGCGGGTGACGGCGCGGCTGCGCGGCCGGGACTGGCCGGGCGTGCTCTGGCTCGTCGCGGCCGGCTACCTGGGCAAGCTCTACTGCCGCGAGATCGCCGCCCGCGGCGGCGTCGCCGTCGATATCGGGTCGATCGCGGATGCGTGGTCCGGCAAGGCGACCCGCCCGGGCCTCGCCGACCTCGCCCGCTACCGCCTCGAGACCGCCGACCAGCCCGTCCCCGCGGGCGCACGATGAATCTCACCGCATGACCACCCGGGCCGAAGCCGCCAAGAAGACGACGACCATGAGGACGCCCATGACGACCGATCCTGCCGCGGCCGGGGAGCGGGTGCTGCGCACCCTGGCGGCGCGCCAGCCCCTCGATCTGGCGGTGGCGGTCGTCACGGCGCATCCGGACGACGAGACGATCGGGCTCGGCGGCGTGATGGCCCATCTGCGGGACCTCACCCTGCTGCAGATCTCGGACGGCGCGCCGCTCGATCCGGCCTTCGCGGCGCAGGCCGGGTTCCCGACGCGCCAGGCCTACGCGGCGGCGCGACGCGGCGAGCTCGTCGACGCGCTCGCCGTGCTGGTCGAGGGCCGCCTCGCCCGCCAGGTCTTCTACGAAATCCCGGACGGGCGGCTCGCGGACCACCTGGCGACCGTGATCGAGCGGCTGGCCGAGGACCTGATCTGCGTCGACGCGGTCCTGACCCACCCCTACGAGGGCGGCCATTTCGATCACGACGCGGCGGCCTTCGCGGTGCAGCAGGCCTGCGCGCGCCTCGCCCGCCAGGGCAGCCACGCCCCGGCGCGGCTCGAATTCACCAGCTACCACCGGGTGAACGGGGCCTTGCGCACCGGGCGCTTCCTCGACGATCCGGGCTGCCCGGAGGTCGTCGTCCCGCTGACGCCGGAGGCGGCCCGCCGCAAGGAGGCGGCCTTCGCCTGCCATCGCAGCCAGACCGGCAACCTCGCCCTGTTCGGGTTCGGCCCCGAGCGCTTCCGGGCGGCGCCGGTCTACGACTTCTCCCGGCCGCCGCCGGGCGGCGAGATCATGTACGGGATGGAGGTGTGGCAGGGGCTGAGCCGGGCCTTCGCCGCGGCGGCGGGGGGCTGACCCGGAGGTCAAACGCTTTCCGCCCGAGATGTTCGAGAAAAGATAAAGCGCGTCCCCCCTCTCCAGGCGATCCCGCGGTTTATTAGCAATACAATAGATCAAACAGACGCCACGTCATCCCAACCCGTACAGTGCCAGGTGCCGCTCGGCGATGCTCGGCCAGGTGCGGGCGCGCAGGGCGTCCGGATCGCGGCCGGCGAGGGCCGCGCGGTGGCCCTCCGCCGAGACCAGCCCGCGGATGGCGGCCGCCGTCGCCTCGACCGAGAGGTGGGGCACCGTCGCGGCCTCGAGCCAGTCCGGCGTCTTGGCCGAGTGCGTGGTGACGACCGCCAGGCCGTGCTCCAGGCACGCGAGAGCCGATCCGCGCTTCTCGCTCACCCCGTCGGGGAACGGCAGGAGGGCGACGCGGGCCCGGGACAATTCGTCGGAGACCCGCTCCGGCTCGGCATTGAGGACGAGCCGGATTCCGAGCCGTTCGGCCCGCGCCGAGACCTCCCGGAAGACCGGGCAATCGGGGCCGGAGGGCGAGCCGATGACCGCGATGGCGAGCCGCTCGCCCTCGGCGCGCAGCCGCTCCGCCACCGCCAGGAAATCCTCGAGACCCTTGTCCGGGCCGATCTGGCCGAAATAGACCAGCGTCGGCTCGCGCGCCTCGGAGGGGACGTCCGGCCGGCCGACCGCGATGTTGGAGCCGATCGGCACCACCAGCGTGCGGCAGCGGCGGACAGGGAAGAACGCCTCGAAGGCGCGGCGCTCGAACTCGTTCGAGAAGATCACCGTGGCGCGCGACAGCGCGAAGGTCAGGAAATAGCATTTCCGGACCCGGTTGAAGATCGTGAACTCGTGCAGGGTCAGGTAGAGGCGCGAGCCCCCGACCAGGACCGGCGCGAGGGCGACGGCCGGCGACTTGCCGAGATTCATCGACGGGTACTGCACGTGCAGGACCGAGCGGCGGCCGGCGCCCTGCCGCCAGACGCGCAGCAGGCCCCGGACCGACCAGGTCGGCAGGCGCTCCACCCGGACGTCGAGGCCGCGCTCGCCGATGATCGTGCGCAGCTTCTCGGTGTAGTCGGAGACGCCGCAACGCGCTCCGGGCCTGGCCGTCACGACGAGGGTCGCCCGCGCGGCCCCCGGGCCGCCGGTGAGGGCGACGCCGCTCACGCCCGCACCGCCGCAACGGGGGCCGGACGGGACCCGGACGGGTCCGGGACGTCGCGCGGGCGGGCCGCCAGGCCGGCTTCGGGCTCGGCGCTGCGGGCGCGCCGCGCATCCTCGACGGCGTCCCGCACGATCGCGAAGAGCCGCTCCTGGTCGGCGGGCCGGCTCAGGTTGTGGTCGACGTCGTCCAGGACGGTGACGGGGTAGCCGAGCTTGCGCGCGATACCCTCGGGCGACTGGCCGAGATTGGCGGCGAGCGCGGCGATGCCCCGGTCGCCCCGGCTGTAGACCGCGTGGATCCGTGCGCCGCGGCGGCGCAGCCGCGCCACCCGCCGGGCCACCGTCACGCCGCCCGGGGCGAGGCCCGGGATGCGCGCCGTCCAGGCCGCGAGCCGGGCCCGGGCGTCGCGCCCCACCGCCCGCAGGATCCGGCCGACGGGCAGTTCGCCGCTGACGATCCGGCGCCAGAGGGCGCCCTGCCGCGCCCGCTCCGCGTAGCTCACCTCGCCGCGGAAGGAATCGCGGATCATCGTCTCGACGTCGGTGCCGGGCGCGACGTCGAAGCAGTACAGGTTGACCAGGACCGCCGCGGACAGCCGTTCGTCGCGGCAGATCGTCTGGAAGGCCAGGAACGCGCCGCTGCAGACGCCGAGGACCACGCAGGGCGTGTGCTGCCGGGCCTCGAGATGGTTGAGCGCGGCCTGGACGTCCTCGACCGCGTCCACGGTGTAGAGCGGCGGGGCGCCGTCCGGGCGCTCGGCGCTGTCGCCGACGCCGCGCAGGTCGAAGCGGAACGAGGCGATGCCGGACGCAGCCAGCCGCCGGGCGAGCTGCGTCGTCTGCCGGCCGTGGCCGGCGCGCGGGTTGCGCCCGGAATTGACCACCAGCACCGTGCCGCCGCCCCACGCCCCCCGCGGCCGGCACAGGATGCCGACGAGGCCGGGGCCGAAGCGCGACACCTCCTCCTGCCACGCCGCATCGGCGAGCCGGCACGGCGCGGGCGAGGGGATGGACGCGGGGACGGGCGAGGAGGCGGCCGGCGCGGGCGCCTGCGCCACGGCGAAGTCGCGCACCCGCGCGAAGGTCTCGGCCGGAAGGCGGGGGAAGAGCGGATCGGAGACGAGCTGGGTCAGGTCGGGGAGCGGCCCGGTCTCGACATCGCTCCCGAGCGCCCGGTAGCGCTCGGCCAGGGTCTCGATCTTCGGCCCGAGCATCAGGATCTGCGGCGCCGGGGCGCGCTTGGAGGCCGCGAGGTCGAGCCGGGCGAGGTCGGCGAGGGTCCGCGGCCCGAGGAGGAAGCTGCCGACCATCAGCGAGTCGGGCTCCTGCGGCATCGGCGTGCGGTCGGGCATCACGTCGATGAGCCGCGACTGCATCGCCATCTCGCGGCGATAGGCCTTGCCGGTGGAGAACGGCGCCAGCATCACCAGCCGGTCGATGTCCCCGCCCGAGAGCGCGGCCAGGGTCGCGCCGAGGCGCAGGCCCACCACCACGACCTCCTCCGCCCCCGCCCGCTCGCGCAGGTAGGCGATACCGGCCCGGATCGCGTCGAGCGCCGCCGGGATCTCGGGGCCCGCCGGATCACGGGAATCGCCCTGGCCCGGATAGTCGAAGCGCAGGGTCGGGCAGCCGGTGCCGGCGATCATCGCGGCGAGCTCGCGCCAGGAGCGGTAGGCGCACCATTGCTCGAACCCGAAGGTGCCGCAAAGGAGAACGCCGCGCCGGCGCGCGCCCGGGCTGAACCAGCCGAACGCGTCGCCGAGCACGACCGGGACCGGCTCCGCCGCCAGGCTCTCCGCGGCCGGTCCCAGGATCGGCCCCGAGATCGGCCCTTCGCGTGCGCCGTCGGTCAGCATCTGAACTCGTCCTTCGCCCTGTCCGCCGAGCAGCGCCCGATGCCGTTGCCCTCGTCGATTGTTCTAGGTCTTCAAGTTTGCCGAATTGTCTACGAGAGGCCAGCCCCCTCGCGCCGGCGCCAGGATCACGAGCGGGCGACGCGGAAGGGACGGTCGCGCACGAGGCCCGCCAGCCGTAGGCGGAGGATCGTCGCCACGAAGACCACGATGTCGACGGTGTAACGGCGCCCGAGGCGGCGCGGCTCGCGCAGAAGGCGGAACAACCACTCGAGCCGCACGAGGCGGAACGCCGCAGGGGCCCGGACGGACGCGCCGGCCGTGTAGTCGAGCAGCGCCCCGACCCCCATCAGCAGCCGCGCGTCGATCCGGTGCGCGTGCTCGGCGATGAAGGTCTCCTGGCCCGGATTGCCGAGGGCGACGAGCAGGATGTCGGGCGAGGCGGCGTTGATCCCGGCGATCACCGCCCCCAGCTCCTCGGCCGGAAAGTAGCCGTCCTGCACGCCGACGACCCGGTGCTGGGGATAGAGCAGCGCCAGGTTGCGCGCCGCCGCCTCGGCGATGCCGGGCTTGGCCCCGAGCAGGAACAGCGTGCGCGGTACCGTCTCGGCGGCCAGGAAGGCCGGGATCAGGTCGGTGCCGTTGAGGTTCTGGCGGAAGAAGCGGCCGCGGAACAGGGCCGAGCACAGGTCGATCCCGAGCCCGTCGCTGACGAGCAGGAAGCTGCGCAGGGACGCCGCGTAGGCCGGCGTGCACAGGGCCTTGAGCAGCATGTTGGCGTTGCAGAAGCCGAGGCACAGCTGGGCGCGCCGGTCGAGGACGTCGCGCAGGCGGGCGAGCAGCTGGTCGCGGGTGAGGTCGCTCACGGTGACGCCCTCGAGATCGAGACGGTCGACGCTCGCGGCTCCAGGCGCCATGTCGAGGGTGCGGTCAGGCATGGGACGCATCCAATCGGGGTTGAGGTGATCCGTGTCGAGGCAAGACCATCGCCGGGATCGATGAAGAATTACCGGCCGGTCGCGCCCCGCGCAAAGTGAATGCAGCCCACCCCATCCGAGATGCAGTCTTAATTCAGCGCAGGGTTAACGACAGATTGGACGAATACCGACAACGCCGTATCTGAGTCGTTGCGAATGGCTAAGCTTCTCGTCCCGGGCCGGCAAGGCGATGATGTCTCGGCATTCGCAGCGGGTGCGAGGGATCGCGTTAAAGTCCCGATAGGGGATGACTGCTACCCCGGGAGTCGGAGCGGCGGGCGCGACAAGCCCCCGCGCTCAGCGAGAGGCCACGGACACGATGCTGACACTCGTCGCGCGGCTGCGCCGGTCGGGCCGCACGCAGCAATTCGCCTCGGCCTTCGTCGCCCGCATCGCGAGCGCCGTCCTCGGCTTCGTGATGCTGCTGGTCGCGAGCCGCCTGCTCACCACCTACGAGTACGGCGTCTACGTGTTCCTGTTCACCTTCGGCAGCGGGCTCGGGCTGATCGCGGCGTTCGGCCAGCAGAACCTGGTGCTGAAGCATTACCGGGCGCGCGACGGCGTGGTGCCGCACAACGACGCGCTGGTGCGCTACAACCTCGCCTGGGTCACCGCGGCGATTCTGCTGATGCTGGCCTCGAGCGCGGTGGTCTTCGTCGCCGAGGAGGCCCTGCCCGACCCCTATCACCGGCTCCACCTCGCCTGTGCCTTCGCGGGCGTGTTCGCCCTGTCCGAGTACCTGCAGAACTATTTTCGCGTTCACGGCCGGATCTGGCTCGCGCTGCTGCCCCGGGAGGTGGTGTGGCGCGGCGCCTGCTCGGTGCTGCTCTGGGGCGCCGCCTCGGCCGGCCTCCTCACCGGCGCGACGGTCGCGATGGAGATCGTGCTCGGTCTGCTCCTCGCGATGACGCTCTACCAGATCCGCCACCTCGCGGGGCTGCACGGCTGGGATTCCTGGCGCGGGGGCTTCCGCCACCCGCACAAGGCACAGGGTTGGCGCGGCGAGAGCCTGCTGTTCACCGCCAACAACGTGATCGTGGCCGCGGCCGCCTTCCTCGAGACCGTGATCGTCGGCGCCGCTCTCGGCATGGAACAGGCAGCGTTCTACTTCGTCGCCCTGCGCTACGCGACGCTGATCAACCTGCCGAGCGCGGCGATCGACACGGTCAGCATGCCGATGATCGCGAGCCACTTCCAGGCCCGCGACCGGGAGGGGGCGCAGCGCCTGATCGGCCGGCTGTCGCTGGCGAGCTTCGCGATCTCGTCGGCGGGCGCCGTGGTGATGGCGGTCGGCGCGCCCTTCGCCCTCGGCCTGTTCAAGCCGGATTTCGCCGCCCATACCGACGTGCTGATGGTGCTCAGCCTGTCGGCGGTGGTGGGCGCCTTCTTCGGCCCCGGCCCGACGTTGCTCACGATCGGCGGCGGCGAGCGCTACATCCTGATCAGCAACGCGATCCTGTACTCCGTCTACGCGGTCCTGCTCTGCCTCATCGCGGTGCCGTTCGGCATCATGGGCGTCGCGGTGGCGAATGTCGGCTGGACGATCGTCATCAACCTGGTGCTCGCCCGCTGGGTGCGGGCGAACTGGGACATCGACAGCCGCGCGACCGCCTTCTTCACCCGCCGGGCCTGGGCCCCGGCGCAACCCCTCTCCCCGGCCCCCGCGCACGCGGCGGCGGCTCCCGCGCATGCGGCGGAATGAGATGCGCCGCCTCCTCGCCCTCGCCTGCCTGATCCTGGCGCTCCCCCCCTCCCCTGCCGCTGCGGCGCCCACCTGCCTGCGCGGCGTCAACATCAGCGGGGCCGAGTTCGGCACCGTGCCGGGCCGCTACGGCTTCGACTACCTCTACCCCTCGGCGCCGACGATCGGCCGCTTCGCGGGTCTGGGGATGACGACGATGCGGCTGCCGGTCCGCTGGGAGCGGCTGCAGCCGGCCCTGCGCCAGCCCCTCGATCCGGAGGAGCTCGCCCGCCTCGAAGCCGCGGTCTCGGCCGCGACGCAAGGAGGGATGCGCACGGTGATCGACCTGCACAACTACGCCTATTACGGCAAGGCGCGGATCGGCACCGAGATGGTGACGCCAGAGGCCTTCGCCGACGTCTGGCGGCGCCTGGCGCGGCACTTCCGGGGCGATGCCTCGGTGGTGTTCGGGCTGATGAACGAGCCGCACGACATCCCGGCCGACCGCTGGCTCACCGCCGCCAACGCCGCCATCGCGGCGATCCGGGAGACGGGGGCCAAGCAGCTGGTGCTGGTGCCGGGCTCAGGCTGGACCGGGGCGCATAGCTGGACCGCCGACCTGCCGACCGGCAACAACGCCGCGATCATGCTCGGTACGGTCGATCCGGGCGACAACTTCGCCTACGAGGTGCATCAGTACCTCGACGCCGACTATTCCGGCACCCATGCCGAGTGCAGCCGCGGCGCCGACGCCCTCCAGGCCGTGGAGCGCCTGACCGGCTGGCTCGCCCAGAACGGACGCCGCGCTTTCCTCGGCGAGATCGGTGCCCCCGGCAACCGCGGCTGCGCCGATCGCCTGGGGGCGATCCTGCGCCACCTCAACGCGAACCCGCAGGCCTGGATCGGCTGGACCGTGTGGGCCGCCGGCGACCTGTGGGCACCGGATTATCCGCTGCGGCTCGACCCCGCCGGCGCCACCGCCCCCGTCGTGGCCGCGATCCAGGCCGCCGCCCGGTCCAAGCCCTCCTGCGAGCCGTGAGCGACATCGTGAGCACCCCGACGCGATCCTCCCTCTCGATCCTGCACGTAGTCCGCCAGTTCCTGCCCAACCGCGGCGGGCTCGAGGATTTCGTCGCCAACCTCGCCCGCGAGCAGGCCCGCCTCGGCCACCGCGTTCGGGTCCTGACCCTCGACCGGCTGTTCTCGGCGCCCGAGGCGCGGCTGCCGGCGCGGGAGCGGCTGGAGGGGATCGACATCGAGCGGATCCCGTTCTTCGGCTCGCACCGCTACCCTGTCGCGCCCTCGGTCTTCCGGCACCTCGGCGACGCCGACCTCGTCCACGTCCACGCCGTCGATTTCTTCTTCGACGCCTTCGCGCTCGCGAAGCCCCTGCACCGCCGCCCGATGGTGGCGACGACCCATGGCGGCTTCTTCCACACCAGCGCGCATTCGCGGCTGAAGAAGCTGTGGTTCGACGGCCCGACCCGGATGAGCGTGCGCGGCTACGAGGCGATCGTGGCGTGCAGCGACAGCGACGCCCGGCTGTTCCAGGGCATCACGCACGGCGGCGTGCCGGTGATCCAGAACGGCGTCGACCTGGAGAAATTCGCCGGCGCCGCCGCTCCCGAGCCCCGCCGCGCGCTGCTGACGATCGGGCGCTTCGCCTACAACAAGCGCCTCGACCGGCTGCTCGCGACCATGCAGGCGCTGAACGCCGACGGGGCCGGCTGGCGCCTGCGGATCGTCGGCGTGCCCTCCGACGTCACCGCGGAGGCCCTCACCGCCGAGGCCGACCGCCTGGGGCTCACCGGTTCGGTGAGCCTGCATACCGGCCTCGACGCCCCTGCGGTCCGCGAGCTGATCGGGCAGTCGAGCCTGTTCGTCTCGGCCTCGCAATACGAGGGATTCGGGATCGCGCTGATCGAGGCCCTGAGCGCCGGCCTCGTCCCGGTGGCCCATCCCAACGACGCCTTCGCCTGGCTGAAACAGCGCCACCCGTCGATCACGCTCACGGATTTCGCCGATGCCGCGGCCGCCGCCGCGGCGATCCGCGGCGCCTACGACCGGCTGGAGCGCGGCGCGATCCTGCGCGGCGCGGAGGACCTGTCGGATTACCGCTGGTCGAGCGTCGCGGCGCGCTACGTGGAGGTCTACGAGGCGGCGCTCGCAGGCAGTGGGCAGGTGGTGGCCGCCACGGCGGCGTAGGTGGTCCGGGCGAATGGCGGTGCGGCGCGGGAGAATCCTCCCCCTCTGCGGGGGAGGGTGGCCTGCTGCGAGTGCGAAGCACTCGTGCGCAGGCCGGAAGAAGGGACGCCGCTTCTCAAGAGGTCGCGACCTCGATGCAGGGCGAACCCTGGATCAGGGTCGCGCTGCCCCTCTCCCGGCCCCTCCGGGGGCCACCCTCCCCCGCAGAGGGGGGAGGGATCAGGCGGCGCGCCTCATCAACACACCGTTAACCCTCATCCGCGACCCTGGCCGAGCCGCACCGGCTGCTCGCCGGGGCGGCGAGAGCGGCTGTTCGGCGCGAGCCCCCTTCCAGCAGAGGAAAGCCGCCCTCCCCTGCCCGGGTGCTCGCCGCGTCGCGCAAAAGCGTGCGATAAGCGCCGAACCCACCTGCACAAGGATGACAATGCACCTCGTCGTGACCGCCCACACCGCCACCGGCCCGCTCTCGCACCAGCGCACCTCGCCGGAGGATGCCCTGGAGAAGGCGCAGGAGCTCGAGGCCGAGGGCCACGACCACGTCGTCATCACCGACATCACCGGCCGGGACTACGCGCCGCCGGAATTCGACAGCCTCTTCCTTAATCCCGGCACCTGACCCGATGATCACGGTCTACGTCGACGCCGATGCCTGCCCGGTGAAGGACGAGGTCTACCGCGTCGCCGGGCGGCACGGCGCGCACGTCGTGGTGGTGTCGAACAGCTTCATCACGATCCCCCGCGAGCCGTGGATCGAGCGAGTCATCGTCTCCGACAAGTTCGACGCCGCCGACGACTGGATCGCCGAGCGGGCCGGGCCGCAGGCGGTGGTCGTCACCGCCGACGTGCCCCTGGCGAGCCGCTGCGTGAAGGCGGGCGCCAGCGTGCTCGCCCCCACCGGCAAGGCCTTCACCGATTCCTCCGTCGGCATGGCGCTCGCCACCCGCGACCTGATGCAGTCCCTGCGCGAAGCCGGCGCCGTGACCGGTGGCCCGAAGCCGTTCTCGGCCAAGGACCGCTCCGCCTTCCTCGGCGCCCTCGACCGCGCCCTGGTGCGGCTGCGGCGCAACGCCCAGGGCGGCTGAGACCGCTCCTCGCGAACTTTCCCTACTCCCTGCGGGTTCCCTCTCCACGGCGGCGCCACGCCTGCCGCAGGGGAGAGCCGGCATGTCGGTCGAGGAGAACACGGTCCATTACGACAGCCCGGCCGGCGGCTGGGGCTCGGTCCGCGGCATCGCCGAGGTGTTCGGCAAGGAATGGGCGACGCCGCTCGCCACCGAGACCCTGTTTCGCCAGAACAAGCCGAAAGGCTTCATGTGCGTCTCCTGCTCCTGGGCGAAGCCGGCGAACTACCACCCCTTCGAGTTCTGCGAGAACGGCGCCAAGGCGACCCTGTGGGAGCTGACCACGCGGCGCTGTACCCCGGACTTCTTCGCCAAGCACACCCTGGCCGAGCTGCGCGGCTGGAGCGACTACGCGCTGGAGCAGACGGGCCGGCTGACCCACCCGATGCGCTACGACCGCGCCAGCGACCGCTACGTCGCGTGCGGCTGGGACGAGGCGTTCCGCGAGATCGGCGCGGAACTCCGCCGTCTCGACCCGAAATCGGTGGTGTTCTACTCGTCGGGCCGTGCCAGCCTCGAGACCTCGTATCTCTACGCCCTGTTCGCCCGGCTCTACGGCAACAATAACCTGCCCGATTCCTCCAACATGTGCCACGAGACGACCTCGGTGGCGCTGAAGAAGGTGATCGGCGCCAGCGTCGGAACGGTCGTGTTCGACGATCTGTCGAAATGCGACGCGATGTTCTTCTTCGGCCAGAACACCGGCACCAACTCGCCGCGCTTCCTGCACCCGCTGCAGGAGGCCGCGAAGCGCGGCGTCAAGATCATCACCTTCAATCCCGTGCGCGAGCGGGGACTGGAGAGCTTCACCAACCCGCAGAGCCCGGTCGAGATGCTGACCGGCAAGGCGACGCCGATCAGCGCGCAGTACCATCAGGTCCGGCCCGGCGGCGACATCGCGGTGATGCTCGGCCTGTGCAAGCACGTCTTTGCCGCCGACGACGCCGCCAAGGCGAAGGGCACCCGCGTCCTCGACGTCGACTTCATCGCCCAGCACACGACCGGGCTCGACGCGTTCGAGGCGAAGGTCCGGGCGACCCCGTGGGAGGAGATCGAGCGCGAATCCGGGATCAGCCGCGCCGACATCGAGGCGGCGGGACAGGTCTACGTCGAGGCCGAGCGGGTCTGCGCGTTCTACGGCATGGGCCTGACGCAGCACGTGCACGGCTTCGAGAACGTCGCGATGGTGGTCAACCTCCTGCTGCTCAGGGGCAATATCGGGCGCGAGGGCACCGGGGTGTCGCCGGTGCGCGGCCATTCCAACGTGCAGGGCCAGCGCACCGTCGGCATCTCGGAGAAGCCGGAGCTGGTGCCCCTCGACCGGCTCAGTGCGCAGTTCGGCTTCGAGCCGCCGCGGGAGAAGGGCGTCAACACGGTCGAGGCCTGCGAGGGCATCCTCTCGGGCGAGATCAAGAGCTTCATCGGCCTCGGCGGCAACTTCGTGCGGGCGATCCCGGACCAGGACCGGATGGAGAAGGCCTGGACCGGCATGCGCCTCACCGTGCAGGTCGCGACCAAGCTCAACCGCTCGCACCTCGTCAACGGCGAGATCGCCTACCTCCTGCCCTGCCTCGGCCGCACCGAGGAGGACCGGCAGGCGAGCGGTCCGCAGGCGGTGAGCATCGAGGACACGTTCAGCTGCATCTACGGCTCGCAAGGCCGCCGCACCCCGGCGAGCGACTTCCTGAAGTCCGAAGTCGCGATCGTGGCCGGGCTCGCCAAGGCGACGCTTGCGCCGAACCCGAAGGTGACCTGGGACGCCTGGGTCGGCGATTACGGCCTGATCCGCGACGAGATCGCCAAGACCTACCGGGAGGAGTTCCACGACTTCAACGACCGGCTCTGGATCCCCGGCGGCTTCTACCGCGGCAACTCGGCGCGCGAGCGGATCTGGAAGACCGAGAGCGGCAAGGCGGAGTTCACCGCACCCGAGGTGATGTCGGCGACGGGCTTCGACGACGCGCCCGGCCGCTACCGGCTGATCACCATGCGGTCGAACGACCAGTTCAACACCACGATCTACGGCTACAGCGACCGCCTGCGCGGGATCGAGGGAACCCGCGACGTGCTGCTGATGAACCCCGAGGAGATCCGCCGGGCGGGCCTCCGCGACGGCCAGGTCGTCTCGCTGGTCAGCGACGCCGGCGACGGGATCACCCGCGAGGTAACGGGCCTCACGGTGACGCCGTTCTCGCTGCCGGACGGCTGCCTGGGCGCCTACTACCCCGAGATGAACCCCCTGATGGCGCTGTCGCACCACGACATCCAGTCGGGGACGCCGGCGGCGAAGTCGGTGCCGGTGCGGATCCGGCCCGAGGCCGGCGGCCCGAAGACGGACCGGCGCGAGCCGACGGGGCACGGGGCGCATCCGATCTGAGGGTGCGGGTCCCCTGCCCTGCCCCGTCGTCCGATCTCACGATGTTCGGGGGTGCGCTCCTCGTCCCGAAACCAACCACACGTCGGGGAAAGAAGCCGGGATGAATTGAAGCGCGGGATCCCCTCTCCAGGCGATGCCGGGCTTGCCAGAGATCCTTGCCCGGTCTCGCACCAAGGTGTGGGAGGGGGTAGGGGCGATCGAAGATCGCGCGAGGATGGCTCGGGTCCCGCAATGATTCTGAACCATCGAGCCGCGCGGCTCGACGCTCGGCGGTTCATCCTGAGGCCGAGCCACCCTCACCCCTGACCCCTCTCCCAAACGGGAGAGGGGAACGCGCCGCGTCTTGCATCGACCAGAACAATGCGCCCCTGGGGAGAATAGAAAACAGCGCTCCATCCAGCAAAACCGGACCGCCCTCCCCTCCCCGGGCCACCCGCCGCCTGCGCATGAAAATGCCAGATGCCCGCGAATGACGCACAATTGTGCTTGTGCCGGCGCAGATCGCCGGATACCACTGTGATCACAGACACGAAAAAGGCCGCCCTCGAGAGCGGCCCGAAGTCTGGGGAGGAAGGCCCTCGTCGAGGGCGAGCACCGCCGCGACGCCATCGCGGCGGTGCTTGTATTTTGTCCCATGCCGGCGCGGGCGGGACAATCCGTCCTAAAGGACGAGACCCTTGAAGCCGAGACCCTTGGGGCATCTCGCCGGTCAGCCCTCCTCGCGGCCCGGCAGGCCGAAGCGGTCGAGCAGGCGCAACACGATCAGGATCGTCAAGCCGAACCCCGTCGCGACCGCGAGCAGCGTGAATTGTGCCGCCCCGGCGACGATCCCGGCGAAGGCCGAGCACCAGACGCTCGCGGCCGTGGTCAGGTTCTTCGGGCTGCGATGGGCGACGAAGATCATCCCGGCCGCGATGGAGCCGATGGCTTGCGCCAGGCCCTGGATCACCCGCAGCGGATCGGCGTCACCCCCTCCCGCCGCACCACAGCGTAGAGGCTGAGCGCCGAGGTGGTGATGACGGCCGCATCCGAGGCGACGAGGGCGTGAGTGCGCAGGCCCGCATCCTTTGCCCGCCACTCCCGCTCGAACCCGAGCACCAAACCGCACAGGGCGGCGCCGGGGCGCGAGACGATCTCCCCGAGGGTGACGGCGGTCGCGTCGGGCGGCATGGCACCGGTCATGTCCCCTGCCCCGCTTCCGGCGGGTCCGGGAACGGCGTCCAGTGGGTGAACGCGTCCGGCGCGTAGCCGTAATCGGTGGTGGCGACGTGCCAGGGCCGGCCATCGCCGAGGCGCCCGGGATCCCAGCGGATCACGGCGCGCCGGTCCGGCTCGTCCCGGTGGATGGCGATGATCCAGCGCCCGTCCTGGGGCGCGCGATCGATGGGCCGCCAATCGGTCATCGGATGCTCCGCGGCGAGTGCCTGTGCGGCATCAACGCGCCGGATCCGTTGCCGTTCGCCTCGGCGCTTGTTCGCGGTGGCCGGCAGAAATCTCATCCTCCATCGTCATCCCGGAGCCGCGCAGCGGAACCCCGGGATCCACAACCGCTGACACTGCCGGATGAAGCGGAGCGCCTTCCGACCTCTTCTCAAGCGCCAGCGGTCATGGATCCCGGGTTTTCGCCGTCAGTGAGCCCCGGGATGACGTCGAGAGAGGTCGGCCGGTCTGCAGATCGATCGATGCGCCCGATCATACCGGTTCCGATCAGCGCGGCGCGGTCCCCTGTTTCAGACGCTCGCCGGCCTCGCATTCGCGCAAATACGTCGCACGATTGTCGCCGGTGATGCCGCTGCGGTCGGCCTTGGCTTCGCAGGTCCGGCGCCCCTCGGCGGGATCCGGGTCGGGTGCGGACTGGGCGATCGCGGCGACGGGGGCGAGCAGCGCGAGGATCACAAGGGCGTGGCGCATGGCGGGCCTCGATACGGACGATTGTCCCGAGACAGGCCCGACCGGGTGCTTCGGTTCCCGGCCGGGGTGATCGTCACGGCTGCTTGCGGCTGGCGCGGTAGGCGGTCAGGATCTCCGGCAGCCGGTCGAGGACGTAATCGGCGAGGCCGGGCTCCAGGCCCTCGTCGAAGGACAGGGCGACCCGATCGGGACTGCGCTCGATCCGGGCGATGCCGCGGCCGGCCTCGTCGCTCCAGACCTGCGGCGCCGGGCGCTTCGCGGCGGGAGGCGCCAGCGCATTCAGCACGGCGGCGAAGCGCTCGTTGGTCGGCTTTTCCCGGAAGCCGGGCTCGGCGAGGAGGCCGTCGATCCGGCTGGGCTTGGCCGCCTTGATCCGCTCGGCGAGCAGCATCCAGCGCGGCCGCCCGGCGGCGGGTGCCGGGCCGATCGCCCGCACGATCTCCGCCGGCACCGTACGCGCCACCGAGATCAAGGTCGAGAGGTCGCCCTTGCCGACGCCCATCGCGGCGGTGATCGTGGCGCGGGAGAAGCCGTGCTCCTCGAGCCGGAGCGCGAAGAAGGCGCGCTCGATGTAGCTCAGGTCCTGCCGCTCCAGGTTCTCCTTGCCCTGCGCCACCACAAGCTCGGCATCGCTGAGCGGACGCACCACGGCGCGCACCGGCCGTGCGAGGCGCCGTGCCGCCTGGATGCGGCGGCGGCCATAGGCGACCTGGTAGCGCTCCGGGTTCTCGGGATGCGGCCGGACCAGGATCGGTACCTGCTGGCCGCTCTCGCGGATGCTCTCGACGAGAGCCGCGAGGCCCGGATCGTTGGCGTCGGCGACCCGGTCGGCGATGAAGGAATCGTCGATCCGCTCCGGCTCGATCTCGACGACGACGGTACCGGCCTCGATCTCCGCCGCGGCATCGGCGCGGGCGGCGAGCCCGCGCAGGGTGCTGCTCATCGCCCGCACCGGCCCGCTGCGGCTGCGCTCCGGGGCGCGGGGCTCCGCGCTATGAGGGTCATGGGCACCCGCGTTTGCAGCTGCAAACCCGGGCTCGGGCGGCGGTGGGTTTGCAGCTGCAAACGCCTCGGCCTGCGGCGCCGGCGGGGCTTCGGGGGCGGGTGTCGGCTTCGGCTGCGGCCGGGCGCCGAACAACGCGTCGAGGTTCGACTTGCGGCTCATGGCCGGCCCCAGGCGCGGCGGATCAGGCCCTCGATCTCGCCGTTGACCGCTTCCAGCGATTCGAGCGCCCGGTCGTAGGTCGAGCGGGTGACGCTCTCGCGGCCGATCTCGTAGAGGGTCTGCTTCGACAGGCCGGCATCCGAGACGGCCGACGACTTCAGCATCGGGGCGGTCAGCACCGCGTCCTCGAACAGGGTGCGCAGCATGCCGACGATGCGGGTCTGCGGCGCGTCCTGCTGCTCGTAGCGGGTCACGAGATAGCGCAGCCAGTCGTATTGCAGCCGCCCGCCGGATTCGGCCACGACGCCGAGCAGATCCTCGGTCATCGCCAGGAACTGGCTCATCGAGGCGACGTCGAGCATCTGCGGATGCACGGTGATCAGCAGCGAGGTCGCGGCGCAGAGCGCCGAGAGCGTCAGGTAGCCGAGCTGCGGCGGGCAATCGATGACGACGACGTCGTACGACTCGGCCACGCTGTCGATCGCGTGGGCGACCCGGTCGAAGAACAGGGGCTCGCCGGCCCGGCGGCGGCTCAGCGCGCGGGGCGTCTCGTGCTCGAACTCCATCAGTTCGAGATTGGCCGGCACGAGGTCGAGGCCGGTGAAGTAGGTCGGGCGCACCACGTCGCGCAGGGGCTTGGCGTCGTCGTAGCGGATCGCGCCGTACAGGGTCTCGTCGGCCCCGACATCGAGCTCGGGCTGCACGCCCATCAGGGCCGAGAGGCTGGCCTGGGGATCGAGGTCGATGGCGAGCACCCGGTAGCCGCGCAGCACCAGGGCCTGGGCGAGGTGGGCGGTGGTGGTGGTCTTGCCCGATCCGCCCTTGAAGTTCGCCACCGCCACGACCTGCAGGTGCTCGGCGGCGGAGCGCCGCGGCTGGTAGCGCCGGCCGCCCCGGGTGTTCTCGTCGAGATAGGCGCGCAGGCCGTGGATGTCGGCCAGCGTGTAGGAGCGGCGCCCGTTGGCCGAGACCTCCGGCTGCGGCCCGAGCCCGTCGGCAGCGAGCTGCTGCAGCCGCGACACCGTCACGCCGATGATCCGGGCGGCCTCGGTCGAGGTGAAGCGGCGCAGGCCCTTGGCGGCAGTGGGCGGAAACAGACCGGAGGAGATCGCCTGCAGCTGCTCGCGGAGCGTCGCCGCGTGGGCGCCGATCATCGCGGCGGGCGCGACGGGAGCAGGGGGTTGCGGCGGCCTGTGCTGATTCATCCCCACGGACCCTGTTTGCAGAAAATTCGCCGGTTCGGCGCTGAAACTGCAATTGGCCCGGTTCCCACCCGATTCGCAATCACCCGACCGGATGCGGCGCAAGCCCTGCGCAAGCCAAACGCGCCTGTGACGTGCCTGGGGCCTCCCGCCGATGGGCCGCCCCACCGGCGGGGGAGGGGGGTTCTCGGGCGGCGCCCCTCCACCCGGAGCGGCAGCGCCGCCCCCGGACGGGCAGGCGGACTACATCGAAGTGGGGCGGCGCCGGCCGCTTCATCGCGGGTCCTGCCGGGTCTAGGGTCCGGATCGGCGCCAAGTGCACGTCACAAAACTCCCGCCGCGCTGACGCCGCCACAGCCAGCGACGACGGCGATCGGAAGTTCTGTGAGAGACACTCAATCGACTGCCACCGACACGAACCCGCTCCACCTCGCCACCGGACGGCGACACGACGCGAGACCTTACGCGGCGTGGCAGACCTCACGCCCTCTCCCGACGAAATCCGTAAGCTTGATGAAATCCTGTCATGCCATCGCTCAAGCGGTTTGCCGGCCGTTAAGCTGTTCAGAGTTTAGTATCTCGCATCCACTCGGCTCCACTCCCCGCCGCCGCAATGGATCAAAACTTTCCCTAAAATAAACATCAGAAAATTTACCAAGCCTTGCGCCCGAGATTGCATCCTCATCTGCCAGATGCGACTCGTGCCTCAGACAGGAAGGTGGTGCCTCATGGTCGAGATCTCTGACATCCGGGACGTGCTGAAGTCGCTCGAAGCACTCAAGGGCGTGGTCGACACTCTGTCGGACGACGACGACCTGTTCGAGAAGGGGCTGGATTCGTTCGGCTCGGTGCAGCTGATGCTGGCCCTCGAGGAGCGGTTCGACATCGAGTTTCCCGATTCGGCGTTGGGCCGGCGCTCGTTCTCGACCATCCGCATCATCCGCGACACCGTCGCGGGCCTTCGCCAGCAGGAGGCCGCATGAACATGCACGTCGAGGTCGCGGCGGCCCTGCCCGTCGCGGCACCTCCGGCCGGCGCCCTCGACGCGCGGGCCAAGCGGGTGGCGGAGATCGCGGCCCGGCACGCCGACGCGGTCGACCGCGAGGGCCGGTTCCCGGCCGAGGCGGTCGCGGCCCTCAAGGCCGAGCGCCTGCTCGGCATCCAGATCCCGCGCTCCCTGCGAGGGGAGGGGGCCTCGATGAGCGAGATCGCCGAGCTCTGCGCCATCCTCGGGCGCGCCTGCTCGGCCTCCGCGATGGTGTTCGCGATGCACCACATCAAGCTCGCGAGCCTCGTCACCCACGGGATCGACAGCGCCTGGCATTGCGGGCTGATGGAGCGGATCGCCGACGACCAGCTGCTCATCGCCTCCTCGACCACCGAGGCCGGCATCGGCGGCGACCTGCGCAACAGCCTCTGCGCCGTCGAGGCGGACGGCGACACCTTCCGCCTCACCAAGGAGGCGAGCGTCATCTCCTACGGGGCGCAGGCCGACCTGATCCTCGCCACCGCCCGCCGCCACCCCGAGGCCGCGACCTCCGACCAGGTGCTGGTGGCGTTGCTCGCCAACCAGATCACGCTGGAGCGCACCAGCGTGTGGGACACGCTCGGCATGCGCGGCACCTGCAGCGACGGCTTCCTGCTCAAGGCCGAGGGCCTGCCCCTCGTGCAGGTGCTGCAGAAGCCCTTCGCGGAGATCGCCGCGCAGTCGATGCTCGCCGCCTCGCACCTGCTCTGGGGCAGCGTGTGGTTCGGCATCGCCGCTTATGCCGTCGACCGCGCCCGCGCCTTCGTGCAGGGCGAGGCGCGCAAGAAGCCGGGCCAGGTGCCCCCCGGGGCGCTCCGCCTCGCCGAGGCCGCCAACGAACTCCAGGCGATGAAGAGCAATGTGGTCGCCGGGCTCGCGCGCTACGAGGCCGCGAAGGGCGACCCCGACGCTTTGAGCGCGATCGGCTTCTCGATCATGCTCAACAACATCAAGACCACGGTCTCGGCCCAGGCCGTCGACATCGTGCAGCGGGCGCTCGGCGTGGTCGGCATCCTCGGCTACAAGAACGGCACCCCGTTCAGCCTCGGCCGGCAGCTGCGCGACGTCCTCTCGGCGCCGCTGATGATCAGCAACGACCGCATCCTCTCCAACACCGCCAACCTCCTGCTGGTGCAGAAGGGCAGCGGCAAGCTCCTGAGCGCGTGATGGACCAGAGCCTCTCCTCCGACCTTCTCCCGGCCCTCGACGAGGCCGCTGCCAACGGGGATTCCCCGGCGCCCGCGCCGCGCTCGTTCCTCGACCGCCTGTTCGACCGCGGCCTCCTGATCCGCACCGGGGTCGACGGGCTCTACGGCCGCTCCGGCGCCTTCGAGAGCGTGGTCGAGGCCCTCGACCGCCTCGTCTCGCGCATCGGCGGTTCCGATGGCGCCGAGGCCCTGCGCTTCCCGCCCGGCATGGCCCGCTCCAGCTTCGAGCGCAGCGGCTACCTCAAGGGCTTCCCGCACCTCGCCGGCACGGTGCACAGCTTCTGCGGCAACGAGGCCGACCACGCCCGGCTGCTCGCCTGCCTCGATGCCGACGAGGACTGGACCGCCAAGCAGGCGGCGACCGACATCGTCCTGACCCCGGCCGCCTGCTACCCGCTCTATCCCGTCGCCGCCGCCCGCGGCCGGCTGCCCGAGAACGGGCTCTTGTTCGACCTGCAATCCTACTGCTTCCGGCACGAGCCCTCGCTGGAGCCGACCCGCATGCAGCTGTTCCGCATGCGCGAATACGTCCGCATGGGCACGCCGGAGCAGGTGCTGGCCTTCCGCGAGCTGTGGCTCGCCCGCGGCACCAAGATGATGAGCGACCTCGGCCTGCCGCTCGCCATCGATCCGGCCAACGACCCGTTCTTCGGCCGCGCCGGCAAGATGCTCGCCAACAACCAGCGCGCCCAGGCGCTGAAGTTCGAGCTGAACGTGCCGGTCAACAGCGTCGAGAAGCCGACCGCCTGCCTCAGCTTCAACTACCACCAGGACCATTTCGGCACGACCTGGGGCATCGACCAGGCCGACGGCTCGGTGGCGCACACCGCCTGCGTCGGCTTCGGCCTGGAGCGGATCACCCTCGCGCTCCTGCGCCATCACGGCCTCGACCTCGACGCCTGGCCGGCGAGCGTCCGCGACCAGCTCTTCGGCTGAGGCGGCGATGTCGGCCGCCCTCGCCCTCTCACTCGAGGCGCCGCGGACGGAGACGTCCGCGGCCCCCCATCGCCCGCACGCGCTCCACGCCGCCGACCGGACGTGGCCGGAGACGAACTGCTACGTCGACCTCTGGATCGAGCTCCTGCACCTGCGGGGGCTCTCGCCCGAGGCGATGCTGGGCTTCACCCTGCGGCAGGATTTCGAGGGCGATCAATTCACCTTCTTCAAGCCGAAACCCGCCGACCTCGAGGCGCTCTACGGCCTGGAGATCCTGGAGCTGGCGCTCTACGAGACCCTGGAGGGCCACAGCCTGGTCCAGGCGGCGCGGGGCCTGCCGGTGCTCGTCGAGGTCGACGCCTTCTACCTGCCCGACACCGCCGGCACCACCTACGGCCGCGAGGCCTCGAAGACCACGATCGCGATCCTCTCCCTCGACCCGGAGACGCGGTTCCTCGACTACCTCCACAATGCCGGGCGCTTCCAGCTCGCCGGCGCCGATTACGACGGGATCTTCGCGAAGGGGCGGCTCCTGCCCTACGCCGAGTTCGTGAAGCCGTGCGGCCCGGCCCTGACCGGATCCGCGCTGACGGACGCCGCCCTGGCGCTGCTGCGCCGCCACCGCGCCTACGCTCCCAAGCACAACCCGGTCACCGCCTTCCGCGAGGCTCTGGCGGCGAAGCCCGACGCCTTCGTGCAGCGCCAGCTCTCGGCCTTCCACTCCTACGCCTTCAACACCACCCGCCAGCTCGGGGCCAATTTCGAGTTGTTGGGCAGCCACCTCGCCTGGTTGACCGCGCAGGGGGCGGGATCGTTCGGCGAGGCGGCGGAGGCGGCGACGCGGCTGGCACAGGAGGCCAAGGCGTTCCAGTTCCAGCTCGCCCGCGCCTTCGCCCGCGGCAAGCTCGCGGGGCTGCCGGAGCGTCTGGCGGCGGCCGAGGCGACCTACGCGGCGGTGTTCGCGGCGCTCGACCGGGCGCTCGCGGCGGGCTGATCGATAGTCCGTGCGATCTGTCCGACTCCAGAATAAAGTGCGTTCCCCTCTCCCGGGTGGGAGAGGGGTTAGGGGTGAGGGTGGCTCGGGTTCCGCAACGATCCTGAACCGTCGAGCTTCGCAGCTCTATGCTCAGTGCTTAATCCTGAACCCGAGCCACCCTGCGCGATCTTCGATCGCCCCTACCCCTCTCCCACCCGGGAGAGGGGATCCCGCGCTTTACTCGTTCGGAACCGATAAAGCGGAATTTGTACGAGAGGCTGTTCGAGTGGCGAGAACAGCAACGCAGTGAAATTTTCATCCCACCCACGACCTCGGGATGAGGTCGTGGGTGGGATACTGTTGACCAATTCCTCGCGCAGGCACCGACACCAGCATGGCCCTTCTGCGGACCGTCGACCGGACCCTCGACGGTCCGTGGGAGATGATCGTGACCGCTCCCAGCGCCTGCGCCGGTCCCGGCGACCTCGCCGGCCTCTCGGGCTTCATCCCCGCGCCGGTGCCCGGCACCGCCGCGGGCGCGCTGCGCGCCGCCGGCCAATGGTCGGACCGCGAGCCGACGCCGCTGCACGGCTCCGACATCTGGTACCGCACGCCACTCTCGGGGAAAGGCCGCGAGATCCTGCGCTTCGAGGGGCTGGCGACGCTCTGCGAGGTCTGGCTCGACGGTCATCTCCTCCTCACCTCGCGCTCGATGTTCCTCGCCCACGAGGTCGCGGTCGATCTCGACGGCTCCCACACGCTCGCGCTCGCCTTCCGCTCGCTGGCGCAGGACCTCGCCCGGCCGCACAAGCGCGGCCGCTGGCGGCCGCAGCTCGCCACGCCCGGATCGCTGCGCCACGCCCGCACCACGCTGCTCGGCTTCATGCCGGGCTGGTGCCCGAGCGTCGACGCCGTCGGACCCTACCGGCCGGTCACCCGGAGAGGGGAGGGGGGTCGGCCGACCGGGATCGACCTGCGGGCGAGCGTCGAGGACGGGACCGGGATCCTCGACCTCGCCTTGAGCCTGCCCGGAGCCGGCGGCCCCGTGACGCTCCGCTGCGACGGCCGCGAGACCGTGCTGCCCGAGACCGCGCTCGGCCGGTTCGAGGGCCGGCTCGCGCTGCCGGGCATCGCCCTGTGGTGGCCGCACAGCCACGGCGAGCCGCGGCTGCACGCCGTCTCGGTCGAGGCGGGGGGCGGGACCTTCGATATCGGCCGGGTCGGGTTCCGCACCATCACGCAACTGCGCCCCTTCGCGGAGGGCTTGAGCCTCGCGGTCAACGGCGTGCCGGTCTTCTGCCGCGGCGCCTGCTGGACCCCGGCCGACCTCGTCGGGCTCCCGGGCGACCGCGCGTCGTACGCCCCGCTGCTCGCGCTGGCCGCCGAGGCCGGCATGACCATGCTGCGGGTCGGCGGCACGATGCTGTACGAGGCGCAAGCCTTCCACGACCTCTGCGACGAGCTCGGCATCCTGGTCTGGCAGGACCTGATGCTGGCGAATTTCGACTATCCGACGGACGATCCGGCCTTCCGCACGGCACTCGAATCCGAGATCGCGCAGCTCCTCGACCGGTGCCAGGCCTCGCCCTCGCTCTGCGTCGTCGGCGGCGGCAGCGAAATCGAGCAGCAGGCCGCGATGCTGGGCTTTCCCGAATCGGCCTGGCGGGCGCGGGCGGTGGAGGCGATGTTGCGCGAGGCAGTGGCCGTGCGCCGGCCCGACCTCGTCGTGGTGCCGAACTCGCCCTCGGGCGGCGACCTGCCGTTCTCGACCAATGCCGGCGTGACCCATTATTACGGCGTCGGCGCCTATGGCCGGCCGTTCGAGGATGCGCGCCGGGCCGAGGTGCGCTTCGCCTCCGAGTGCCTGGCCTTCGCCAACGTGCCCGAACCCGTCTCCCTGCACGAGGCGGGCCTGAGCGACCCGCGCGATCCCGCCTGGGCCCACGGCGTCCCGCGCGACCGCGGCGCCGACTGGGATTTCGAGGGCGTGCGCGACCATTACGTCGGCGCTCTCTACGGGATCGATCCCGAAACCGTGCGCCGCGACGATCCGGAGCGCTACCTCACCCTCGGCCGCGCCGCCGTCACCGATGTGATGGAGGCGACCTTCGCCGAGTGGCGCCGCGCCGGCTCGCCCACCGCCGGCGGCCTGGTCTGGCTCTACCATGACCTCGCGCCCGGTGCCGGCTGGGGCGTGGTCGACGTGGCGGGGCGGCCGAAATCGGCCTGGTACGCCCTCAAGCGCGCCTTCCGGCCGGTCCAGGCCCTGCTCTCGGACGAGGGGCTGAACGGCCTCCACGCCCACGTGGTGAACGAGACTGCCGAGGCCCTCGACGTCACCTTGGCTCTCAGCTTCGCCAGCACCACCGGCAAGGTCGCCGCCAGGGCGGAGCGGGCCCTGTCGCTCGCGCCCCGCGAGACGATCACCCTGTCCTCGGCCGCCTTGCTCGGCCGCTTCTTCGACGCGACCGCGTCCTACCGCTTCGGCCCGGCGGCGCACGACCTGGCGCATCTGCGGCTGAGCGGGGCCGACGGGACGCTCCTGGCCGAGGCGTTCCATTTCCCGGCCGGCCGGGACGCGACGCCGCGGGAGATCGGCCTCTGCGCCGCCCTGGTCGAGGACCGGGACGACCTCGTGCTGCGGGTGGCGGCGGAGCGGCACGCGCTCTCGGTGCACGTGGCGCTCGACGGCGAGGGGCGCCCGGCCGACAACTGGTTCCATCTGGCGCCGGGGGGAGAGCGCCATCTCAGGCTCACCGGGACGGCGGGACGGCCGAGCGGGGTGGTGCGGGCGGTGAACGGGAGCGAGGTGGTGCGGTTCTGAGGAGCTGGCCGATCGTCCACCGGTCGGTTCGACACCCTCCGCGTCATTCCGGGGCTGCGAAGCAGAGCCCGGAATCCAGAACCGCAGGGCGTTCAGGAAGAAGCGGAACGGCCACAGCTCCGTTCTGCAACAAACGAGCGTCTGGAGTCCGGGCTCCGCTTCGCGGCCCCGGAATGACGCGGAGGGTGTGACTCGTGGTGGGGCAACCGATACGGCAACCTCGCCGAACCCGCGGCCCTCACTCCTCCCGCTGCAGCTCCGCCAACGGCGCCGTCAGGGTGCACACCACCCCCTCGGGCGGGTAATGCGTGGCGACCTCGCCGTCGACGGTGCCGGCCAGCCCCCGTTCGATCAGGCGCGACCCGAACCCTTTGCGGGCGGGCGGCGTCACCGGCGGACCGCCATGCTCCTGCCAGCGCAGGGCCAGGACCGGCGCGCCCGCGCCGCCGACCGTCCAGTCGAGGGTGACGTAGCCGTCGGGGACACGCAGGGCCCCGTACTTGACCGCGTTGGTGGCGAGCTCGTGCGTCATCAGGGCGAGGGAGAGGGCCGCCGGCGCCCCGCACGGCACCGGCGGTCCGGCGAGCCGGAAGCGGCCGGGCCGGCCGTCGTCGTGGATGGCGAGCGCGCCCGCGAGCACCGCCCGCAAGGAGGCGCTCTCGCCCTCGCCGGTGAGCAGGATGTCGTGCGCCTTGCCCAGCGCCACCAGCCGGGCCACCAGCGCCTCGCGGGCGGCCGCCGGGTCGGTGGCGTTGCGCAGGGTCTGCACCGCGATGGCCTGCACCATCGCCAGGGTGTTCTTGAGCCGGTGGCTCAGCTCGCGGTTGAGGATCTCCTGCTGCGCCTCCGCCGCCTTGCGGGCCGAGATGTCGTGACTCACCGCCGCGAAGCCCTCGAACGCACCGCCGGGTCCGCGCAGGGGAAACAGGCTGTAGCGCACCGGCGTGACGGCCCCGGTGGCGAGGTTGCGCAGGCGGAACTCGCCGCTCCAGCTCCCGCCGGCCCGGATGGCGGGCAGGATCGTGCCCTCGGCGAAGGGCAGGTCGTCGGACGGGAAGAAATCGGTCAGGCGCGCCTCCGGCGCCGCGTCCTCGCTCACCCCCACCAGGGTCCGGCCGGCCGGGTTGACGTAGTCGATGACCCCGTCCGCATCGGCGATGGCGATGAAGTCGCTCGACTGCTCGGCGACGAGGGCGAGGCGGCGGAGCGCCGCCTCGGCATCGCGCTGCTCGGTCACGTCGAGGAAGACCGTCACCGCCGCGCGGATCGTCCCGTCCTCGTCCCGCACCGGGCTGCTGGAGACTTCGAGCAGGCGAAGCGCTCCGGTCGCCGCGTGGCGGTAGCGCATCGCCTCGGCGGTCACCACCGCGCCGTCCCGCAGGGCGCGCAGGGAAGGGTACTCGTCGGGGACGTAGGCGCGCCCGTCGGCGTGCACGGCGCAGAAGGACCCGTAGCGGGTGAGCCCGGCCTCGCCGAGGGCGTGGCCGAGGATCGCCTCGGCCTGGGCGTTGATCAGGTTCGGCGCGCCCGGGCCGAGGCCCGCGACCGAGATGCCGACCGGCGCCTGCCGAAACACCGCTTCGAGCAGGCCGCGCTCCAGGTCGAGCCGGCGCTCGGATTCGCGCCGCTCGGCCTCGGCGCGCCGGCGCTCGGTGAGGTCGAGCATGGCGCCGATCATCCGCACCGCCCGGCCGGCCTCGTCGCGGATCACCGAGCCGCGGTCGAAGACGTGGGCGAACGTGCCGTCGGCGCGCCGGAAGCGGTACTCGTCGCGCCATGCCGTCCCGGTCCCGTCGATGACGGCGTGGATCGAGGCGTCGATCCGGGCGCGGTCGTCGGGATGGATGTGGTCGATCCACCACGCGCCGGTCGGCGCGACATCGGCGAGCGTGTGACCGTAGGCGGCCTCGAGCGCCTCGTTCCACAGGACGTGGTCGGTGGAGAAGTCCCAGTCCCAGATCGCGTCGTTCGTCGCCTGCGCCGCCCGGCGGTAGCGCTCCTCGGTGGCCCGCGCCGCCCGCAAGGCCGCCTCCTGCTGCGCATTCGCCCGGCGGAGCGCCAGCAGGCCCATCACCTGGCGCGCCAGCGCCCGCAGGTCGTCAGCCTCGCCCGCGGTCAGGCCCTCCGGCCGCGGGACGTAGTCGATCACGCAGAGCGTGCCGAGCACGTGGCCCTCCGGCGTGCGCAGAGGCGCCCCGGCATAGAACCGGATGCCGGGATCGGCGGTGACGAGCGGGTTGTCGCGGGTGCGGGGATCCCGGGTCAGGTCCGGGATGACGAGGAGCGAATCCGGCTGCGCCAGGGCGTGGGCGCAGACCGAGCGGCCGAGATCGGTCTGCGGCAGCGGAAAACCCGTCCGGGCCTTGAACCATTGCCGGGTGCCGGCGACGAGGCTCACCAGCGCGACCGGCGCGTCGCAGAGCCGGCCCGCCAGGCGCACGACGTCGTCGAACCCCCGCTCGGGCAGGGTGTCGAGGATCGCGTAGGAGTCGAGCGCGGCGAGGCGATCGGGATCGCACAGGGCGGTCGGCGGATCGGGAGGGCGTGACATCGCGGGCCGGGGAGGGTGACCCCGGCTCTTAGCCCGAATACAGCCCTCGCGTCACGGACGATCGCGCGCCGCGCACCTCAATCGATCACCTCGACGATGCGGCGCGTGCCCGGCTCGACCAGGACCGGGTGATCGTTGACGATGGTGTAGTTGATGCCCTTGAGGGCGAATTCCGGCGGCACGTCGTAATAGACCACGCCCTCGGGCGGCAGCACCGTGCCGACGCGCACCGGCCCCTCGTGGCGGAAGGACGGCCGGTGCTCGCCGGCGGCGTAGATGCGGAAGCGCTCGCGCCGGTCGATGCCCAGGATGCTGTTGGCCGTGCCGACCGCGGCGCCGATGGCGCCCCCCACCACCGCGCCGACCGGCCCGGCGATCGCCTCGCCCCGCGCCGCGCCGTCCTGCGCCCCGCGGGCGGTGCCCTGGGCGTGGGCGGCGGCGACGCCGGTGGCGAGGAGGAGGGCGGCGAGGGCGAGGCGCATGGGCGGGGGTCCCGGCAAGAGCTTGGCTGTTGCGGGAGAACGGCGGGCCGGCACGGGAGGTTCCGGTGCCGGATTCTCGGATTCGGCGTTAACCGCGATTGAAGAGGATTGGGGATGGAACCCAAAAACCCTGTTCCGTCCACGATTTGGAAGGCGGGCCGCCCCTAGCGTCGGCGCCATGAGAGCGATGCGGAACGACGGGACGGCAGGGGGCGGCGCGGCGCGGGGACGGGCCTGCGCGCCGGCCAGGGACGCGACACGGGCGTGACGATGAGCCATCGGCGCAACGACCAGATCGACATGGTGGTGCCCTTCGTGCACTTCCGCGACCAGCGGGAGACGATGGAGCGGCCGTTCTTCTCGATCGCCAAGCAGAAGCGCCTGAAGGAGATCGATTACACCAGCCCCGACGGCTCGGTCTGGGTGCGGGTGCTGCCGAACCAGGCCTACGGCATGGCGACGATCTGGGATGCCGACATCCTGATCTGGGCCGCCTCGACGATCTGCGAGATGAAGAAGCGCGGCCGCAACGACATCCCGCGCAAGCTCCACTTCATGCCCTACGACCTCCTGAAGGGCATCGGCCGCGAGACCGGCGGGCGCCAGTACAAGCTCCTGCGCGACGCGCTGTTTCGCCTGCAATCGACCTCGGTGCGCACCAACATCCGGGCCGAGAAGGCCAAGCGCAAGGAGCGCCAGTTCAGCTGGATCGACTCGTTCGACGACACGATCGACGAGGAGACCAATGCCAGCCGCGGCATGTCGATCACCCTGTCGGACTGGTTCTACGAGGGCGTGCTGATGGATGGCGGCGTGCTCGCCATCGACCCGGCCTATTTCGGCATCACCGGCGGGCGCGAGCGCTGGCTCTACCGCATCGCCCGCAAGCATGCCGGCGGGGCGGGGGAGGGGGGGTTCGCCATCAGCCTGCCGACGCTGTTCGAGAAGTCGGGCGCCGAAGGCACCTACCGCCGGTTCAAGTTCGAGATCGCCAAGATCGCCAAGGCGGACGAGCTGCCGGGCTTCGTCCTGCGGCTCGAGGAGAAGGAGCGCGGCGAGCCGCACCTGCGGATGATCCGCCGCGACCTCGTCGCCGACGAGGGGCTGATCGAGGCGGCCCCGAAGCCCAAGTCCGGCTCCACACGCACCCGCAAGCCGAAGGCCGCGTCCGTGCTGCCGCTCTTTCGCCACCTCTCCGACGAGACGATCGCGCTCTGCCGCAAGGCCCATCCGGGCTGGGACGTGTACGGGCTGAAGACCGAGTTCGACCACTGGCTCGAGGGCGACGCGACCCGCGAGCCGAAGCACTACGAGAGCGCCTTCCTGGGGTTCGCCGAGCGCTTCGTGCGCGACGCCCACTGATCCACAGGCCCGTCCGTTCCCGATGTACGAGGGAGAGGGCGGGCGACGCGGGCGGCCCCGAGGGGAAATCCCCGGAATCCCTGTGAATGACTCAGGTCGAGTCGGCACTTCGGGAACGCTCCGCGGCCGGAACGGCACTTCGGGAACGCCCACCGTGCGATCGGGAACGCCGGCACGGTACTTCGGGGACAGGACGCGCGGTACTTCGGGGACGAATCCTCGGTACTTCGGGAACGGCCCACCCGTATTAAGCATTTGGGCGAGTTCCAGGAATCGCCGCCGTCCGAGCGCCTAAATCGATAAAGATTCCTGTAACTCTCTAAGCGGTGCATTCTGGGGAAAAGCCGGACGGCGAGTCCGACTCCGAGTCGGGGGCCGCAATCGCGAGTCGAGGCGGGGTCCACAGGGCACCCACAGGAATCCACCGGACTCGCCGGAACGAATCAGCCGGCCACGGCATCTGTCGAACGGGGGTGAGCGAGCTGGACTCGACTCGCGGAAGCTTTCCTGTGGGACTCTCCGGGGCGGAGGATCGGGATCTCGACTCGCCTGACCTCGCATCGTACGAGCGGATTCACGAGGTCAATGGGATCGGGCGGCGATGCGGGAGGGCGGACGATCGGGGAGGCTCGCCAGGGTGGAGCGTTCGTGAAGTACGCCCCGGCGGTCGGTGACGAGGCGGATCGGTGATCGGAAGCCGGGGCGGAGCGGGGAGTGGATTGACGATCACGATCCCGGTTCACGGGCGGCCGCCTGCGCGATGCCCGGGGTGGCGGGACGGGCGCGGCGACGCGCGGACGTATATCGGGAACAGTGGGGAGAACGAGCGATCGGCGCGGGGGGTTGCGCACGGTCTCCCCGCAATCCCGGACGCTGCAGGTGTGGACGAGATGGACGCAGGACGGGCGATTGCGAGTCGGCGGCGATGAATTCGAGGTCCTGCGAGCCTCACTGCGCCGGAGCTTCCTGAAGCACTTGAAGCAGGCGGACGCCAAGTTCCCGAAGTACGTCGAGCAGAGTGCGGACACTTCCTCGAAAAGGATCGAACGATACCGACGCCGGTCTTCTGGTTATCTGGGAAGAGTGGCACATAGACCGACATCTCTCTGTGTCATCCCGGGTTCCGCTTTCGTGGCCCCGGGATGACGCGGAAAGTTTGAATTTGGTCAGCTGAACCAAACAGGCGTTCTGTTGCCGTCGACGGACCCCTCAGCCGAGCGACGGCAAGTCCAGCCCGTGCTCCCGGGCGCACGCCACCGCGTCCTCGTAGCCGGCATCGGCGTGGCGCATCACGCCGGTGGCGGGGTCGTTCCACAGCACCCGCTCCAGGCGCCGGTCGGCGGCCTCGCTGCCGTCGCAGACGATCACCATGCCGGCATGCTGCGAGAAGCCCATCCCGACCCCGCCGCCATGGTGCAGCGAGACCCAGGTCGCGCCCGACGCGGTGTTGAGGAGCGCGTTCAGGAGCGGCCAGTCGGACACCGCGTCGGAGCCGTCGCGCATCGCCTCCGTCTCGCGGTTCGGCGAGGCGACCGAGCCGGAATCGAGGTGGTCGCGACCGATGACGATCGGGGCCTTCAGCTCGCCCTTGCGCACCATCTCGTTGAAGGCGAGGCCGAGGCGGTGGCGGTCGCCGAGGCCCACCCAGCAGATCCGCGCCGGCAGGCCCTGGAACCGGATCTTTTCCCGCGCCATGTCGAGCCAGCGGTGGAGATGGTGGTTGTCGGGCAAAAGCTCCTTCACCTTGGCGTCGGTGCGGTAGATGTCCTCCGGGTCGCCGGAGAGGGCGCACCAGCGGAACGGGCCGACGCCGCGGCAGAAGAGCGGGCGGATATAGGCCGGCACGAAGCCCGGGAAGGCGAAGGCGTCCTCGACGCCCTCCTCCAGGGCCATCTGGCGGATGTTGTTGCCGTAATCGACGACCGGCACGCCGGCGCGGTGGAAATCGAGCATCGCCCGCACGTGCACCGCCATCGAGCGCTTGGCCGCCGCCGCGACGGCAGCGGGGTCGGTCTCGCGCTTGGCCTCCCACTCGGCGACCGTCCAGCCCGCCGGCAGGTAGCCGTTGACGGGGTCGTGGGCCGAGGTCTGGTCGGTGACGCAGTCGGGGCGCACGCCGCGGGCGTAGAGCTCCGAAAAGATCTCGGCCGCGTTGCCGAGCAAGGCGACCGAGCGCGGGGTCTTCGCTCGGCAGGATTCCTCGATCAGCGCGAGGGCATGGTCGAGGTCGCGGGCCTGGACGTCGACGTACCCGGTGCGCAGGCGGAACTCGATGCGCGAGGCCTGCGCTTCGACGGCGAGGCAGGAGGCGCCCGCCATGGTGGCGGCAAGCGTCTGCGCGCCGCCCATGCCCCCTAAGCCCGCCGTCAGGATCCAGCGGCCCGACAGGTCGCCGGCATAGTGCTGGCGGCCCATCTCGACGAAGGTCTCGTAGGTGCCCTGCACGATGCCCTGGCTGCCGATATAGATCCAGGACCCGGCCGTCATCTGGCCGTACATCATCAGGCCCTTGCGATCGAGCTCGTGGAAATGCTCCCAGGTCGCCCAGTGCGGCACGAGATTCGAGTTGGCGATCAGCACCCGGGGGGCATCCGCGTGGGTGCGGAACACCCCGACCGGCTTGCCCGATTGCACCAGCAGGGTCTGGTCGTCGTCGAGGTCCCTCAGCGCCGCCACGATGCGGTCGAAGCTCGCCCAGTCCCGCGCCGCCCGGCCGATGCCGCCATAGACCACCAGCTCGCCCGGCCGCTCGGCGACGTCGGGATCGAGGTTGTTCATCAGCATCCGGAGCGGCGCCTCGGTGAGCCAGCTCTTGGCGGTGAGGTCCGGGCCGTGGGGGGCACGGACGATGCGGGCGTTGTCGATGCGGGTCATGGGCGGGAGCTCCGGATGGGAGGCTATCGTTGGTTCAACGAGCGGATTTGAAGTCCTCCGCGTCATCCCGGGGCCGCGAAAGCGGAACCCGGGATCCATAACCGCCAACAGTCGAGGATGAGCCGGAACGCGGTTCGCCCGGTTCTTTGGCGTCGGCGGTCATGGATCCCGGGTTCTCGCCTACGGCGAGCCCCGGGATGACGCGGAGGGTGTCAGGTCTGTGAGATCACTGGCATGGGTGATCAGCCGAGAACAGGCAGCGGCACGCCGTCGACCGCCGCGACCAGGCTCCCATCCCGCACCAGCGCCAGCGCCGCCGCGATGTCGGGGTGGAAATGCCGGTCGTCGTCGAGAGGCGGCACCTCGGCGCGCAGCCGCGCCCGCACCGCCTCGAGCGCCGGGCTGGAGGTCAGCGGCGCGTGGAAGTCGCAGCCCTGCGCCGCGGCCAGCACCTCGATCGCCACCACCGCGGCGGCGTTCTCGGCCATCGGCATCAGGCGGCGGGCGCCGTGGGCGGCCATCGAGACGTGGTCCTCCTGGTTGGCGGAGGTCGGGATCGAATCGACGCTCGCCGGCATCGCCCGCTGCTTGTTCTCGGAGACCAAAGCCGCGGCGGTCACCTGGGGGATCATGAAGCCGGAATTCAGCCCCGGCCTCGGCGTCAGGAAGGCCGGCAGGCCCGAGAGCGCCGGATCGACCAGCATGGCGATGCGCCGCTCGGACAGCGAGCCGATCTCGCACAAAGCCATGGCGATCATGTCGGCGGCGAAGGCCACCGGCTCGGCGTGGAAGTTGCCGCCGGACAGGGCCTCGTCGGTCTCCGGGAAGATGAGGGGATTGTCGGAGACGCCGTTCGCCTCCGTCGCGAGCGTCTCGGCGGCCTGGCGCAGCAGGTCGAGGCAGGCGCCCATCACCTGCGGCTGGCAGCGCAGGCAGTAGGGGTCCTGCACCCGCTCGTCGCCGACGAGGTGCGAGGCCCGGATGGCGCTGCCGGCCATCAGCGCCCGGAGCGCCGCGGCGGTCTCGATCTGACCGCGGTGGCGGCGAAGCAGGTGGATGCGCGGATCGAACGGCGCGTCGGAGCCCCGGGCCGCGTCGGTGGCGAGCGCCCCGGCGACGAGGGCGGTGCGCAGCAGGGTCTCGGCCTCGAACAGGCCGGCGAGCGCGTTGGCGGTCGAGAACTGGGTGCCGTTGAGGAGCGCGAGGCCCTCCTTCGGCCCGAGCGAGGCCGGCGCGAGGCCGGCCGCCGCCAGGGCCTCGGCGGCGGGCAGGCGGCCGGCGGGGGTGACGGCCTCGCCGACGCCGATCATGACGGCCGCCATGTGGGCGAGCGGCGCGAGGTCGCCCGAGGCGCCGACCGAGCCCTGGCACGGCACCACCGGGATCACGTCCCGGGCGAGCATCGCCCCCAGCAGGTCGAGGGTGGCGGGCTGCACGCCCGACGCGCCCTGCGCCAGGCTCGCGAGCTTGAGCGCCAGCATCAGGCGTACCACCGGCACCGGGCTCGGCTCGCCGACGCCGGCGGCGTGGGAGAGCACGATGTTGCGCTGGAGCGTCGCGAGGTCGGCGGCGTCGATGCGCACGCTCGCGAGCTTCCCGAAGCCCGTGTTGATGCCGTAGACCGGCTCGCCCCGGGCGAGGATGCGCGCGACCGCCGCCGCGCTCTCGGCGACCGCCGGGGCGCAGGCGGGATCGAGGACGGCCGGAGCGCCGCGATAGACCGCGCGCCAGCCGGCGAGCGGCACCGCGCCCGGCACGAGGGTGATCGTCTCGGTCATCGTGTCCCCCGGATGCGGGCGTGGAGCGGGTTGAAGCCCATGCGGTAGACGAGCTCGGCCGGCCGCTCGACCGACCACACCGCGAGGTCGGCGCGCTTGGCCGTTTCGAGGGTGCCGGTCTCCGACAGGATCCCGAGGGCGCGGGCGGCCTCGCGGGTGGTGCCGGCCAGGCACTCGTCGACGGTGAGGCGGAACAGGGTCGCGGCCATGTTCATGGCGAGCAGCAGCGAGGTCAGCGGCGAGGTACCGGGATTGGCATCCGTCGCGACCGCCATCGGCACGCCGTGCTGGCGGAAGAGCGCCACCGGCGGCAGCTTGGTCTCGCGGATGAAGTAGTAGGCGCCCGGCAGCAGCACCGCGACGGTGCCGCTCCGCGCCATCGCGGCGGCACCGGATTCGTCGGTGTGCTCGAGGTGGTCGGCCGAGAGCGCGCGGTAGCGCGCGGCGAGCGCGGCGCCGCCGAGATTCGAGAGCTGGTCGGCGTGGAGCTTCACCGGCAGGCTCAAGGCTTGCGCCCGGTCGAACACCCGGGCGACCTGATCGGGCGAGAAGGCCAGCCCCTCGCAGAACGCGTCGACCGCGTCGACGAGGCCTTCCGCGGCCAGCGCCGGCAGCATCCTGTCCGCGACCTCCGCGATATACGCGTCCTTGTCGCCGCCGGCCTCCGGCGGCAGGGCATGGGCGCCGAGGAAGGTGGTGCGGATGCCGACCGGCCGCATCTGCCCGAGCCGCCGGGCGGCGCGGAGCGCCTTGCGCTCGCTCAGCAAATCGAGGCCGTAGCCCGACTTCACCTCGACGGTGGTGACGCCCTCCGCGATCAGCGCGTCGAGCCGCGGCAGGGTCTGGCGCACGAGGTCGTCCTCGCTCGCCGCGCGTAAGGAGCCGACCGAGGAGACGATGCCGCCGCCGGCCCGCGCCACCTCCTCGTAGGAGGCCCCGGCGAGACGCAGCTCGAATTCGTGCGCCCGGTCGCCGGCCCAGACGAGGTGGGTGTGGCAGTCGATCAGCCCCGGGGTGATCCAGCGGCCCTCGCCGTCGATCACCTCGGCCCCGGCGAGCGCCGCGCCCGGCAGGTCGGCCTCGGGCCCTGCGAACAGGATGCGGCCGTCGCGGATCGCGAGCGCCGCCTTCTCCACCGCGCCGATGCCGGGGAGGCCGCTTGCGAAGGTGGCGAGCCGGACGTTGCGCCAGACCTGCGGCACGCCTTCACTCCCGCTCATGCGCGTCTCCTCCGTGATTCGCCGCATATGTATAGACATGAGCGACACGCTTTGTATAGACATGATGGGACGCGCAGGAGCGCGAGAAGCCCATGCAGGAGACGCGCCGATGACCGTACTGCACGCAGCTCAAGGTCTGACGCCCACGGGCTGGCAGGCGGATCTCCGGCTCACGGTGGAGGCGGGCCGGTTCGCCTCCGTCGAGGCCGGCCGGAGGCCTGAGCCGGGCGACACGCGGGTGGCGGTGCTGGTGCCGGGCCTGCCGAACCTGCACAGCCACGCCTTCCAGCGCGGCATGGCCGGGCTCGCCGAGCGGCGGGGGCCGTCCTCCGACACGTTCTGGACCTGGCGCGAGACGATGTACCGCTTCGCCCTGCGGATGAGCCCGGACGAGGCCGAGGCGGTGGCCGCACAGGCCTATGTCGAGATGCTCGAATCCGGCTTCACCCGGGTCGGCGAGTTCCACTACCTGCACCACGCGCCCGACGGGCGGCCCTACGCCAACGTCGCCGAGATGGCCGGGCGGATCGCCGCCGCGGCGTCGCTCGCGGGGCTTCGCCTGTCGCTGCTGCCCGTGCTCTACCGCTGGTCGAACTTCGGCGGGCTCGCGCCGACGGAGGGCCAGCGCCGCTTCGTCAGCGACCTCGACCTGTTCGCCCGCCTCGTCGAAGACTCCCGCACCGCTCTGGCGGCTCTCCCCGGGGCGACGCTCGGCGTCGCGCCCCACAGCCTGCGGGCGGTGACGCCGGAGGATCTCTCCGCCGCGGTGGCGCTCGCGGGCAGCGGACCGGTCCACATCCACGCCGCCGAGCAGGTGCGCGAGGTGGAGGAGTGCGAGGCCTGGTCCGGCGCCCGGCCGGTGCAGTGGCTCCTCGATCATGCGGGGCTCGATTCCCGCTGGTGCCTGATCCACGCCACCCACATGACGGCGGACGAGACCGCCCGGTTCGCGGAGAGCGGCGCCGTCGCGGGCCTGTGCCCGGTGACGGAGGCCAGCCTCGGCGACGGCATCTTCCCCGCCCCCGGCTTCGTCGCGGCCGGCGGGCGCTACGGGGTGGGCACCGATTCGAACGTGCTGGTCGGCGCCGCCGACGAATTGCGCCAGCTCGAATACGCCCAGCGCCTCGGGAACCGGCAGCGCAACGTGCTCGCCGCGCCCGGCGCCTCGACCGGACGGGCACTGTTCGAGGCCGGCCTCGCCGGCGGCACCCAGGCGCTCGCGGCGGAGAGGGGAGGGCTCGCGGCCGGGGCGCCGGCCGATTGCGTCGCGCTGTCCGGGACGGACCCGGCCCTGATCGAGCGCCACGGCGACGCGCTCCTCGACGGCTGGATCTTTGCGGCGGGCTCGCGGGCGGTCGACGCGGTGTGGGTGGACGGCCGCCAGGTGGTCGCGGACGGGCGGCACGTGGCCCGGGAGGCGGTGGCGGCCCGCTATGCGGGGGTGCTGCGGCGGTTGATGGCGGAGTGAGGTGTCGTTAACGCTTCCAACTCACCCAGCTTTCACAAGTGGAGCGCATCTCCCCTCTCCCGTGTGGGAGAGGGGTCGGGGGTGAGGGTGGTGCGCTTCAGTGTGAACCGCTGAGCGTCGTGCTGGTAGCTCAACAGTCGAGTTCTATTCTGAACCCGAGCCACCCTCACCCCTACCCCTCTCCCACACGGGAGAGGGGATCCCGCGACTTCCCATTATCGCACCGAGCCAAGTCGAAATGTCATGCAGCGTCCGGCGCCAAGCTCGGGTAGGAGAGAGGCGGCCGGCCCGTCGTTAAGATCGGTTGCAGGAGACGGCGCGTGCGCGCGAGAAAGCGGACCTGATCCCCGATGACCGCCCACGATCCCGCCCGCCCCGAGTCCCGGCCGATCTCCCTACACCAGCAGATCCTGTCGGAGCTCCAGGGCCACATCCTGTCCGGCCGCTGGCCCCCCGGCCACCGCATCCCGTTCGAGCACGAACTGACGGCGCAGTTCGGCTGCTCGCGCATGACCGTCAACAAGGTGCTGACCCAGCTCGCCGCCGCCGGGCTGATCGAGCGGCGGCGCAAGGTCGGCTCCTTCGTGCGCCAGCCGCACTCGCAATCGGCGGTGCTGGAGATTCCGGAGATCCGCAGCGAGGTCGAGGCGCTCGGCCTGCCCTACCGCTTCGTCCTGCTCCAGCGGCGCCGCCGGCGCAGCACGCGAGCCGACCGCGCGGCGCTCGGGCTCGACGCGCCGGCCCCGGTCCTGGCCCTCACCGGCCGGCACGAGGCCGGGCCGCGGCCGTTCTGCCTGGAGGAGCGGCTGATCCACCTCGCGGCGGTGCCGGAGGCCGAGGCGCAGGACTTCTCCGCCGAGCCCCCGGGGGCGTGGCTCGTCCACCACGTGCCCTGGAGCGCGGCCGAGCACCGCATCCGCGCCCGAAGCGCCGATGCCGACCTCGCCGCCGCGATGGCCTGTCCGGCGGGCACGCCCTGCCTCGTCGTCGAGCGCCGCACCTGGAGCGCCGCGCGACCGGTCACCGTCGTGCGGCTGACCTATCCGGGCGAGGCGCACGAGCTCGTCGCCCGTTTCGCACCGTCACGGAACTGACGCAATGCCCCTAGCCCTCACAGGCCCGATCAGCTATCAGCCGCGCCGCCCCGGCAACGGCCGGGCTTGTCGGGCGTTCCGTACGGTCACCGCCCGGCGCCCGCCGCCGCGCGGCGGGGCACGAACGGTCGAGGGTGATGCGGTACGAGGTCGAGCGGAAGTTCCTGGTCGCCCATGCGGGATGGCGCGAGCGGGCGGTGAGCCGGCACCGGCTCACGGACGGGCTCGTGGGTGAGTTCGCCGGCGGCAAGGTCCGGGTGCGGCTCGACGACGAGCGGGCCTGGCTCACCGTCAAGGGCCGGCGCGAGGGCCTGTCGCGGCCGGAATTCGAGTACGAGATCCCGCGCGACGAGGCCGAGGACATGCTGCGCCTCGTTTGCGAGACCTGCCTGATCGAGAAGACGCGCCACTGCGTGCCGCATGGCGGGCTGCTCTGGACCGTGGACGAGTATGGCGGCGCGCTCGCCGGCATGGTGCTCGCCGAGATCGAGCTGGAGCACGAGGCGCAGGTCGTCGCCCTGCCGGACTGGCTCGGCCGCGAGGTCACGGCCGATGCCCGCTTCCGCCAATCGACCCTGCTGCGGCTCGCCCGCGAGGCCGGCCGCCCGGTGACCCTGACCGAGGTGATCGCCGCGCGCCTGTGAGGATCCGGGCACCGACGGGACACCGAATCGTCACCGAAGCGGATCTGCCGGTGAGGAAATGCCGGCGTTCCACAGCACGGGCCGGCGATGAATGCTGCGGCCGGGCCCCTTGTCGGGCGGTCGTTGTCCTTTGCCCGGGCATCGTCTAAGACGCGGCCCCAGAATAACCGAGCCACACCAGCCGGCGTCTTCCAGAGAGCCCCCGAAGCGGCCGTCAGGCCGCCGCGAAGAGCGGGCGAAGCGGACGCCGCCCCGCCCTCCGGCCCATCCGGACGCGGGCGGGGATTGTTCAGGCCGCGAGGGACCGACAGCGTCGGGGTACCGCGGCTGCCCTTCGAGGAAACCACCCGAAAAGGCCTTGCGCGGCGAGCCGGCGGCTCGCCCGCGATCGGACGCCTGTCACGGCCGGGGGTGCGCGCGCCCGCTGGTCCTGTACCAGAACGGGGTTTGGCCATGCGTGCCGACGACAAGACCACCTCTCCGGCCGGCATCAGCCGGCGCCAGATCCTCGGCGGCGCGGCCGCCGGCCTCGCGGCCACGGCGCTGCCCGAGTCGCTCGCCCTCGCGCAAGCCGCCGACAAGGTCGACGTGCTGCTGATCGGCGGCGGCGTGATGAGCGCGACGCTCGGCGTGTGGCTGAACGAGCTGGAGCCCGGCTGGTCGATCCGGATGCTCGAGCGCCTCGACACGGTGGCGATGGAGAGCTCGAACGGCTGGAACAACGCCGGCACGGGCCACTCGGCGCTCGCCGAGCTGAACTATACCCCTGAGAAGAAGGGCAAGGTCGAGATCGCCAAGGCGGTCGAGATCAACGAGGCGTTCCAGGTCACCCGCCAGTTCCTGGCCTGGCAGGTCAAGAACGGCGTGCTGAAGGACCCCAAGACCTTCATCAACTACACGCCCCACATGAGCTTCGTCTGGGGTGACGACAACATCGAGTTCCTCAGGAAGCGCTACGAGGCGCTGAAGGCGAGCCCGCTGTTCGCCGGGATGGAGTTCTCGACCGACCCCGAGCAGCTGAAGAAGTGGGTCCCCCTGATGATGGAGGGGCGCGACCCGAACCAGAAGGTCGCCGCCACCTGGTCGCCGCTCGGCACCGACGTCGAGTGGGGCGAGGTCACCCGCCAGTACGTCGCCCACCTCCGGCGCCAGCCGCGCTTCCGCCTCGACGTCTCGACCGAGGTCCAGGGCATCGCGAAGAACGCCGACGGCTCCTGGCGGGTCACCGCCCGCAACCTCAAGGACGGGTCGCGGCAGGCGGTCGACGCCAAGTTCGTGTTCATCGGCGCCGGCGGCGGCGCCCTGCACCTGCTCCAGGCCTCCGGCATCCCGGAGGGCGAGGACTATGCCGGCTTCCCCGTCGGCGGCTCGTTCCTGATCAACGAGAATCCGGACGTCGCGACGCTCCACCTCGCCAAGGCCTACGGCAAGGCCTCGGTCGGCTCGCCGCCGATGTCGGTGCCCCATCTCGACACCCGGGTGCTCGGCGGTAAGCGCGTCCTGCTGTTCGGCCCCTTCGCGACCTTCTCGACCAAGTTCCTGAAGGAGGGCTCGTATCTCGACCTGCTCACCTCGACCACGACCAGCAACGTCTGGCCGATGATGCGGGTCGGTCTCGACGAGTTCCCGCTGGTGGAATACCTCGCCGGCCAGCTGATGCTCTCCGACGACGACCGGCTGGCGGCGCTGCGGGCGTACTTCCCCAATGCCAAGAAGGGCGAGTGGCGCCTGTGGCAGGCCGGCCAGCGCGTGCAGATCATCAAGCGCGACAAGGACAAGGGCGGCGTTCTGAAGCTCGGCACCGAGATCGTCAACGCGAAGGACGGCAGCATCGCCGCGCTGCTCGGCGCCTCGCCGGGCGCCTCGACGGCGGCGCCGATCATGCTCGAGGTGCTCCAGAAGGTCTTCGCCAAGAACGTCGCCACGCCCGAGTGGCAGGCGAAGATCCGCCAGATCGTCCCGAGCTACGGCCAGCGCCTCAACGACGATCCGGAGAAGGTGGCCCAGGAATGGGCCTATACCAGCGAGCAGCTGCAGCTGCCGGCCCCGCCGGCGATCGACCGCGGCCAGCTGAAGCCGACGCCGGTGAGCGACACGGTGCTCAACAGCAGCGACACCCCGGTGAAGGCGCCGGTGCACGACCTGGCGCCGTGAGGCGCGCCCGGTTCGCAAATAGTCTCGGGTGGCAAGGGTGCCCGCGGTAAGGATTAAACGCAGGGTCTCCCCTCTCCCGTGTGGGAGAGGGGTCGTGGGGATCGAAGATCCCGCGTGAGGGTGGCGCGCTTCAGTGTAAAGCTGAGAGCGTCGTGCTGGCAGCGTAACGGTTCAGATTTATCCCGAACCGTCTCCACCCTCACCCCTACCCCTCTCCCAAACGGGAGAGGGGATCCCGCGCCCGATCTTCAAAATATTTTGCCCTGAACATTCGATGCTTCGCGTCGGACGGAAAATCACTACGAAGCCGATCTCACATCAGATCAAACGCCAGCTCGTCCGGCCGATGATCGAAGACCCCGCAGGTGCGCCGGTCGACCCGGGGCGCCATCCCGCGCATCACCACCCGGCGGTCGGCCACCACGTAGCCGTCCACAGTGTAAGTGAAGGTGCCGCAGGCGCCGGCGAAGACCGTCGCTGTGCCCGAATAGGTGTTGCCGCGCCGCACGCCGTCGAACAGCAGGCTGCCGCTGCGGGCACCGGCCTCCGCCATGCCGGGACGCGGCCGGTGATAGTAGAACCGCCGCCGCGCGCCGTCGGCCACCAGCACCATCACCGAGTCGTTGTGGTCCCAGTACGATCCGCCCCTGGGCGCCGCGCCGAGAGCCGCCTGCGGCGCCGGTGCGCTCTGTCCGCCGAAATTGTTGTAGATGTGGACGTGGGTGGTCCCGCCGCTCTGGTTGATCTGCTGGTTGACGACCTGCGCCTGCGCGACGGAGCTGGCGCCCGCCGCGAGCGCGACCACGGCGAGACGACCGAGACAGTCCCTGAACATTGAAAAGTCCTGATTGGCGGGAAGCGTGCCGTTGCCAGGACTGCCCGGGTGCCTGGATAGACGTTCCACGTTGCAAACTGTGAGTGAAAACACCCTACGGGAATTCGCCCCGCGGGCAATCGCAGCCGCGATCCAGCCTTAAGGAAGGCCGAAGGCGCGCCCCTAAAATCCGCGCCTTCGGGTGAGGTGAGCCGGCGAACGCCCTTCGATTCAATCCCAGATGTCCGCGTTCAGGATCTCGTGCGCCAGCGCCCGGCTCGGCTCGCGGTGCAGGCCGGGGCCCGACAGGACAAACTCGACGTCGGCGAGACGCGGCAGGTCGGCGTGGGAGAGTTCCTGCAACCCGTCCGGGATCAGGCTGCGCGGCTGCGCCATCAGGCCGACGCCGGCGAGCGCTGCGGCGCGCAGGCCGCTGAGGCTGGCGCAGGTGCAGGTGATGCGGAAGGCCCGCCCCTCCTGGGTGAGGGCCGCCAACGCCACCGCCCGGGTGATGCTGGGGGCCGGAAAGCTGGCGAGCGCCACCGGCTCGCCCCGTTCCGGCAAGGCGGTGGGGAGCCCGACCCAGACCAACCGGTCGCGCCGCACCAGCATGCCTTGCGTCTCGCCGACATGGCGCTTGCCGAGAACGAGGTCGAGCTCGCCCCGCGCCAGCGCGTCGTGCAGGAATCCGGTCAGCGCCACGCTCAGTTCGAGGTCGACCGACGGATAGGCCTCGCGGAAGTCGCGCAGCACCTCCGACAGCCGGCTCTGCACGAAATCCTCCGAGGCGCCGAACCGCACCTTGCCGCGCACCGGGCCCCCGGCGAGCGCCCGCTCCAGCCGCTCGTGCGCGTCGAGCACCGTGCGGGCGAAGCCGAGCACCGTCTCGCCCTCCGGGGTGAGGGCGACCGAATGGGTGTCGCGCGCGACCAGGCGGCGCCCGACCTGCGCCTCCAGGCGCTGGACGTGCTGGCTCACCGTCGACTGGCCGAGGCCGAGCTGCTCGGCCGCCCGGCTGAAGCTGCGGCTGCGCACCACCGCCGCCAGGGTGCGCAGCAGCACGGGATCGATCAGGCGGGTCATTTCAGGCGAGTCATGGAGGCTCTCCGCATCCTGCATGAACGACGGTCATGCTATCGCATCTCACGATAACTGTAATCCTGGGCGCCGGCGTACCCATCCGGGGCCGGCCCGATTAGGTAGGCCAAGATCCTTCCGGATCCTCGAGACCCTTCCAGATCCTCCGGCCCGCCATGCTCTCGCGCTTTCGTCCCGACACCTTCACGCTGATGATCGTCGGCGCCCTGATCCTCGGCAGCGTGCTGCCGGTGCAGGATCAGGCCGCCGAGTGGCTCAGCGTCTTCGCCAACGGCATGATCGCGCTCCTGTTCTTCCTGCACGGCGCGCGCATCGACCGTCAGACGGCTTTGGCCGGGCTGGTGCATTGGCGCCTGCACCTCGTCGTCTTCGCCTCGACCTTCGTGCTGTTCCCGATCCTCGGCCTCGCCGCGGGCCTCCTGAGCCCGACCCTGCTGACCCCGGCGCTCGCCGCCGGCGTGCTCTTCCTCTGCGTGCTGCCTTCCACGGTGCAATCCTCGATCGCCTTCACGTCGGTGGCGGGGGGCAACGTGCCGGCGGCGATCTGCTCGGCCTCGGCCTCGAACATCCTCGGCATGTTCATCACCCCGCTCCTCGTCGCGGTGCTGCTGAACACCCAAGGGAGCCACCACGAGTTCGACTGGGGGGCGGTGGCTAAGATCATGGCGCAGCTGCTGCTGCCCTTCGCCCTCGGCCAGCTCTTGCAGCCGCGGCTCGGCCCGTGGCTGACCCGGCACAAGCCGCTGACCATGGTGGTCGATCGCGGCTCGATCCTCCTCATCGTCTACATCGCCTTCAGCCACGCGGTGGTGACGGGCCTGTGGAGCCGCACGCCCCTGCCGGCGCTGGCCACCATGCTGGTCGTCGACCTGGTGCTGCTCGCGCTGGTGCTCGCGATCACGACCGCGGCGAGCCGCCTCCTCGGCTTCTCGAAGGAGGACGAGATCACCATCGTGTTCTGCGGCTCGAAGAAGAGCCTCGCCTCCGGCGTGCCGATGGCGAACGTGATCTTCTCCGGCCAGGATGTCGGCGGCATCCTGCTGCCTCTGATGCTCTTTCACCAGGTCCAGCTGATGGCCTGCGCGGCGCTGGCCCGCCGCTACGCCGCGCGCACGCAGCCCGTGCTGGCCGAGGAGGGCCCGGCCCGGGCCGGCGTCGCACCCGCCGCGAAGCTCGCGGCGCGCTGAGTTGCAGACGGCGTTGACGAAAGATTCACTCCGTCGCGCCATTCTCAACCAGAGCCAAGTTGCGTACCGGCTCTGTTGAGTGTCCGGCCCCGTCGCGCGTTCCGCGGCGGGGCCGCGCCGTTTCTCGGGTCTGTTCGGCGGACGACGCCGGCAAGACTGTCGAGCTTCGTCTACCGGTCTTTTTTAGTCTTCATTCACCCTGTCGCTTCAGCCGGCGCACACCATCCCGCCGCTAACCTCCCGGGCGTCGTCACCCGAGGAGGCGCCCGATGGCCACGTTCGTCCTGCCGCGCCGCGATCTCGCCGCGGTGCCGGTCCTGTCGCTGCTGCGCGGCTTCGGCCATGGGCTGATGGCGGCGTTCATCTTCTTCGCCTGCTTCGCGTTCTCGGACACCTCGCCCTACGACATCGTGGCGATCCCGACGATCGTGCTCTGGGTCCTGCTCGGCGTGCGGCTCTATCGCGGCGCGGTGCCCGTCGTCCTGGTGCTGCTCGTCTTCGTCGGGGCCACGGTCGTCGCCCTGATGCCCTATCTCGACGAGGATCTCTCGGCGATCTGGACGGTGCAGCTCTGCTACCTCGCGATCACCGGCATCTTCTTCACGCTATTCTTCTCGGACGGTACCGACCGCCGGGTCGAGGCGGCGCTCAAGGTCTACACCGCCAGCACGCTGCTCAGCGCGGTGCTCGGGATCGGCGGCTACCTCGAGCTGATCGGCAACGAGGACCTGTTCGCCAAGTACGGCCGCGCCGCCGGCACCTTCCAGGACCCGAACGTGTTCGGCTCGTTCCTGACCCTCGGCGCGCTCTACCTGATGCACAACCTGCTCACCGGCCGCGCCCGGCGCCCGCTCCTGTCGGGCTTAGGGCTCGGCATCCTGCTCGCCGGCGTGTTCCTGTCCTTCTCCCGCGGCTCTTGGGGCGGCACCCTGGTGGTGGCCGGCCTGATGGTCCTGATGGTCTACCGCACGAGCGCGCCGCGTTTACGCCGCCGCATCGTGCTGCTGGCGGCGCTCACGGCGGGGTTCGGGGCGGTCGCCCTCGTCGGCCTGCTCTCGATCGGCACCGTCGGCGAGACCTTCGCCAAGCGCGCCGCCGTCACGCAGGATTACGACGAGGGCGAGACCGGCCGCTTCGGCAACCAGCTGCGCGGCATCGGCATGCTGATCGAGGACCCGCTCGGCATGGGGCCCCTGCGCTGGCGCCGGACCTTCAACCTCGAGCCGCACAATTCCTATATCGGCGCCTTCTCCAACGGCGGCTGGGTCGGCGGCGTCGCCTTCGTGTTCCTGGTGCTGATGACGAGCCGGGTGGGTTTCCGGCTGATGAGCCAGGACACGCCCTACCGGCGCCACGCCCAGATCGTGTTTCCGGCCCTGCTGATGTTCTTCCTCCAGGCGATGCAGATCGACATCGAGAAGTGGCGCCACGTCTACATGATGCTCGGCATCGTGTGGGGGCTGGAGGCGGCGCGGGTCAGGTGGCTGGCGACCGGGGAGGCGTGAGGGCAGGCATCGGTTTGCAGGCTCCGGCAAATGGGCTAGAGCCCGGCGAACCCCGTCTCCGCGTCCAGCCCGCGCCCGTCACCGTGATGGGCCGCTCCGGCCGCGCCGACCGATTCCTGCCTGCGAGACCCGATGTCCAAGCCCGCGAAGGCCGAGAAGGCCGCCACCCTCAAGCCCCGCCTGCCGCGCGGCCTCGTCGACCGCGGGCCGGCCGAGATCGCCGCCACCAACCGGATGCTGGACAAGATCCGCGAGAGCTTCGAGCTCTACGGCTTCGAGGCGGTGGAGACCCCGTTCATCGAGTACACCGAGGCACTGGGCAAATTCCTGCCCGACCTCGACCGGCCGAACGAGGGCGTGTTCTCGTTCCAGGACGACGACGAGGCCTGGCTGTCCCTGCGCTACGACCTGACGGCGCCGCTCGCCCGCTACGTCGCCGAGCATTTCGACGCGCTGCCCAAGCCCTATCGCAGCTACCGCGCCGGCTACGTGTTCCGCAACGAGAAGCCGGGCCCGGGCCGCTTCCGCCAGTTCATGCAGTTCGACGCCGACATCGTCGGCGCGCCCACCGTCGCGGCGGATGCGGAGATCTGCATGATGGCCGCCGATACCCTGGAGAAGGTCGGCATCGGCCGCGGCGACTACGTGGTGAAGGTCAACAACCGCAAGGTCCTCGACGGCGTGATGGAGGCGATCGGCCTCGGCGGCGACGACCAGGCCGGGCGGCGCCTCACCGTGCTGCGGGCGATCGACAAGCTCGACCGCCTCGGGCCCGACGGGGTGCGCCTGCTGCTCGGCCCCGGCCGCAAGGACGAGAGCGGCGACTTCACCAAGGGCGCCGGCCTCTCGGATGACGCGATCGAGCGCATCCTGCGCTACGTCGCGTTCCAGGCCGTCCCCACCGAGGGCGGCGACCGCCTCGCCTTCTGGGAAAACTTCTTCGGCGGCTGGAGCGAGGTGGTCGGAGAGTCCGAGACCGGGCGCCAGGGCATTGCCGAATTGCACACGATCATGAAGCTGTGCGAGGCGGCGGGCTACGGCCACGACCGGGTGCGGGCCGATCCGTCGGTGGTGCGCGGCCTCGAATATTATACCGGCCCGGTCTTCGAGGCCGAGCTGACTTTTCCCGTCGTCAACGAGGACGGCCAGACCGTGCGCTTCGGCTCGGTGGCCGGCGGCGGGCGCTATGACGGCCTCGTCGGCCGCTTCCGCTCCGAGCCGGTGCCGGCGACCGGGTTCTCGGTCGGCGTCTCGCGCCTGTTCTCCGCCCTCCAGGTGGTCCGCAGCCCGATCGTGTCGGGTCAGGCCGCCCCCGGCCCGGTCGTGGTCCTGGTGCTCGACCGCGAGGAGACTGCCGCCTACCAGGCCCTCGTCGCGGCCCTGCGCCAGGCCGGCATCCGCTCGGAGCTCTATCTCGGCGCCTCCGGCATGAAGGCCCAGATGAAGTACGCCGACCGCCGCGGCGCGCCGTGCGTCGTTATCCAGGGCAGCGACGAGCGGGCGAAGGGTGAAGTCCAGATCAAGGACCTGATCGAGGGCGCGAAAGCCGCCGAGGCGATCGGCAGCAACGCCGAGTGGAAGGCCGCCCGGCCGGCCCAGTTCTCGGTGCCGGTGGACGAGATGGTCGCGCGGGTGCGCGAGGTGCTGGGGCGGCATTACGGCGGGTGAGGCGGGTTCGCCCTTCGGAGACTGCGTCATTGACATAGCATGCCGGCAGGCTCGGATATGAGCAGCAAGTCTCCGTTGCACACGCTCGCTCTGTTGGCCGTGCTAAGCAAGAGCGACCGGGACAACTTCAGCGATGCCGAGGTGCAGCAGCTCGCCAAGCTGACATCTTCAATCAGAGCGTATTGGTCTCATCGGCGGCATTGATCCGCTTAGCACTGGGTTTGAGAGCATGGCCAGAGACATCTTCGAGAGGACGTTGTCGGCCTTGAGAGAAGCGGAGGCTCACGCGAAAGGTGAAACGCCTCCGGGCATGATCATTCATGTTCCCGACACGATCGACGTCGCCGAAATCCGTCGTCAGACCGGAAAGGCACAGACGGCCTTCGCCGCAAGCATCGGGGTTCCGGTCGCGACGCTTCGGCAGTGGGAGCATCATCGGCGGCAGCCGCAGGGCCCTGCGCGCGTGCTGCTGGCCCTCATCGAGAAAAACCCGAGGTTGGTGGAGGACATGCTCGGCCAAACGGAGTGAATGTTCATCATTCGTGATGCGCTCACTTGATCGGAGTTGGGCGGGCTACAGGGTTCCACGGAGGGGTGGACTGCGAGAGGATCCCGTATCCGGCACATCCTGACCGACTGCCATCTGCGCACATGTCCCCAACAGCGATCGGTCGCCAAGCCCGCCCGCGGCTGCTACAGGGCCGTCCAGACATTGTAGGTGTTGGGACCAATGACGGGTAACGGAGCCGCGGCCCCCCGGCCGGCGGCGGCGCACGAGGCGCTCCTGGCGCTGTTCGAGGACCGGGGCTACGCGCGGGTCGAGCCGCCGGTGCTGCAGCCGGTGGAGCCCTTCCTGGAGCTGTCCGGCGAGGACATCCGCCGCCGCATCTTCATCACCCAGGACGGGGCCGGGGCGGAGCTCTGCCTGCGGCCCGAATACACGATTCCGGTCGGGCGCCATCACCGCGCCGTCGCCGACGGGCAGGCGGCCGATTACAGCTATCTCGGCCCGGTCTTCCGCCTGCGGGCGGCCGAGCCCGACGAGTTCCACCAGGCCGGCATCGAATCGATCGGCCGGACCGACGTGCCGGCGGCGGATGCCGAGATCCTCGGCCTCGCCCTCGACGGGCTCGACCGGCTCGGGCACCGCGACCGGCAGGTGCGCCTCGGCGACATGGGGCTGATCACCGCGCTCCTCGACGCGCTGAACGTCCAGCCGGCGGCCAAGCGCCGGACGCTGCGGGCGGTGGCCTCCGGCCGCTCCCTCGACGAGATCGCGGTGCCGGTCTCGGTCGACGCGGCCCATGCCGGCCTCCTCTCCGCCATCCAGGGCCAGGACCCGCAAGGGGTGCGCGCCTTCGTCGAGGACGTGCTCGCGATCGCCGGCATCAGCCGGGTCGGCGGCCGTACCGCCGGCGAGATCGCCGAGCGCTTCCTCGCCAAGGCGGCGGCGCATGCCGAGGGCGGCGCCGGCCTGGGCGCCCGCGCCCGCGAGGTGATGGATTCGTATCTCGCCCTCACGGGCGACCCCGATGCCGCGGCGCTTGCCGCCCGCGACCTCGCCCGCCGGGCCGGGCTCGACGATCCCCGGCTCGAGGCGGCGCTCTCCCTGTTCGAGGAGCGCAACGGCTTCATCGCCGCCCGCGGCCTGCCGCTCGAGCGCTTCGTGTTCACCGGCAGCTTCGCCCGCAACCTCGACTACTATACCGGCTTCATCTTCGAGGTCGCGCAGGACGGCGAGAAGCCGGTGGTCGGCGGCGGGCGCTACGACGGCCTGCTCCAGCATCTCGGCAGCGCGGATGCCCTGCCGGCGGTGGGCTGCTCCTTCTGGCTCGAACGCCTCGGGGGGGCGCGCTGATGACCGACACGACGAAAGCCGCTCCCCTCGACGGTCCTCTCGATGGCCCCCTTGTCCTGGCGGTGCCCTCGAAGGGCCGCCTGCAGGAGAACGCCGCCGCCTTCTTCGGCCGCGCCGGCCTGACCCTCGCCCAGACCAGCGGCGCCCGCGACTATCGCGGCCGTCTCAAGGGCGTGGACGGGGTCGAGGTGCGCTTCCTCTCGGCCTCCGAGATCGCCGGCCAGCTCGCGTCCGGTGCGGCGCATCTCGGCATCACCGGCGAGGATCTGATCCGCGAGACCCTGCCGGACGCCGCCGGCCAGGTCGAATTGCTGACGCCGCTGGGCTTCGGCCAGGCCACCGTGGTGGTGGCGGTGCCCCAGGCCTGGATCGACGTGCGCTCGATGAGCGACCTCGACGAGGTGGCGAGCGACATGCGGGTGCGCCATGGCAAGCGCCTGCGCATCGCCACCAAGTACGTCAACCTGACCCGCCGCTTCTTCTACGAGCACGGGGTCGCCGATTACCGCATCGTCGAGAGTCTGGGCGCCACGGAAGGCGCGCCGGCCTCCGGCAGCGCCGAGATCATCGTCGACATCACCACCACCGGCGCCACCCTCGCGGCGAACGCGCTGAAGATCCTCGACGACGGGGTGATCCTGCGCTCGGAGGCGAACCTCGTCGCCTCGCTCGCCGCGTCCTGGAGCGAGACCCCGCGGCGCGCGGTGCAGGCGGTGCTCGGCCGCATCAGCGCCGAGGAGCGGGCCCGTACCACCCGCGAGGTCCGCGCCGGCATGCCGGTCTCCGGCGAGATCGACCTCGCAGGCCTCGCCGCCCTGCACGAGGCCGAGCTGCCCTACGGCGCGCCGGAAGGGCGGGGGGAGATCGTGCTGCGCTGCCCCGCGGACGCGGTGTTCGGGCTTGCCGACGCGCTGGTCCAGGCCGGCGCTGAAGCCGTGAGCGTGCGGCGGATCGACTACGCCTTCGCGGCGGAGAACCCGCTGGTGGAAAGGTTGCTCGGGCGGCTGTGAGCCGCCCCGCGCCCGGATGACAGGGAAGGGGAGCCCGCGCGGGCTCCCCGGATCTACTGCGACAGGCGCAGCTTGCCGGTGGTCGTGGCGATCCGGCTGAAAGCCGCGATCAGGGACGTCGAGTCGTTCACCACGAAGGACCGGCTCGGTGAGGGCGCGCAGTCCTTGAGCAACTCGAGCCCTGTCGCGTCGGGCGGCGCGCGACCTCGGCATCGTTCGCCGGAGCGGTCACCGGTTCGGCGGCGAAACGGATGCCGAACCCGCTTCCAGCAGAGCTGCATCGTACGGCTCTGCTGGAAGCGGGCGCCGTCGCGCCGGCGGGGCGAACCCCGTCGGCCGGGCCGCGGTCGCGGAAGGCGGGTCCTGCTCGGGCTATTCCGCCGCCTCGACGAACACCGTCCCGGCCCGCGGCAGGTTCAGTGCGTCCCACACCTCGACCAGCGCTTCGCGGAGCGCCGCGATCTGCGCCTCGCCGTGGAACGGGGAGGGGGTGATGCGCAGGCGCTCGGTGCCGCGGGGCACGGTCGGGTAGTTGATCGGCTGGATGTAGATGCCGTGGCGCTCGAGCAGCCGGTCGGCCGCCGCCTTGCAGGCCTCCGCGTCGCCGACCATCACCGGCACGATGTGGGTGTCGGTGGCGAGCACCGGCAGGCCGGCATCGAGGAGGGCCGCCTTGGTGCGGGCGGCCTGGCGCTGGTGCGCCTCGCGCTCGGCACCCGACCGCTTCAGGTGGCGGATCGACGCGATGGCGGCGGCGGCGATCGCCGGGGGGAGCGCGGTGGTGAAGATGAAGCCGGGGGCGTGGCTGCGCACCGCGTCGCAGAGCGCCGCCGAGCCGGTGATGTAGCCGCCGACGCAGCCGAAGCCCTTGGCGAGGGTCCCCTCGATCACGTCGACCCGGTGCATCACCCGGTCGCGCTCGGCGATGCCGGCGCCGCGCGGGCCGTAGAGGCCGACGGCGTGGACCTCGTCGAGGTAGGTCATGGCGCCGTAAGCTTCGGCGAGGTCGCAGATCTTCCCGATCGGCGCCACGTCGCCGTCCATCGAGTAGACGCTCTCGAAGGCGATCAGCTTCGGCCGGTCGCCGGCCGCGATCAGGAGCTCCTCGAGGTGGGCGAGGTCGTTATGGCGAAAGATCTGCTTGTCGCAGCCCGACTGGCGCACGCCCTCGATCATCGAGTTGTGGTTGAAGGCGTCGGACAGGATCAGGCAGTTCGGGATCAGCTTGGCGATCGTCGAGATGCCGGCCTGGTTCGAGACGTAGCCGGAGGTGAAGACGAGGCCCGCCTCCTTGCCGTGCAGGTCGGCGAGCTCGCGCTCCAGGTCGACGAGCGGAGAGTTGTTGCCGGCGATGTTGCGGGTGCCGCCGGCGCCGACGCCGCAGCGCTGCGCGGTCTCGGTCAGCGCCGCGACCACCAAGGGGTGCTGGCCCATGCCGAGATAGTCGTTCGAGCACCACACGGTGATCTCGCGGGTGCCGGTGCCGCTGCGCCACAGGGCGGTGGGGAAGCGGCCGTTGATGCGCTCGATGTCGGCGAAGACGCGGTAGCGGCGCTCGTCGTGCAGGCGCGCGAGCGCGCCGCGGAAGAGGGCCTGGTAGTCGGTCGCGCCCTGAACGGTTTCGGGGCGGGTCTCGGGCCGGGTCTCGGGCATCGTGGTCCTTCGCGGTCTGGCCGGATGGGCATCCGGGGGGCGGGACCGGGCCTGACCCCGGGGAGGAGCCGGTCCGCGCGGCGGATGGCCGAATCGCCGATCCATCGCTGGTCGCGCCTTGATCTCGCTCAAATGCGACGGCTTTGTCTTTTGAAAAAGTCGAGGGCGAGGCGGGCGTTCTGACTCCTCTCGCACGGTCACGGAAGCGGGAAATTGGTCATGGCGACGAAGGGTCGCGCGCGATGAGCGGGCAGGGCGAAGGAACCCGCGAGGGAACCCGGCAGGACGACCGGCAAGGGGCTCGTGAAGGGACGCGCGACGAGCGGCTGAAGGCGGCGCTCCGCGAGAATCTGCGCCGCCGTAAGGCGCAGGTGCGGGGTCGCGAGGCGGCCGAGCCGGCGCCGGACGCGCCCGCGGATCGAAAGGCCGGGGATGAGCGTTGACGCCCAAGCGTAGCGGTAGCATCGCTGCGGTGCAATAAAGCAGGTTTCGGAATCATGAGGCGCGCCGGTCCGGCGCGCGGGACGCGCCGCGGGCGCGAGGGACGTTGTCACCATGGATCGCATCCACATCGTCGGCGGCCAGCCGCTTCACGGCATCATCCCGATCTCGGGCGCCAAGAACGCGGCGCTGCCGCTGATGATCGCCAGCCTGCTCACCGGCGAGACGCTGGAACTGTCGAACGTGCCCCGGCTCGCCGACGTCGCCTCGCTCCTGCGCATCCTCGGCAATCACGGCGTCGACCACATGGTGGTCGGCAAGCGCCCGGGCCAGACCACCGAGGCCGGCCAGACCATCCGGCTCACCGCCTCGAACGTCATCGACACCACGGCGCCCTACGACCTGGTCTCGACCATGCGGGCGAGCTTCTGGGTGATCGCGCCGCTGCTCGCCCGCTTCGGCGAGGCGCGGGTGTCGCTGCCGGGCGGCTGCGCCATCGGCACGCGCCCGGTCGACCTGCTGCTGATGGCGCTGGAGACGCTCGGCGCCACGATCGAGATCGACGGCGGCTACGCGGTGGCGCGCACGAAGAACGGCTTGCGCGGCGGCGAGATCAAGTTCCCCAAGGTCACGGTCGGCGGCACCCACGTCGCACTGATGGCGGCGGTGCTGGCGCACGGCACCACCGTGATCGAGAATGCCGCCCGCGAGCCGGAGGTGGTGGACCTCGCCGCCTGCCTGTCGCGGATGGGCGCGCGGATCGAGGGCGCCGGCACGCCGCGGATCGTGATCGAGGGCGTGTCGCGCCTCTCGGGCGCCCGCCACGCCGTGCTGCCCGACCGGATCGAGACCGGCACCTACGCCATGGCGGTGGCGATGACCGGCGGCGACGTGACGCTCGAAGGTACCCGGGCCGACCTGCTGCACAGCGCCCTCGACATCCTGGCCACCACCGGCACCGAGGTGACGCCGCTCGACCACGGCATCCGGGTACGCCGCAACGGTCACGGGGTGGCGGCGGTGGACGTCACCACCGATCCGTTCCCGGGCTTCCCGACCGATCTCCAGGCCCAGTTCATGGCCCTGATGACCAAGGCCAAGGGCCAGTCGCGCATCCGCGAGACGATCTTCGAGAACCGCTTCATGCACGTGCAGGAGCTGGCGCGCCTCGGCGCGAAGATCCGGCTGGAAGGCGACGTCGCGGTGGTCGAGGGCGTCGAGCGCCTGAAGGGCGCCCCCGTGATGGCGACCGACCTGCGCGCCTCGGTCTCCCTGGTGATCGCCGGCCTCGCCGCCGAGGGCGAGACCCAGATCAACCGGGTCTACCACCTCGACCGCGGCTTCGAGGCCCTGGAGGCCAAGCTCGTGCGCTGCGGCGCCGAGATCCGGCGCGAGCGGGTGTGATGATCGTCCGCGATGGCCCTGCCTCCGGCGGGGCCGTCGCCGGCGGTTACTTCCGGTAGACCGCCACCGCGTTGCCGTCGGTCAGCAGGAACACGATCCCGGCCTCCCGGAGCGCCGCGACGGCGGTCCGGCGGGTGCGGGAGGTCAGGGCCTCGCCGTCATCCTCCAGGCGGCGGATCGAGGAGAGCGAGAGGCCGCTCCGGGCGGCGAGATCCTGCATCGACCAGCCGAGCAGGCCGCGGGCGGCGCAGAGATGCCGGCCGCCGATCCCGCTCTCGAGCCCCTCCCGGATCGGCTCGTCGAGGGGGGCGGCCATCGGGCCGTCGAGGCGCGAGACCATGATCGCCCAGGTGCGGATCGCGTCGGTCTCGTCGCGCAGGGGCGCGTAGGCGAAGTGGAAGCGGGCCTCCCCGCCCTGGGCGAGGCGCAGCACCTTGCCCATCACGAAGGGCCGGCCGGCCTGCAGCAGGGTGCGCACCTGCTCGCGCGCCCGCGGCCGGTCGCCCGCGGCGATCACCCGGCAGCAATCCTCGCGGAATTCCTCCTGCGTCAGGCCGGTCAGGGCCAGCACCTCCTGCGAGCCGACCCGCTGCGTCGCATCGTCGGCCATGGAGTGGGTCCAGGACTGGGTCTGCTCGAACAGGGCCCGGCGGCGGCGGCGCTCCTCCGCCTGCACGGCGGCCAGGCGTTCGCGGTCGGTGACGTCCAGCAAGGTGCCGGCGGCGGCCCGCGGCCGTCCGTCCAGATCGTGGTAGACCTCGCCGCGGACGGACAGGATGCGCAGCGACCCGTCCGGCCGGATCACCCGGACCGTGCGGTCGTGCTGGGTTCCGCCTTGGATTACCTGCGCCGCCGTGGCGAGGTCGAAGCGGTCTTCCGGGTGCACCATCGCCAGGAGGTTGGCGTAGCTCGGCCGGATCGCGCCGAGGTCGAGGCCGAGCAGGCGGTACAGGCCGGGCGACCAGACGTGCTCGTCGGTGGCGAAGGTCCAGCCCCAGCTGCCGGTCAGACCGCGGATCTCGAGCAGCCGCAGGAAGTCCCGCGACGAGAAGGCGGGCCGGTCCGGCGCACCGGGAGGAGGGGGAGACATGCAGCGATCCTGACAACCGTGCGATGCCGGTCCGAAGTCATGTCGACTTCTCGACAGAGCGGCATCCAGGCCAGACCAGCCGGCCACGACGCAACGTCAACGCGAGACTGACACGTCCGCTGCATGCGTATCACCGTTAGGTCAAGCCGCCTCCGCCGGCCGCGTCCTCTCGGCGGCGAGCCGGGTCACCGCGGCGAAATCGACCTTGCCGGAGCCGAGCTGCGGCAGCTTGTCGACCGTCACGATCTCGGCCGGGACGGCGAGCTCGCTCATTCCGCTGGCGCGGGCGCGGGCCTGGAAGGCGGCGCGCGTCGCGTCCGCCTTCTCGGTGACCAGCACCAGGCGCTCGCCCTTGCGCGCATCCGGCAGGGCCGCGACGGCGCTCGCGGCCTCCGGGTAGAGCTCGGCGGCCAGCGCCTCGACGGCCGACAGCGAGATCATCTCGCCGCCGACCTTGGCGAAGCGCTTGGCCCGGCCGCGGATGGTGACGAAGCCGTCTGAATCGATCGTCACGATGTCGCCGGTGTCGTGCCAGCCCTCGGGCGGGGCTTCGAGCACGCCGGGATTCTCGGCCCTGAGATAACCCAGCATCACGTTGGGGCCGCGCACGAACAGGCGCCCGCCTTCCGCGACGCCGGCGACCGGCTCCAGCCGCGCCTCCATCCCGGGCATGATCCGCCCGACCGTGCCGAAGCGGTTGAACATCGGCGTGTTGAGGGCGAGCACCGGCGCCGTCTCGGTGACGCCGTAGCCCTCCAGGATCCGCAGGCCGAACTTTTCCGCGTAGGTCTTGCGGGTCGCCGGCTTCACCGGCTCGGCCCCGGCCAGGATGTAGCGCAGCGAGCGGAAATCGTAGGCGTGGGCGACCCGTGCGTAGCCGGACAGGAACGTGTCGGTGCCGAACAGGATGGTCGCGTTCGAGCCGTAGACCAGCTCGGGCACGATCCGGTAGTGCAGCGGCGAGGGGTAGAGGTAGACCGGCACGCCGGAGACCAGCGGCAGCACCAGCCCGACGGTGAGCCCGAACGAGTGGAACACCGGCAGGACGTTGAACACCTTGTCGGTGCGGCCGAAATCGATCCGCGCCTGGGCCTGGGCGGCGTTGGCCAGCATGTTGCGGTGGGAGAGCACCACGCCCTTCGGCGTGCCCTCGCTGCCGGAGGTGAACAGGATCGCCGCCGGGTCGTCGGGCCGGCGCGGGTGGAGCGCCTGGCGCCAACCGACGAGGCCGCGCAGCTTGTCGAGGCGGCCGACCTGCCCGCGGACATCCTCCAGGTAGACGATGGTCAGGCTCTCGCTCAGCGCCTGCAGGAGGGCGTCGAGGCGGCCCTTCTGCACGAAGGCCCGGGAGGTGACGATCGTGTCGACCTCCGCCGCCTTGCAGGCGTTGAGGATGTTGGTCGGGCCGGCGGTGAAGTTGATCATCGCCGGCACCCGGCCCGCCGACATCAGCCCGAGCACCGTGACGGCGGCGGCGTTGGCGTTCGGCAGCATCACGCCGATCGCCCGGCCCCGCGGCGCCAGCGGCCCGAGCTTGCCCCCGAGCACCCGGGCGCCCATCAGCAGGCGGCGATAGGTGAGCGTGCCGGAGACCGGATCCTCGACGGCGACGCGGCCCGTTCCCTCGCGCTCGGCCGCCTGGACCACCGCGTCGAACACCGTGCGGTCGATCGGCGCGGTGCGGAAGATCAGGTCCGACATCACCCCGTAGAGGGCCGCGCCCGCGGCCTGGCGGCGGGCCTTGCCCTTGAGCGCGGGATCGACGTCGAGCCGCACCGGCTCCAGCACCGTCACGGTGAATTTCGGCCACCAGCGCCGGCGCACCTGGGCGCGGGACAGGCGCGAGAACACCGTGTGCTCCGGCCCCTCGATCTTCACCGGCACCACCGGCACGCCGGACTTGTCGGCGATGAGGCCGGCGCCGTCATAGACCTTCATCAGGCTGCCGGTGACGGTGAGCCGTCCTTCGGGGAAGATGATCAGCGTCTCGCCCGCCTTCACGGCGTTGATCAGGGTGCGCGTCGCCATCGGCTTCGTGGGATCGAGGGGCAGCGCCCGGGTCAGCCACAGGAACGGGCGCACCCACCATTTCTGCGCGATGGTGTGGTCGATGGCGAAGGTGGGGTCGCGCTCGGTCAGCGACAGGGCGAGGCCGGCATCGAGGAAGCTGACGTGGTTGAGGGCGATGATGGCGTTCGGCCCCGCCTTCTCGACGTTCTCGATGCCCCGCACCTCCAGCCGGTAGAAGGCCCGGAACAGGATCGACAGGAAATCGCGAAAACCGCTGGTCGGCAGGACCAGGAGGATCGCGACGCCGGCGAGGAGGTTGGCGATGCCGACGATCAGGAACTGGCCGGCGGACGACAGGCCCGCCTTCTGCAGCACCGCGAGGCCGACGGCCCCGAGCACGATCAGCGCCGCGGCGAGCACGTTCGAGGCGGCGATGACCCGGGCGCGGCGCTCCTTCGGGGTCCAGGCCTGGAGCGCGGCGAAGGACGGCACGATGAACAGGCCGGCGGCGGCGGCCAGCAGCACGAAGTCGAGGGCGATCCGGGCGCCGCGCCAGGACCCCAGGAAATCGAGGGCGCCGACCGGGGAGGGGGGCGGCACGCTGGTCGCGGCGACGTGCGCGAGATCCAGGGAGACGAGGCCCATGATGAGCGCGGCGATCGGCGTCGGCAGCATCACGATCCGTCCGGCGCAGAGCCAGGAGGCGAGGCCGGAACCCAGCGCCACGCCGACCGAGAACATGGCGAGGAGCGCCGTCACCACGGTCTCGTCGCCGCCGAAGGTGCCCTTCACGAGTGCCGGCAGCAGGGCCAGCACCACGGCGCCGACGAGCCAGAACCAACTGGTGATGACGCCCGTGCGCCACAGCCGCGTGTCCTCGTAGAGGTCGCGCATCAGGCCGCCCGTCGAGCGCAGCACGTTGCGGTCGACGGTGAGGGTGGGGGCCGCCTCGCCGGTCTTCGGGATCGCGAGGCTCGCGAGCCAGCAGAGGACGGCGAAGCCCATCACCAGGAGCCCGAAGGCGTGCGCCCCGCCATGGGTGACGGCGAGGCCGCCCGCGATGGTGCCGGTGAGGATGGCGAGGAAGGTCGCGGCCTCGATCAGCGCGTTGCCGGCCGGCAGCTCGGCGCGGGCGAGGTGGTCGGGCAGGATGCCGTACTTGATCGGCCCGAACAGGGCCGCGACGATCCCGAACAGGACGAGGGCCACGAACAGGATCGGCACCGAGGCGAGCCAGAAGCCGAGCACCGCGACGCCCGCCGCCACGATCTCCGCCGCCTTGAGGCGGCGGGCGATGAACGCCTTGTCGTAGCGGTCGGCGAGCTCGCCGCCGAGGCCCGAGAGGAAGAAGAACGGCGCGATGAAGGCCGCGCCCGCCAGCGTCACCAGGGCCGCCGAGCCGCCATCCGCCCCGCCGCCGACCCCGCCCGCCCCGAACATGATCAGGAACACCAGGGCGTTCTTGAGGAAGTTGTCGTTGAAGGCGGAGAAGAACTGGCACCAGAACAGGGGCGCGAAGCGCCGGCTGGCCATCAGCGGTCCGGACATGGAGGGCGTTCCTCGCTCGGTGACGGGTGGGCGGAATGGCCGGGCGCCGCCGCGGCAGGAGACGGAGCCCTTAGCCGGTAAACCCTAACCGGCTTTGCTGCCGCGGTCTCGGGGTGATCCCGTTTGGCGATCCCGTTTGGCGATCCGATGTCGGGAACCGGGGACCGGCTACTCCTTGCCCATCTCCATCAGCAGGCGCTCGGCCCGAGCATCCTCGATGCGGTTGACGAGGCGCTTGCCCTCGTGGACGTCGCGCACGGTCTTGACCAGGGTGATGCAGGACTGGACCAGCATCGTCACCCCCATGGCGAGGTAGCCCTTGGTCCAGAGATCCAGGGGCAGGAACAGGATGCCGCCGGCCACCATGGTGGCGGCGCCGATGAAGGAGGCGTAGGTGAAGGCCACCCAGGCGGAGGTGTGCTGCGGGGTCTGCGGGGTCATGGATGGGGTTTCCTCGGACGGGTGAGACGGGGGGCGGGTCGCGCTCAGGCGGCGCCGGTCGGGGACTGGGCTTGGGATTGGGCTTGGGACTGGGCCTCGGCTTTCGCCCGCAGGCGCTCCATCACGCGGCCGGCGCTCGGCCGGGTGCGCGGGCCGAAGCCGGCCTCCTCCAGGCGCTCGCTCAGGGATTCGGGCGTCGCCGCCTCGATGATCGCCAGGGCCTCGTCCGAGGCGGCCTCCGCGGCCTGGGCCTCGCGCAGGCGGCGCAGGGTGGCCTGCGCCTCGGCGAGCGCCGCCGGGCTCCCGAGGCCCTGCCCGCGGCGGGCCCGCAGGCGATGCACCGCCTCCGCCGCCCGGGCGATGCGCTGGCCGCGCTCCAATTCGGCGAATTGCCGGCTGCCCTTGCGCACGGCCCGGCGCAGGGCCGCGACCTCCGCGGCGTAGGCCGCGCGGCTCGCCTCCAGGGCCGCGGCCTCCTCCTCCATCTCGGCCAGGGCCTCGGCCGCCTCGGTCGCCAGGTCCTCGCGCCCGCCGCTCAGCGCCGCGACGGCGCTCCCCTCCAGTTCGGCGATCCGGGCGGCGAGCGCGGCCTGGCGCTTGGCGTCGGCCGCCTCCTGGGCGAGGGCGCGCCCCAGCGTCCGGCGGCTGTCGTCGAGGGCGGCGGCCGCGTCGCGCAGCTGCTGCTCCAGGATCAGGAAGGCGTGCTGGTCGTGAAGGTCCTCGGCGGCCCTGGCGGCGGCGCCCCGGACGAGGGTGGAGAGGAGGTTGAGCATCTTTGGCTCCGCTGGCGTGAACGTTGTTCACGAACGCAGGTTTCCACAGCTCTGAACGGTGTTCAAGCGCAAATTTGAACATCGTTCACGAGGCTTTTTCACGACGGTGCGAAAACGCACGCGAGAGGCAAAGGACGGCATGCGCAACGACGAGAGGCGGGAGCGGCTGCGGACGGCCCTGATCGACGCCGCGGAGGCCACCATCGCGGCCGACGGCCTGTCGGCCCTGAAGGCGCGCGACCTCGCCAAGAATGTCGGCTGCGCGCTCGGCGCGATCTACACGGTGTTTCCCGACCTCGACGCCCTGATCCTCCGGGTGAACCTGCGCACGCTCGCCCTGTTCGAACGGGCGATAACCGCGGTGCCGATCGCGCCGGAGCCGGAGGGGAATGCGACGCCGGCCGAGCGGGACGCGGCGGTGGAGACCCTGGTGCGGCTGGCGGTGGCCTACCTGCACTTCGCGGCGGGCCATCCGGCGCGCTGGCGCGCCCTGTTCCAGCACCGGGTCACGCACGCATTGCCGGACTGGTACCTCGTCGAGCAGGTGCGCCTGTTCCGCTACATCGAGGCCCCTTTGCGGGTGCTGCGGCCCGACCTCAGGGACCGCGAGCGGGCGCTGCTCGCCCGCTCGCTGTTCTCCGCCACCCACGGCCTCGTCAGCCTCGGCCTCGACGAGAAGCTGATGGTGCTGAGCGAGCCGGTCCTGCGCGGGCAGATCGAGATCGTGGTGGGGGCGCTGGGAAGGGGGTTGGCGGGGGGGTGAAGTGGGTCGTCTCTTCTCCGCTCGGCCGCTTGGACGCGACCTTCGCGCGCCACAGGGTCATTCCGGGGCCGCGAAAGCGGAGCCCGGAGTGCCGAAGGCACGCCCAGACACGCGGGTCTTTCCGAACCGAGCGGCACGCATCCCGCCATGATCTGCATCACCGGCGGCTCTGGATTCCGGGCTCCGCTGGCGCTGCCCCGGAATGACGCCGAGGGTGTCGGAGCCGGTGCGTCGATCGACGGGGCCGCCCGCCTACCACGGCACCGTCTCCCCCCGATAATCCAGGTACACGCAGCCCCGCTGCCCGAGCCGCCCCTCGACCACCGCCACCATCCCCTCGGCGCTCGTCGCCACGTCGATGTCGGCCTCCGGGCCGCCCATGTCGGTGCGCACCCAGCCCGGATGCATCAGCACGGTGCCGAAGGGCGCGTCGCCGTGGCGGGCGGCGAAGGAGCGGGCCAGCGTGTTGAGGGCGGCCTTGCTCGCCCGGTAGCTCTCCCAGGTGCCGCCCTCGTTGAGCGAGACGCTGCCGAGGATCGAGCTCATCAGCACCATCAGGCCGCCGGGGGCGACCCGGTCGGCGAAGGTCTCGGCGAAGCGGATCGGGCTCACCGCGTTGGTCTCGTAGACCTTGAGCGCCGTCGCCCGGTCGCCCTGCGGCAGCGGCACGTGGGCGCCGTCGGCGACGCCCGCCACCACGAACACCACGTCGAAGCTTTGTGCCGCGAGGTCGTCGTGCAGGCGCGCCACGCCCGCGTCGTCGTCGATGTCGACCCGCGCGAGGGCGGGCGCGACGGGGCTTAAGGCGGCGAGCGCCGGCGCCTCGCCCCGGGCGGTGGCGGTGACGGCCCAGCCGCGGGCGAGGAAGGCCCGCACCAGCCCGAGACCCAGGCCCCGCGAGGCCCCGACGATCAGCGCGCTGCGTTCCTGTTGGGCCATGGCGGAAATCTCCCGTGTCGGTTCCGGCGCAGGAGAAGTAGGGCTCGCGCGGCCGCGGCAAGCGGTCCGGGGTCGCGCCCTCAGGCCGCGTCGGCCGTCCGCGGCGCGCTCCACCGCTCCACCGTCGCCAGGAGCTCGTCGGGCCGGAACGGCTTGCCGACGTGGTCGTCCATGCCGGCGGCGCGGAACTGGGCGACCTGCTGCGGCAGCACGTTGGCGGTGAGCGCCACGATCGGCAGGCGGCTCGCCGGGGAGCCCAGCGCCCGGATGTGGCGCGTCGCGGTCAGCCCGTCCATGCCGGGCATCTGCACGTCCATCAGCACCACGTCGTACCCGCCCGCCTGCAGGGCCGAGACCGCCTCGGCGCCGTCGCCCGCCACGCTCACGGCGTGGCCGCGGCGCTCCAGGATGGCGCGGGCGATGTCCTGGTTGATCGGGCTGTCCTCGACGAGGAGGACCTTGGCCGGGCGCGCGAGCGGCGCGAGCGGGGGCCGCTCCCGGGCCGGGTCGTCCTCGGCGGCGGCCGCCAGCGGCACGGTGAACCAGAAGGTCGAGCCGGCGCCCGGCCGGCTCTCGACCCCGATCGTGCCGCCCATGGCCTCGACCAGCTGCCGGCTGATCGCCAGGCCGAGGCCGGTGCCGCCGAAGCGGCGCCGGATCGAGCCGTCGACCTGGCTGAAGCGCTGGAAGAGCTGCCCGAGCCGGTCGGCCGGGATGCCGATTCCAGTATCGCTGACCGCCACCCGCAGGGCGTGGCGCCCGCAGGTGAGCGGCGCGCTCGCGAGGTGCAGGGTGACGCGGCCCGCCGGCGTGAACTTGATCGCGTTGTTGACGAGGTTGAGCAGCACCTGCCGCAGCCGGTCCGGGTCGCCGACCAGGCGGGGCGCGAGGTCCGGCGCGGTCTCGACGCCGAGCGCCAGGCGCTTGGCGTCGGCCGCGGTCCGGACGATCGAGACCGCGCCGTCGGCCAGGGCTGCCGGCCCGAAGGGCTGCGGGTCGAGGTCGATCTGCCCCGCCTCGATCTTCGAGAAGTCGAGGACGTCGTTGACCACCGTCAGCAGGGCCTGGCCCGCCTCCTGGATCCGCGCGGCGCTGCGGCCCTGCACCGGCGACAGGTCGCCCGCCCGGACCAGCAGCTCGGCGTAGCCGATCACGCCGTTCAGCGGCGTGCGGATCTCGTGCGACATGGTGGCGAGGAACTCGGTCTTGGCGGCGCTCGCCGCTTCCGCTTGGCGCTGCGCGATTTCCGCCTGGCGCTGCGCGATTTCCGCCTGGCGCTGCGCGATTTCCGCCTGGCGCTGCGCGGCTTCGGCCTGGACCCTGGCCGCCTCGGCGACGCGGTTGGCCTCCAGGACGGCGAGCTCGCGCCGCTTGCGCTCGGTCACGTCCGAGACGGTGCGGATCGCCCCGCCCTCGGCGAGGCGCACGGTGCGCACCTCGAGCACGGTGCCGTCCGGGCGCGTGCGCTCGTAGACCGGCGGAGCGCCGAGGAGGTCGCCCGTGAGCGCGAGCCACGGGGGGCGCTCCGCCGCGGCGTCGCCGAACTCGCCGCTCGCGCTCTGCCAGGCGACGAGCTCGGCCAGGGTCGGGTGGCCGTGGCGGTACTCCGGCGGCAGGCCGAGGAGGTCGATCGCCCGCTCGTTGCAGAGCTGGACGATCCCGGCGGTGTCGATCAGCAGCACGCCCTGGTCCATGTTGGCCAAGGTCGCGTCGAGCAGGGCCTTCTTGCGCTGCAGGGCCGCCTCGGCCTTCCGGCGTGCCGTGATGTCGGTGAGGGTGCGCAGCACGCCGCCATCGGCGGTCGGCGCGTTGTGGACCTCCAGGATCGTGCCGTTCGGCCGCGTGCGCTCGTAGCGCTCGCCGATCACCGCGAGGTCGCCGACCGTGATCGCGTGCTCGAAAGCCGGATCGACCCCCGCATACTCTCCGGCCGCCGTCAGCACCCGCCGCATCTCCGCCCGGGACGGCCGCGCCGCCAGGAAGGCCGGGTCGAGGTCGAGGAGCTCGGCGAGCCGGCGGTTGGTGACGGCGACCCGCCCCTGCGCGTCGACCATGATCAGACCCTGGTCCATCGCGTCGAGGGTCGTCGTGAGCACCGCCTCCTTCGCGACGAGCTCCCGGGTGCGCGCGGCGATGCGGTCCTCGAGGTCGGCGTTGCTCTTGCGCAGGGCGTCCGCCTGCCGCTGCAGGATCGCGGAGGTCTGCGCCAGCACCGCCCCGACCTCGTTCACCTCCCGGATCGGCGTCACCGGCATCCGCAGGGTGACACCGCGGCTGAGGTCGTCCGCCGCCCGTGCCAGCAGCGCCTTGGCGAGCAGGATCCGGCGGCCGACGAGCAGCGAGGCGATCAGGGCGATCAGCGACAGGCCCAGGATCACCGGCGCCAGCACCAGCACGGAGGTGACGAAGGGCGCCCGCAGGGCCGCCTGCTCGATGCCGATCGTCACCACCCAGCCCGAGAGGGCGGAGCGGTGATGGGTGCCGAAGACCGGGATGCCGCTGAGGTTGCGGCCCCACCACTGCCCCGTCGTCCCGGAGACCGAGCGGAAGCCCGGCAGCGGCTTGCCGGCCGCCGCCGCGGTGTCGACCGACCGGCCGATGATGATCCCGTTCCGGTCGGCGACCGAGCCGGAATAGGGCGCGGAGACGCCCGCGCCCCGCAGGAACCCGCCGAAGAGCGGCGCCGGCAGGGTGGCGTTCAGGAAGTAGGCGAGCGCCCCGTCGCGCCGCACCGGCACCGTGACGACGACGATCGGCTGGCCGGTGACGGTGCCCGCGACGAGGTCGGAGATCGCCGGCGCGCCGGTCTCCCGCACCACCCGGTCGTTGTCGAGGACCGCCCGGGGCAGGGGGGCTCCCCAGGGCAGCCGCGTGTTCACGCGCTGCTGCCCGTCGGCGTCGCGCAGCACGATGTTGATGCCCTGCAGGCGCACCAGCTCCCGGGCCTGGCGGTCGAACCGGGCGAAATCCTCGTGCTCCAGGGCCGGCGAGGTGGCGAGCGCCTGCAGCATCGCGATCTGGCCGCTGAGGAAGCGGTCGATCTGCTCGACCGCGTGGGCGTTGAGGGTCGCGGTCCGCTCCTCCATCCGCGCCTGCTCGGCCTGAACCCATCGATGCGCGATCAGCCCGATGATGAGGAGCGCCGGCACCAGCAGGGCGACCGCCAGGGCCGCGACATGCGTGCGCAGCAGGCGCGCGCGGAAGCCGGATGGTCCTGCCTCGCGCGCCTCACATTGTTCGTGATCGGACACTCGTCTCTACCGGCCAACCCGTTCTTGCGCCCACCGCAAGCCGATCGTCTATACGGTAGAAGACTGGAGAACGGTGTCCCTGGTAAGGCGATAACCGTTATGCGCGCCTGATCTTCGAGATCGAGCAGGCGGCGTGCGAACTAATCCATTCGGCGGGACGGTATAGGCTGCGCGACTGGTCCGGACCTTGATCCAAGCCCCGCCTCAATCCAAGCCCCGCCTCAATCCAAGCCCCGCCTCGATCCAAGCCCCGCCTAATCCATATCACGGCTCGAATCCCCGCCGTCGAGCCCGCCCTCGAGATCGTCCTCGGCCTCGGCGTCGGATTCGTGCGCCTCGAGGCCGGCGGCCTCGGCGAGGTTGCGGGTGGCGCGGCGCAGGAGCTTGCGCAGGCGCCGGCGCTCCTTGTTGTCGAAGCCTTCCAGCATCTCGGCCTCGACCTCGTCCCAGAGGCCCTCGATCGCCGCGGCCTTGGCCAGGCCCGCCTCGGTCAGCCGCACCCGGACGATGCGGCCGTCCCCGGCTTCGGTCCGGCGCTCGACCACCCCCATGGCGGCGAGCCGCGTGATGGTCTTCGAGGCGGTGGGCGGGCGCACCCGCAGGGTGGCGGCGAGGTCGCCCATGGTCATGGTGCCGGCGGCCGCGAGCGCCTGCACCACCTGCTCCTGGCCGGCGAAGAGATCGAGTTCCGCCAGGCGGTCGCCGATGCGGCCGCGATGGAGGCGGGCCGCCTGCATCAAGGCCCAGCCGACGCTCTTGGCTCCGGGGGGCCGGAGGCGCTTGGCCGCCCGGCGCGGCGCATCCACGGCCAAAGCCTGCTCGCCCGCTGCCATGGCATCCGCCCCCGCTCTCGAGACAAATCCTGCCGCGCGTGCATCGTGGGAGCAAGCGCGGCGGGCGAGGCGCCGCGTGGCGCCCTCGACGGCGCACATGCCAGCCGGCCTGTGACGACTGGATGACGCGAAGGTGAAGAACATGCGCCGGTTTCGGCCGATCGGTCCGCGGCTTATGGTCGGCCGCGTGACAGACGGAGGATGCGCGATGCCGGCCCGGCCCTGGGGCGACCTGACCACCGAGGAGTGCCGCGACGGCGCGCTCAAGGCCACCGTGGCGGTGCTGCCGGTGGCGGCCGTTGAGCAGCACGGGCCGCACCTGCCCCTGTCCACCGACGTCGTCATCGCCGAGGGCTACCTGGCGCGTGTCGCCGACCTCGTTCCCGCCGACCTCGACGTGCGGGTGCTCCCGGTGCAATCCGTCGGCCTGTCGCCCGAGCACGGGGATTTTCCCGGCACCCTGACCCTGAGCCCTGAGACGGCGCTGAAGGCCTGGACCGAGATCGGCGACGGGGTGGTGCGGGCCGGCTGCACCCGGCTCGTCATCGTCTCGTCGCATGGCGGCAACAGCGCGCTCATGGACCTCGTGGCTCTGTCCTTGCGCGGCCGGCACGGGATGGTGGCGGTCACCACCGCCTGGAGCCGCTTCGGCACCCCGCCCGGCCTGTTTCCGGACGAGGAGGTGCGCCACGGCATCCATGGCGGCGGGATCGAGACCGCCCTGATGCTGGCGCTCCGCCCCGACCTGGTGCGGCGCGACGCGATCCGCGACTTCGTGCCGGCGAGCCGCGCGATGGAGCGGACCTACACCCACCTGCGCGCCGGCCGCCCGGCGGCGCTCGCCTGGCACGCGCAGGACCTCAATCCGGAAGGCGCCATCGGCGACGCCCGCCTCGGCACGGCGGAGGCCGGCCGCGCCCTCCTCGACCACGGCGCCCGGTGCTTCGTCGAGCTGCTGCGCGACGTCGCCCGGTTCACCCGCTCCGGACCGGCCTCGCGCCCGGAGGAGTGACACACTATATCACCCGTCGCGGCGCCCCCCGGCGCCCGGCTCACCAGCGAACAGACGGCCCCGCATGTCCGACAAGATCCCCGTCACGGTGCTCACCGGCTATCTCGGCGCCGGCAAGACCACGCTCCTCAACCGCATCCTCACCGAGCCGCACGGCAAGCGCTACGCCGTGATCGTCAACGAGTTCGGCGAGATCGGCATCGACAACGACCTCGTGGTCGGCGCCGACGAGGAAGTGTTCGAGATGAACAACGGCTGCATCTGCTGCACCGTGCGCGGCGACCTGATCCGCATCATGGACGGGCTGATGAAGCGCAAGGGCAAGTTCGACGCCATCATCGTCGAGACCACCGGCCTCGCCGACCCGGCCCCCGTCGCCCAGACCTTCTTCGTCGACCAGGATGTCGGCGAGGCCGCCACCCTCGACGCGGTTGTGACGGTGGCCGACGCCAAGTGGCTCTCAGAGCGCCTGAAGGACGCCCCCGAGGCCAAGAACCAGGTCGCCTTCGCGGACGTGATCCTGCTCAACAAGTCCGACCTCGTCGACGCGGCCGGCCTCGACGCCGTCGAGCGCCAGATCCGGGCGATCAACCCGTCGGCCGAGATCCACCGCACCCAGCACTGCGCCGTGCCGCTCGAGACCGTGCTCGACCGCAAGGCCTTCGATCTGTCCCGCATCATCGAGGTCGAGCCGGACTTCCTGGAGGAGGGGCATCACCATCACCATTCCGACGAGATCCAGTCGATCTCGGCGCGGCTTCCCGGCGCAGTCGATCCCAACAAGTTCATGCCCTGGATCTCCGACCTGACCCAGGTGCAGGGGCCCGACATCCTGCGCTGCAAGGGCATCGTCAGCTTCCCCGACGAGCCGCGCCGCTTCGTCTTCCAGGGCGTGCACATGATCCTCGACGGCGACCTGCAGGACGAGTGGAAGCCGGGCGATCCGCGCGAATCCCGCGTCGTCTTCATCGGCCGCCACCTCGATCCGGAGGCGATCCGCAAGGGCTTCGAGGCCTGCCGCGCCTGAGCGGAGCGAGCGATCCCGACCTGTCCGGGAGCGACCGAACTCTGCGCTTTCGCGGCACGCTCGGCCGGACCATGGCGGCGGGGGCCGGGGCCCGATGGGCTCGAAGGTCCGGATCTCGGGGGCCGGCACGTCGATCGCCCGGCCGCCGGTGATCACGATCTTGCCGCGGGCCTGGGCGCCCGCGGCGCCAGCCGCAGCACCAGCGCTCCCGCCGCCATGCAGGCCAGCGAACCGGCCAGCACGCCGATCTTGGTCTCCGCCTCCAGCTCGGGGCTCGCGGCGAAGGCCAGGAGGCCGATGAACAGGCTCATGGTGAACCCGACCCCGCACAGCAGCGCCACGCCGTAGACCTGCGGCCAAGTCGCGTGCGCCGGCCGCTGGGCCCAGCCGAGCCTGACCACGGCGAGCACGAACCCGAACACGCCGAGCTGCTTGCCCACGAACAGGCCGAGCGCCACGCCGAGCGTCACCGGATCGAGCAGCATGGCCGGCTCGAACCCGGCCAGCGACACGCCCGCATTGGCGAACCCGAAGATCGGCAGGATCAGGAACGACGACCACGGGTGGATCGCGTGTTCGAGGATGTGCAGCGGCGAGGCCGGGTCGTCCGGCTTGCCGGCGCTGAGGCGCAAGGGGACCGTCAGCGCCAGCAGCACGCCCGCGATCGTCGCGTGCACGCCGGACTTCAGGACGAAAACCCACAGCACCGCGCCGAGCAGCAGGTAGGGCCACAGGCGCGCCACCCCGGCCTTGTTCAGCCCGTAGAGCACGGCGAGCGTCAGGCCGGCGCCGCCGAGCATCGGCAGCGAGAGGTCGGCGGTGTAGAACGCCGCGATGATGACGACGGCGCCGAGATCGTCGATGATCGCCAGCGCGGTCAGGAACACCTTGAGCGACACCGGCACGCGCGAGCCGAGCAGCGCCAGCACGCCGAGCGCGAAGGCGATGTCGGTCGCAGCCGGGATCGCCCAGCCGCGCAGCGTCTCCGGCGAGTGCCGGTTGACCGCGACGTAGACCAGCGCCGGCATCGTCATGCCGCCGAGGGCGGCCACGCCCGGCAGGATGCGGTCGGGCCAGGTGCGCAGGCGCCCGTCCAGCATCTCGCGCTTGATCTCCAGGCCGACCAGCAGGAAGAACAAAGCCATCAGGGCGTCGTTGATCCAGTGCAGCACCGAGAGCGGGCCAATATAGGCCTTGAGGGCCGAGAAGTAGGTCTCCGCCCAGGGCGAGTTCGCGACCACCAGCGCCAGCGCGGCGCTGGCCATCAGCACGAGGCCGCCGCTGGCCTCGTTGCGCAGCATGTTGCGGAGCGCCGAGAGCGGCCGGCGGACCGGCAAGGATGCCTGGATGGTCATGTCGGCTCCTTGCGGGGATGCGGGGAAATCGGCCGGGCGATCCGCCCCGTCTCCGGGCGCGCCAGGGTCGCGGCGGGACTCGCGTGGAGGGAGCGCGTCGCGACGGCCGCGCCGAGATCGGTGCCACGGCCATGCCGCCGGTGGTGCCGACGAGCCTGCCGAGCGGTACGAGGCGGAGGGGCCGGATTGGACGAGGCATGGGGATGAGGCATGGGCACGGGTCTTCCCCGCGGGCGGCCCGACCCGCGGAAGACATCCTGCAAGCCCCATCCTGGGACCGCACACCTTGGCGCCCGTATCCCATCGATGGGCTCGGCGCGCAACGGGCGCCGGCGATCCGGATGCGCTATGGGGCAGGCCCGCTCCGCCCGACCGGACCCGTTCCCCCTTCAGCATGACCCCGCTCAAAGTCAGACTGCACGCCCTCTACGAGGGCGACACCGACCAGGCGCACCGCTTCCGCTACGCCCTGCTCGCCTTCGACGTCGCGACGATCGCCTTCGTCATCGTGACCTCGTTCCTGCCGCTCTCGCCCTGGATCGTCGCTCTCGACGTGGCCCTCGGCCTCGGCGTCCTGGCCGACTTCCTCGGCCGCCTGGCGATCAGCCGCGCACCCGCCCGCGAGTTCCTGCGCCTGAGCACTTGGACGGACGTGGTCGCCATCGCCTCGTTCCTGGCGCCGATGGTCATGCAGGGCGTCGGATTCCTGCGCATCCTGCGCACGCTCCGCCTGCTGCGCACCTACCAACTGCTCGACCGGTTGCGCCACGACAGTTCGTTCTTCCAGCGCAACGAGGAGGCGATCCTCGCCGCCACCAACCTGGTGGTGTTCGTGTTCGTGATGACCGGCGTGGTCTACATCTCGCAGCACGGCACCAACCCGGCGATCGGCAGTCCGGTCGACGCGCTGTATTTCACCGTCACGTCGCTGACGACGACGGGCTACGGCGACATCACGCTGCCGGGTACGTCCGGACGATTGATCTCGGTGTTCGTGATGATCTGCGGCGTGACGCTGTTCTTCCGCCTCGCCCAGGTGGTGTTCCGGCCCTACAAGGTGCGCTTCCCCTGCCCGACCTGCGGGCTGCAGCGCCACGAGCCGGACGCCGTCCACTGCAAGGCCTGCGGCACCACGCTCAACATCCCCGACGACGGCGCGGACTGACCCGGTATCGGGCTCATCGCCGGCGATCCTGGTGGGTGTCGCTCCGGCCCGACGGACCGGGCGTCGGACCCTGCCGGGGAGCTTCGTCCACCGACGAGGCCTACCGCAACGTCACCTGACCCTTGATCTTGTCGTAGGTCGCCCGGCTCAGCACCCGCTTCGACAGGAGCTCGCCCGGGGAGGCATAGGGCCGCTTGGCGATGATCGCCTTGCCGATCATGCCGCCGCCCAGGCCGTTCAGTTCCGCCACGCTGGCGGTGTTGAGATCGACCGTGCCGCTCGACGGTGCGTCGGCGGTGGTGTCGGCCTGCGGCACCGGCGCGGAGGGCGCGGCCGGGGTGAAGACCGGGGGAGGGGAGGGCGCCGGCGCGGGAGGCGGCGGGGGCGCCGGAAGGGGCGCCGGCATGGCGGCGGGGCTCGCGGGGGCGGGGCTCGCGGTCGGGGGCGCCTCCGCCGTCGGGGCGGGGCGCGGCGCCGGCGGGTCGGCCGGGCGCGGGCCGCCCGGATAGACCGAGCGCACCGCGTCCCCGCTCGTCGGGGCCGGCGCCGCGCCGCGGCCGGCCTCGGCGCGCTTCTGCGGCTCCGACAGGTTGGGGCCGGCGGCGCGCGGCATCAGGAACTGCCACAGCCCGGCGAGGCCGGCCGCCAGCACGACGATGACGAGGGCGCGGGTGATGGCCGAACCGGTCAGCATCGCGGGCAGGTGTCCTCAGGGCTCGGAGACGGGGCCGCCGGCGGCGGTCCTCAGGGCTATTCTACCGCGGGTTATGGCCGGCGCGAGGCACGAACGGTCGCGCGCGGCCAAGATCCCGCCGGATGTCCACGGATTTGACGCGAAATTCCCGTCCCGCGGGGCGCGAGTGCCGCAGGGTTACGGGGATCGTCCGCGGGCCGGACCGGCGGGCGGCATCGTCAGGCGGCCGGCTTCAGGCGCCGGACCGCCCGGATCGCCCCGTCCCCCGTGCCCGGCCCGGTCCGGCCGGCGCGGATGCGGTTTTCCGCCTCCGCCAGGGGCTCGACCGCCACCGCCATGTGGTGCCCGTTGGCGTGGATCAGCCGGGTCTCGTCCAGCATCATCCCGACATGGCCGCGCCAGAACACCAGGTCGCCCCGCCGCAGGCCGGCGAGACCGGGGTCGAGCGCCACCGCCTCGCCCAGAGCTGCCTCCTGCTGGTCGCTGTCGCGCGGCGCCGGGAGGCCGGCGGCGGCGAGCGCCGTCTGCACCAGCCCGGAGCAGTCGAGCCCGAGGCTGCTGCGCCCGCCCCAGAGATACGGCGTGCCGAGGAAGCGCAGGGCCGTCGCGGCGACGTCCGGCTCGAAAGCCGCGACGGGCGCGAGGTGCCCGGCCCAGACGAAGCCCCCGTCGGAGAGGCGCGCGTAGGCGCCCTCCCGGGCCGCCACCGTCACGAGGGCGCCGAAGCTGAGCGCGCCGAGGACCGGGCGCTTCAGGTCGGCGGCGGGGTAGAGGAAGGTGCGCAGGCCCGAGACCCGGTGGGTCGGGGCGGGACCCGCGGGGCCGAGCGCCTCTTCCGGCAGGTAGCCGACATAGCCGTCGGCGGCGAGCTGCGCGAAGGCCCAGCCGTCGCGCAGCTCGTAGACCGTGGCGGCTTCGCCGAAGAGGGCCTCGCTGTCGAGGGCGGCGGTGGGATCGGGCGCGCGCCGCAGTGGCGCGACGGGCACGACGATCCGGTGCGGCCGGCCGGGCACGTAGCGCGCCGCCTCGACGCGGCCGCGCAGGCGCTCGTCGGCGAGGTCGGGCCGGGCGGGGGTCAGGCGCGGGTCGAGGCGGGGGAGGTCGGTCATGACCGCTCCCTTGTCCCAGGTCCGCCGGATCCGGACAAGTCGTCGCTCGCGCCGCGGTGCGACCTTATGCCCGATATCCTGCCGGCGCGTGAGATCGGGTCGAATTCTCCTGGCCGCAGCGTGGGCTAACCGTGAGTCAGGGGCAACCATTCCAACGGCGCCGGGTTGGACATGCGCGTGTTGCACTGCAACAATCGCACTCTCCGCGCTATGCTCAGCCGCATGATGATGAGCCGCACCGTGAAGAAGCCGACCGACAAGCCCCGCAACCTGCCGCCGATCCGGGTGCGCAAGGAGCCCCCCACCGTCTCCGAGGCGGTGGCGGCTGCGCAGGACCTCGCCGACGACGTCGAGCAGCAGGTCGAGATCGCCGCGGGCCTGATCGGCCTGCCCCCCGAGGAGGTGCGCCCGCACGTGCTCCAGGCGGCGCAGGCCCTGGCCGCCAAGCCCAAGACCGAGCGTGCGCCGGAGCGGATCATCAGCACCGGCAGCGGCCTGCGCGGCCCGCGGACGGTGATCGTCGAGCGCCGGGCCGGCCGCCCGCTGGTCGAGCGCCGCCTCCGCCCGCCGCTCGACGGCCGGCGCTGAGAATCCGGCGCTGGAGATTTCGGGCGGCCGCGATCCAGTCGCCCATCTTATGCTGTTGCGGATGGATCCCCATTCGAGAGATGATCGTTCACCATCGAACGCATCCGCATGGATTTCGGTGGTCCGTCCGGCGTGTTAGGCTGGCGGCATGAGGATCCTGCGGCGAGGGCGGCGCCCAGGTGCCGTTGGTATGGTGTGAACATGAACTCTCTCGAGCCTGTCCTGTCAGGTGTGGAAGCGCTGCGGCTCGACAACCAGCTCTGCTACGCTCTCTACGCGGCCTCCCACCGCATGACGAAGTGCTACCGGCCGCTGCTCGAGCGGCTGGGCCTCACCTACCCGCAGTACCTCGTGCTGATCGTGCTGTGGGAGAGCGACGGGCTGACCGTCTCCGACATCGGCCGGCGCCTGCGCCTCGATTCCGGCACGCTGACCCCGGTGCTCAAGCGCCTCGAGGCCGCCGGCTTCGTGCGCCGCACCCGGCGGCAGGCCGACGAGCGCGAGGTCGAGATCAGCCTGACCGAGGAGGGCCACGCCCTCCAGGCCGAGGCGGTCGAGGTGCGCCGCGCGGTGGTTCGGACCCTGCAGATGTCGGAGGGCGAGATCGCCGATCTGCGCGCCCGCCTCGACACCCTCATCGCGACTCTCGGCAGCGAGGGCTGAACTCCCGCGCAGCAATTGTTTTGCCGGTTAACAAATCCTGCTTGAGCGCCGCGACCCGCACCGGCTAAAGGGACGGACGAGGTGCGCCGTCCGCCGCGAGGGAGTCCGGACCGCGGAGCGTGCCCCCAAGGATCTTTTTCGAGGGATCTTTCTCGAAGGATCTTTCCCGGCCGATGCGGTTTCTCGCGAGGGGAACCCGCGCCGGGATCCCTTCCAACGGGGTACTCCCGGGCTCGCCGCCCGGGAACGGGACCAGCGAGTGCGCCGCGACGTGACATCCGTGACCTGCCCCGGGCCCGGTTCGAGCCCTCCTCTGAGCCTTCGCTCCTGCTGCCCGGGCCGCCGTTCCGCCGTGGACCGCGCCGGATCATGAAGAGCCTGAAGGCCCTGGCGGGTTTCCTGACCGGCTGGTCGGAGCGCGGCGGCGAGCCGCGCCGGCAGGTCGCCGTGCTGCCGGTCCGGCCCGGGCCGGACGGCAGCCTCCAGGTCATGCTCATCACCTCCCGCGAGACCCGGCGCTGGGTGGTGCCGAAGGGCTGGCCGATGAAGGGCCTGAAGAACTACGAGGCCGCCGCCCGCGAGGCCTACGAGGAGGCGGGCCTGATCGGCCGGGTCGGCCGGCGGGCGCTCGGCAGCTACTTCTACAACAAGCGCCTGAAGAGCCGCGACGCGGTCCTGTGCCAGGTCCAGGTCTTCCGCCTGGATGTGCGCAAGCAGCTCAAGACCTGGCCCGAGCAGAACGAGCGCGAGTGCCGCTGGTTCAGCGTGCCGGAGGCGGCCGAGGCGGTGACCGAGGCCGGGCTCGCCGCCCTGATCCGCGCCGCCGGGGCCGAGGGCGCCAAGGCGCGCAAGGACAAGGCGAAGGCGGTCAAGGCACAAAGCCTCAAGGGATCGGCCCTCCGGGGCCAGACTCCCAAAGATCCCGCGCCCAAAAATCCCTCCTCCAAAAGTTCTCCGCCCAAGGCCGCGCCCTGACCCCGCCGCTATCCGGCCGTCACACGGCCCCGCTATAGGCCGGGGTTTCGGCGCCGGCCGTCGCGGCCGGCGCGATCCTCCACGGGCGGCGCGACGCGATGGCGATCATCCAGGCCTTCCAGGCCGGCGAATTCCTCAACTCCACCCTGAGCCTGTTCTGCGCCTTCGTGCTCGGCACCCTGATCGGGGCGGAGCGCCAGTACCGGCAGCGCACCGCGGGCCTGCGCACCAACGTGCTGGTGGCGGTGGGGGCGGCCGCCTTCACCGATCTCGGCATGCGCATCGGCCATGCCGACGGGGCGATCCGCATCGTCGCCTACGTGGTCTCGGGCGTCGGCTTCCTGGGCGCCGGCGTGATCATGAAGGAGGGCATGAACGTCCGCGGCCTCAACACCGCCGCGACCCTGTGGTGCTCGGCCGCCGTCGGCGCCCTGTCGGGCGTCGATCTCGCGGCGGAGGCGACGCTCGTCACCGTCGCGGTGCTTGCTGGCAACACGCTGCTGCGGCCCCTCGTCAACGCGATCAACCGCATCCCGATCGACGAGCGCGATTCGGAGGCGACCTACGAGGTCCGCGCCACCACCGACACCGACCGCCTCTCGGAGGTGCGCGACCTCCTGGTCGAGCGCCTGGAGGCGGCCCACTACCCGGTGAGCGAGGTCGACGTCGAGGAGCGCGGCGAGGACGACGTCGAGGTGGTCGCCACCCTGGTCAGCACGTCGATCGAGCCGGAGGAGATCGACGCGGTGATCGCGCGGCTCGGCGCGGCGGAGGGGATCCGCCGGGCGACCTGGACGGTGCGGACGACGGACTGACGGCGAGTCCCGCCGGCATTTGCGAGTCGGTCGGGTTCATCGAGTTCGAGCGCCCGTTGGGACGGAACTCAGCGGTCTCTCGACGGATGACGCGCGCCCTTCCTCCTCGAGCGCTCGGTCCCAGGGGGCCGGCGAGGGAAACACCTCTTCGAGGAAGGCGAGGAACGCCTTCACGTTCGGGCTGCCGCGCCGACTCTCCGGCCAGAGCGCCGTGAAGGCGGAGCGCTCGACCGAGAAGTCCCGCAGGACCGGCACCAGCGCACCCCGCTCGACATGCGGCGCGGCGATGTAGGTCGGCGAGACGCCGATGCCGCCGCCGGCGACCAGCATCGCCGCGACGGCATCGCTGAAGTCGGTGACGATGCCGGCATCCGGCGTGAGTTCGACCGTGCGGCCGCCGACGCGGAACGGCCAGCGCAGGACTTGGCCGGTGCTCTGGAAGCGGAAGTTCACGCAGTCGTGGTGGACGAGATCGTCCGGGTGACGCGGCATGCCGCGCCGCGCCAGATAGGTCGGCGCGGCGAAGGCGCAGACGAAGTGCGGCGCGAGGCGGCGGGAGATCAGGCGCGAATCCGAGAGCTCGCCCACCCGGATCGCAACGTCGATGCCCTCCTCGATCAGGTCCGCCATGTGGTCGCCTAGGCGCAGGTCGATCGTCAGCCTCGGGTGGCGCGCGCGGAACCGCGGCAGCGCCGGGGCGAGCAGGTGCGTGCCGACCGGGAGCGGCGCCGTCACCTTCAGAAGGCCGGCCGGCTCGGCGCGGGCCGCCGCGGCGGCCTGCTCGATCGCCTCGGCCTCGCGCAGGAGCCGCAACGCCCGCTCGTGCAGGTCGCGGCCCTCCGGCGTCAGGGTGAGCGAGCGCGTGGTGCGGGTGAACAGGCTCACGCCCAGACGCGCCTCCAGGCGCTGCACGCTCTTGCTCACCGCCGAGGGCGAGATGCCGAGGGAGCGGGCCGCAGCCGTGTAGCTGCCGAGCGAGGCGGAGCGCGCGAACGCGACGAGGCCGGTGAGGCGGTCGAGACCGATCTGTTCCATGACAGCATGACTGAAGCGAGTTCAGGCCCGATTATCAAGCTGTGGCCCAGGCGCCATTCTCCTCCCATCGGCGCGCCACCAGCGCCTGCGGGAAGGACTATCGTCGTGAGCAGCACCCTCCAGGACCGCACCGTGGTCGTCTTCGGCGGCACGTCCGGCATCGGCCTCGCGGCCGCCCGGCAGGCGAAGGCGGCCGGCGCCGCGGTCGTCGTGATCGGCTTCAACGCCGAGGGCGCCGCGCGCGTCGCAGCCGAGAACGGGTTCGCCGGCTGGCGGGCCGCGGACGTGACCCGGCCCGAGACCATCGCGGCGGCGCTCGCCGGCATCCCCCGCGTTGACCACCTCGTCCTCCTCGCTGGCACCTTCGTGGCCGGCAGGATCCTGGAGGCCGAGGTCGATTACCTGAAGCGGGCCTTCGACGAGCGGATCTGGGCCGCGATCCATGCCCTTCGCGCCCTGGGCGACCGGCTGGCACGGGATGGGTCGGTCACCTTCATCTCCGGCGCCCTGGCGGATCGCCCCAGCGCCCAGGGCACCGCGGTGCTCGCCGCCGCCTCGGCCGCGATGGAGGCTCTCGCCCGCGGTCTCGCGCTCGAACTGGCGCCGGTGCGGGTCAACGCCCTGTCCCCGGGTACCACGGACACTCCGCTCCTCGCCCGCACGCTCGGCGCCCACCGCGACGCCTACGTCTCCGCGCTCACCGAGAGGCTGCCGCAAAGGCGCCTCGGCACGGCCGAGGAGGCCGGCGCGGCGGTCGTGTTCCTGATGAGCAACGGCTTCATGAACGGCGAGACCCTGCACGTCGATGGCGGCGCCCGCCTCGTCTGATCGCCCGCGCCCGAGCTCCTTCGCCCGCACGACGATTCGGAAGGGCTGTTCGGTGACGACCTTTCGCGGCCGATCACGCCTTGCATCTTAGCCCACGCTTCCAGCCCGTCAGGGGTCCGAGACGCTGAGGCCCGGAAAACGACACCCCCCTCCCGTCTCAGGAAAGCCCGAACCCCCGCCGCACCAGCCCGGCCATCGCCCCCGACAGGCGGGCCTGGCGGGCGATCCGGTCGCGCGGCGTGCCGTAGAGCATCAGCACCAGGGCGCGGCGCCGGGCGAAGTCCGGATCGAGCCGCACCAGGCCCTCGCCGAGGGGGGCGACGGGCACCGGGCCGATGCCCGGCAGGTGCAGCACCGCGCCCGCCGGGATCGCGACGTCCGGCGCGAGGGTGGCGCGGTCGGTCGAGAGGTGGGTGACCCGGGCCGGCACCGAGCACCCGTCCGCCTCCAGCACCGCGTCGAGCGCGCAGGGAAACAGCAGGTCGGCGCGCGGGTACTCGAAGCAGACCAGGAAGGCCACGAAGGTCAGCACCATCGCGACGCCGGCCCAGACCAGGTTGAAGTAGTCCATCGAGGACACCTCCGTCGCGGCCTCCGGCGCCACGAAGGCCCAGACGATGCTGAAGGCCGAGAGCAGCGAGAAGCCGCCGAACAGGGCGGCGAGGCGCCAGCGCACCATCATCCGCGAGCGGTCGCCGCCCTTGTCGGTCACCTTGAACGGCCGGCCGAACGGCTTCACGGCGGCCACCGCCAGCGTCACGGTGATCGGCAGCGCCGTCATGGTGTGGGTGACCTCCATGAACAGCGGCAGGGTGCGCGAGCCGGAGATCCAGCCGTTGTAGGCCCAGACCGCGAGCAGCATCGGCAGGCCGAAGCGCAGGAAGGACAGGTAGTCGGCCTGGAAGGCCGGCAGCCCGGCAAACCAGTAGATCGAGGGGGCGATCAGCATCAGCACGATGAACGGCTTGCACAGCCAGTTCAGGACCCCGTGGACGAAGTGCAGGCGCTGGATGAGCGTGTAGCCGGAGCCGAAGAGCGGGCCGGAGCGCAGCAGCGCCACCTGCATCGTCCCGAGGCACCAGCGGGTGCGCTGGGTGATGTATTCCGGCAGCCCTTCCGCCGAGAGGCCCATGCTGAGGCGCTCGTTGAGCCAGTGGGTGCGATAGCCCGCCCGCATCATGCCGCAGGAGAGGTTGAGGTCCTCGCAGATCGCCGCGTCCGGGAAGCCGCCGATCTCGTCCAGCCGGTCGCGCCGCACGATGAACGAGGTGCCGACGCAGAACGAGCAGCCCCAGGCATCCTTGGCCGGCTGGAACACGTCGAAGAAGATGCGCTGGTCGTCGACCCAGCTCTCGGCGGCCGAGAGATTGTGCTGGATCGGGTCGGCGTTGAAGAAGAATTGCGGCGACTGCACCACCGCCGCGCGGGGATCGTCGAACAGGCCGACCATCCGCGTCAGGATGTCGGGTTGCGGCGCGAAATCGGCGTCGAGGACCAGGATCAGGGGAGCGCCGGTCTCGGCCGCGGTCGCCCGCAGGCCGTTGTTGAGGTTGCCGGCCTTGGCGCCCTTGTTGTCGGGCCGGCGCAGGTAGCGCGCGCCGACCTTTTCGCAATAATCGCGCAGCCAGTCGCGGCGGGTGTCGTCGAGCACCCAGACGGTCTTGTGCGGATAGTCGATGGCGAGCGCCGGCAGGATCGACTTCTCGAGCACCTCGAGCGGCTCGTTGTAGGTGCAGATAAAGACATCGACCGCCGGCCAGTCGTTCGCGGCCTCGTGGCGGGCCTGCGCCAGATCGGCCTCCGCCGAGCGGTCCTTGTGGCGCATCAGGATCGCGATCGACATCAGCGTGTAGGTGATCGCCACCGCCTCGAAGATGAAGAACAGGTAGGGCCACAGGGCCTCGGCCGAGAGTTCGAGGGGCGGCAGGGTGTCGGTCCAGCGCCACGCGACGTAGGTGACGACGAGCGCCGCCGTGAGGCCGCCGAAGACCCAGCGGTCGTAGGCGCGCTGCGGCACGAGCAGGGCCGGCAGGGCGTAGAGCGCCAGCGCGACCGCGAGGTTGAGGGCGAGCACCGTCGAGACGTCGCCGGGAGTGCCGAACATGCGCGCTACCTCAGAAGCTTGCCGTCGAAGGGGTTCCAGCCCGCCTGCGCCAGCACGGCCCAGGCCGTGGCGCCGAGATGCGGGCGGCGGAAGTAGAGGAAGTCCGGCGTGGTGCTCCCCGGGCCGATCGTCAGGCCGGTGGTGAGCTTGGCCTCGCGGGTGGCGTAGAGCAGGCCCGAGGGTGCCCGCTCCCCCAGCGCAGTCCTGAGCAGTGCCGCGCTGCGGGCGTGGTCGCCCACGGCCCGGTAGGCGAGGGCGGCCTGCGCCGTGCCCTCGACCCACAGCCCGTCGCGGTCGTCGTTGAAGTCGAACCCGCCGGGCACGGCGAGGCGTTCTTCGGCGCAGGCCAGCGCCCGGCGCCAGGGGGCAGGCGGATCGGCCACCGCGAGCAGCGGCCAGAGCTGGGTGTCGAGGGCGATCTCGGTCGTGTCGCGCATCCGTCCGTCGGGCCCGGTTCCCATCCGGAAGCAGCCCGCGCCTTCGTCGAACGCCGCGTCGACGAAGGCGCGGGCGGAGCGCGCCGCCCCTTCCCCCTCGGGGCCGAGCCAGGTGCCGAGCCAAGTGCCGAGCGCCACGACGTCGAGGTTGTGCTCGGTCGAAGCCCAGGGCAGCGGGGTCTGCTCGGGATCGTAGCCGTCGCGCCCGCCGGTGAAACCGGCAGTGAGGCCCGTCTGTGCGGCGGCGTTGGCGGTGATCCAGCCCAGGAGCCGGGCGGCGCCCGCCCGGTAGCGCGCCTCGCCGGTGGCCGCGTGCAGCGTCATCAGCGCGAGGCCGACCCAGGCGACGTTGCCGGTGGCGCTGCCGACCTGGTAGCGGTCCTCCGACCAGCGCTTGGCCTTTCCGTCCCACCAGCCCGGCAGCAGCACCGGCCGCGCGGTCGCCGGGCCGGCCCGGTAGGCGTTGCGCACCCGTCCATCCGCGAAGGTGCGGTCGGCTTCGAGCGCACCGAGGAACGCGTCGCCGATCCGGCGGGCGCGCTCCCGGTCGCCGCAGGCGGTGAGCGCGATGACGGCGAGCGCGTTGTCGTAGGCGAAGGCGGTGTTGCGCAGGGGCAGCGGCACCGCGGCCTCGCCGGGGCCGGGGCCGTAGCTCGCCGCGAAGGCGGGCCCGCTCGGCGCGGCTGCGTCGAGGGCGGCGGCGACCGCCCCGCACGGGGCGGGCGCAGCCTGCACCGGCGCCGCGAGGCCGGTCGCCAGGGCGAGGGCGGCGAGGAGGGCCTTCACGCGCTCGGGCCCTTCAGCGCTCGGCCCGCTGCTCGCGGCGGGCCTGCTTCGGCTCGGCCGGGGTCGTTCCGAATTCCTGCGGGCGCTGGGGCGGCAGCGGCATCGCATCGGTGCGCAGGGCCGGCGCCGGCCTCGTCGAGGCCGTGGTCTCGGGCGCAGGGATCGCCGGGACTTGGGTTGCCGGGACCTGGGTTGCCGGGACTTGAGCTGCCGGGACCTGGGGCGCCGCCCTCGCCGAGGCCTGCTGCGGTGCGGGCGCACTGACCGGGGCGACGGGTGCCGGCTCGGTGGCGGCGACCGCCGTCTCGGCGGTGAGGGGCTTCAGCGCCGCCGTCACGAGGGTGCCGGCCCGGGTCGCGAGGCTCGCGACGTGGTCGCCGGCCGAGCGCCACAGCATCGAGGTCGAGGGCACCCAGCCCGCCTCGCGGGTCACGCTGACCCAGCGGCCGACGCCGCAGCTATTGGCGGGAATCGCGCTGCCCGCTTCCGTGGCGGGGGCGGCCGGGGCCGGATCGGGCTTGACCAGGACGTAGAGCTCGCGCCGCTCGGTCTGCGGGAACGGCACCGCGTAGCCGGCGTCGGCCTTGTCGCTGGTCTTCGGCAGGATCTCGGTCACGGTGCCGGGCCGCGGGCCGGACGGCTCGCCGTCGATGGTGACGCGGCTGCCGACCTGCAGGTTCTGGCCCTGGCGGTAGGAGAAGATCGCGACGACGAAGCTCTGCCCGCAATCGACGAGGGCGGCGAGGCTGTCGCCGGCGGTGACGTGGCGGCCGACGCTCGCCCCCACGTTGAGCACGAAGCCGCCGCCCGGCGCGCGGATCTCGGTGCCCGAGAGGCTGTCGATGCGGGTGTTCTCGCGGGCAAGCAGGCGCTGCTGCTCGGCGAGCGCCGCCTTCAGCTCGGTCTCCTCGATCTGCAGGCGCTGCGCGTCGTAGAAGATCGCCATGCGCTTCTGGGTGATCTCGGCCAGCCCGCTGAGGTCGTCGCCGGCATAGACCTTGCGCAGAAGGCCGTCGAGCTGCCCCGTCTTCTGGACGAGCCGGGCTTCCGCCGCCTTCTGCTCCTGCTGTGCCGCCGTGTAGGCCTGCGAGGTCGACTTGACCATGTCGGGGCTGGCGACGTTGCGCGACACCATGCTGACCTGGCGGTCCATCAGGACCTTCTTCTCCTCGGCCGAGGCCTGGGCCGAGGCGATCTTGGCCCGCAGGGCCTCGATCTCGGAGCGGAACATCTGGGCGATGCCGTCCGACTGGAGCTTGATCGCGGTGTCGAGGCTCTCGAGATAGGCGAGGTTCGACAGGCGCTTGCGCTCGGCCGAGAGCGAGCGCTCGCGCAGGTCGGTCACCTTGCTGTCGAGCTGGATCGCCGTCGTGCGGTCGACCCGTGGGTTGGCGATCCGCGCGAGCAGCGCGCCGGGCTCGACGCTGTCGCCGGGCTTCACGGGAATCGCCGCGACATCGCCCGAGATCGGCGCGGTCAGGAGCGCCACCGGCGCGTTGACCACCGCCCGGTCCGACTGGTCGGCCACCAGCGGCGGCAGGACGGAGGTTCCGATCAACAGGGCGAGGACCGAGGCCAGGCCGACGCTCGACAGCCGGACGAGGCCACGGTGCCGGTGCGGCGCCTGGGGGCTGGAAGACGATTGGGTCACCGGGACCTCCGATCGAAGCGTTGCGGACGAGCACCGACGATCAGGAGCGCGCTGACGGCGCAGCCCATGGCTCTCGTTGATGCGGTTGTTCTTGAAATACCGCACTGCGAAATTCGATCAAATTTTTTAACCGGTCGTTTGTAGTTGATTCTGAACTGAACAAATTTTTACTCCGGCTTCACGGAACGGTTTCGCGACGGCCTTTTTCGCCGGTTGGAACCCGCGTAGGACTTCGGTCCGATGCCGTTGTTGCGGTGCAGCAAAGGTCGGAATGCGGCGATGATCGGGCGGGCGAGGTGTTCTGGAAAATGTGCCTAGCTACGCCGGGGGCGAAGACTGGACGGTTTCGTCACCGTCACGCCGACGATGATGTCGAAGCATCTTCGTTAGAGTTGCGCGGTTCGCGTGTCACAATGTGACATCAGTCGTAGGCGGGTGGGTGCGCGGCGGCAAATCGGGGCCGGGAGCGGTTCCGCCAGGCAGATCGAGCCTGCAAAGCGGCGTCCCGCGGCACTCGTCATGCGGCATTATGCCAGGCGGTGAGCGGCGAGACGCGGCCTCCGCGCGGTCAGAACTCGCGCTGGACCCGCATGCGGAACTGGAACACGCCGGTGCTGCTCACCATCCGCAAGGGGCGCCGGCCGCGGTGACCGGCACGCCGTCGGCGACGACGGCGCCGGGGTAGCGGCCGAGGTCGATCGTACGGCCGGACTGGAGCCCGACGCGGCTGTGGAGGCCCTCGAGCCCGATATCGAGGTCGCGCACCGGCGACCAGATCAGGTTCATGCCGGTGACGCGCTGGCTGGTGTCGCGCAGGGTGCCGCTGAGCGCGAAGGCCGCGGGCCGCAGGGCCGGATTCGGGATGCCGGCGAAGTCGAGGAGGCCGAGCCCGGTCCGCGCCGCCTTGCCGAACGCGATCTCGCCGTAGCGGCCGAAGAACGCCGAGCGCCAGTTCGGATTCCAGTTGTGGAGGTAGAAGGCGAGGATCGTCCAGCTCGCCGAGCGGTCGAGGCGGCCGGTGACCGGATCGAGCACCGCGTCGACGAAATCCTGCGGCACTGCGGTGCCCTGGCCGAGCGAGGCGGTCGCGGTGTCGCTGGCGGTGTAGTTGGCGTAGCCGGTATGGAGCGTCGCGCCCTCGCCGTAGGCGCCCTGGCGGTAGAGCGCGTCCCCGGCCGCGATCATCGGCAGGTTGAGCTTCGCGCCGACCTAAACCGCGAAGCCGTAGGCCGCGGCCGGGCGCAGGGTCGCGACGGCGTCGGCCGGCGCTCCGGAAAAGCGCGTCAGCGACGAGGCGTTGCCGATGGTGATCTCGTGCAGGGCGGCGGAGGCCTGCATCGAGCCCCAGGACGCGTCGTAGCGCAGGACGCCGACGATGTCGGGCAGGCGCGAGCGCTGCGCCACGTCGTAGAACGCCCCGCCCAACGGCACCCCGGCGGCGTCGGTGACGACGAGGGGGGGCGAAGTTGCCGCTGCCGGGGAAGAAGACCTGGAACTGGCTCGCGGTCTTGCCGGCGACGCCGTTGCCGAAGACCGGGTTCTTGCGGTGGATCGGATCCTCGATCGACAGCGTCGCCTGAAGGCCGTCCCCCCCTTCGCCGTGTAGGCGATCAGGTTGGTGGAGAAGAGGTCGGAGCCGAGCGAGGCTCCCGCGATCTCGAAGTCGTGGGCGTGGAAATCGTAGAACGAGGCGGCCCGGCCCGCGGTGAGGCCGGCGAACTGGATGAACGCCTCGTCGACGTTCACGTAGGTCTGGCCCCGGCCGAACGTGTCGACGCCGAGCGGCGGGAAGGCGCGGCCGAGGCGCTGCTGCGAGCCCGACGTCACGTAGTTGCCGGTGCGGCTGATCAGGTGGAAGCGCACGAAGGCGCGAAGCGTGCCGTAGGCGGTCTCGGTGCGGGCGTCGAGGTTGAGGCGGCCGGCGCCCCAGAAGTTGGTGAGGTCCCTTGGCACCGCCCCACGTGCTGCCGGGTCAGGTGCCCGGCAGCGTCACCCGCCGGGCGCGCCGGTGCTGGATCGCGAGGTAGCTGCCGAAGGCGAGCCCGATGACGAGGAGCGACACGCCCGTCGTCACGGTGCCGAGCGCGTAGATCTCCGGCGTCGTCACGGTGGTGGTGAGGCCCTGGAGCTCCAGCGGCAGGGTGTTGCGCCCGCCGATCGCCTGGCTGGTGCGGGCGAGCTCGTCCCAGGACAGGGTGAAGCCGAAGAGCGCCACGCCGACGAGGGAGGGCAGGATGATCGGCACCACGACGTGGCGCAGGGATTGCGGGCCGGTGGCGCCGAGGTCGCGGGCGGCCTCCTCGTAGGCCGGGTTGAAGCGGTTGAACACCGCGAACATGATGAGGAGGCCGAAGGGCAGGGTCCAGGTCAGGTGGGCGCCCAACCCCGAGGTGAACATCCCCATCACGGTGCCGTGGTCCTGGAGGAAGCCCCAGCCGGTGCGGGCGGCGAGCGCCTTGATGCCTTCGTCGATCAGCCGGAACTCGAGGCCGATGCCCAGCGACACCACGATCGAGGGCACGATCAGGCTCGCCACCGCGGTGTAGAACAGGGGCGTCTGCCCGCGAAAACCCTTGCGGAAGGCGAGGCCGGCGAAGAACGCGATGGTGACCGTGAGGCCCATGACGACGACGCCCAGCGCCAGCGAGCGCCGGAACGCCGCCCAGATGTCGACGACGCCAAGCCCGGCCCAGAGGCGCGAGAACCAGAAGGTCGAGACCCCGTTCATCGGGAAGGTGAGGCCGCCCTGCGGGCCCTGGAAGCTGAGCGCCAGGATCGTCAGGGTCGGCCCGTAGAGGAACAGCACGAACAGCCCGAAGAAGGCCGCGAGCACGTAGAACGAGAAGGGGCGGGGCCCGTCGCGGCGCATGGTGTCAAAGCTCCCGGCGCAGGTCGATCAGGCGGGTGAGCGCGGCGATCAGCACCATCACGGCGCCGAGCAGCACGACCGCGTTGGCGGCGGCCGCGGGGAATTGCAGGTAGGCCATCTGCACCTGGATCACCTTGCCGACCGAGGCGATCTGCTGGCCGCCCATCACGCCCACCGTGACGAAGTCGCCCATGATGAGCGTCAGGACGAAGATCGACCCGATGGCGATGCCGGGCTTGCACAGCGGCACGATGACGTTCCACAGGGTCTGCCACGGCGTGGCGCCGGCATCGGTCGCCGCCTCGATCAGCGAGCGGTCGATCCGCATCATCGAGTTGAAGATCGGCACGATCATGAACACCGTGTCGAGGTGGATGAAGGCCAATACCACCGAGAAGTCGGAATAGAGCAGTCCCTCGATCGGGGTGCGGATCAGGCCCAAGGACATCAGCGTGTCGTTGACGAGGCCGTTGCGGCCGAGCAGCGGGATCCAGGCGATCATCCGGATCACGTTCGAGGTCCAGAACGGGATGGTGCAGATGAGAAACAGCACCGTCTGCATCGCCGTCGAGCGGACGTGGAAGGCGACGAAGTAGGCGACCGTGAAGCCGATCCCCAGCGTCGCGGCCCAGCCGAGCAGGCAGAACTTCAGCGTCGACAGGTAGGTGCGGAAGGTGGTGCAGAGGTCGCCCCCCGACAGGCAGCCGTCGAACACGTCGGCGTAGTTCTGGAGCGTGAAGGCCGGGATGATCTCGTACTCGTTGTATTCCCAGAAGCTGACGATGAGGGTCAGCGCCAGCGGCACCAGGAAGAACACGAGGAACACGAGCCCCAGCGGCATCGCCTGCCCGTAGGCGAGGCGGCGCTGGCGCTTCGTCGCCGCGGCAAGGCCCGGCGAGGTGGAGGCGGCCGGCGCCGCCTCCGGAAGGGCTGGAGCCGCGACCGTGCTCATGCGGCGATGAACTCGTTCCACTTGCGCACCATGTAGGTGTTCTCGTCCATCACCGAGTTCCAGCAGGCGACGGCGCCCATGCGTTGCTCGAACGAGCCGCCGTCGCGCACCGCGCCGGCCTTCTCCATCACGGTGCCGTCCGGGGCCTTGATGTCCTTCTCGGCCGGCTTGCCCTCCATCCAGAATGCCCATTCGTAGGGCTCCATGTGGGCTTTTGCCGTCTCGAGCACCGCCGAATAGTAGCCCTGGCGATTCAAATAGGCACCGGCCCAGCCGGACAGGAACCAATTGATGAAATCGTAGGCAGCGTCGAGCTTCTTGCCGGTCAGGGTCTTGGGCAGGCCGAAGCCGGTGGCCCAGGCGCGGTAGCCTTCCTTCAGCGGCTGGTAGGTGCAGGCGACACCCTGCGAGCGCACCTTGGTGACGGCGGGCGACCACATCGACTGGATCACCGTCTCGCCGGACGCCATCAGGTTCACGGATTCGTTGAAATCCTGCCAGAAGGCGCGGAACTGGCCGGCGCGCTTGGCCTCGATCAGCACCTTCATGGTGCGGTCGATCTCGGCCTTCGTCATGTTGCCCTTGTCGGGATAGGTGTAGTCGCCGGTGGCCTCCACCACCATCGCGGCGTCCATGATGCCGATCGACGGGATGTTGAGGATCGAGGCCTTGCCCTTGAACTCGGGATTCAGGAGTTCCTTCCACGAGGTGATCGGGCGCTTGATCAGGTCGGGCCGGATGCCGAGCGTGTCGGCGTTGTAGGTGGTGGGGATCAGGGTGATCCACTCGGTCGGCGACGCGGCGAACTTGGTCGAGTTCTGGCCTTCCAGGTAGAACACCTTCTTCGGTGCCGTGCCCTGGTCGCCGATCTTCTTGCCCGCCACTTCGCCCTTGGTGAAGACCGGGGTGATCTTGTCGGCGTTCTTGATGCGCTTGGCATCCATGCCGACGAGGTTGCCCGACGGCATCAGCTTCTTGAGGCTGAAATACTCGGAATCGACGATGTCGAACGAGTTCGGCTGGGTGACGACGCGCTTCGAGACCTCGTCGGTCACGACCGGGATGTACTCGATCGTGATGCCGAGATCCTCCTTCACCTTGCGGGCGATGTCGCCGCTCTGGTTCACGGCGGTGCCGAGGTAGCGCAGGGTCACCGGCTCGGCGGCGATGATCGCCGGGAAGCCCGTGATGGCGCCCGAGCCGGCGGCGAGGCCGGCCGCGGCGCCGGCCCCCTGCAGCAGCGTGCGGCGCGACAGGCGGGGCGTCTTCATATCTGCCATGGCGAAAGTCTCCCTTTGTAGAAGTCGTGCTCAGGCGTCGAGGCGGTGGGCCTCGTTCGCCGGCCAACCCACCCGCACCGTGTCTCCGAGGGCGAGGGGGTGGCCGGCATAGGCGTGGTCGCTCAGGATCGCCGTGAGGGCGGCCCCCGGCTCGGCCGAGAGGTCCGGCGCCTCCAGGCTCACGTGGACGGTGCTGCCCTGGTACTCGACCGCGACGACGCGGGCGCTGCGCGCCTCCGGGCCGGCCTCGTCGCCGAGGCGCATCCGGTCGGCCCGCACCGCGATGCGCCGGTCGGGAAGCGCGATGACGTTGTGGCCGCCGATGAAGCGGGCGACGAAGGCGGTGGCCGGCCGCTCGAACACCGTGCGGGGATCGGCGGCCTGCTCAATGCGGCCCCCGTTCATCACCACCACGAGGTCGGAGAGCGCCATCGCCTCCTCCTGGCTGTGGGTGACGTGCACGAAGGTGATGCCGAGCTCGCCCTGGAGCCGCTTGAGCTCCGTGCGCATCCGCACCCTGAGGAACGGGTCGAGGGCCGAGAGCGGCTCGTCGAGGAGCAGCACCTTCGGGCCGGTGACGAGGGCGCGGGCCAGCGCCACCCGCTGTTGCTGACCGCCCGAGAGCTGCGCCGGCAGCCGCCCGGCGAGGTGGTCCATCTGGACCAGCGCCAGCATCGCCTCGGCGCGCTTCGCCCGCTCCGCCTTCGGGACGCCCCGCATCTTGAGCCCGAAGGCGACGTTGTGGCGGCAGGTGAGGTGGGGAAACAGCGCGTAGCTCTGGAACATCATCGCGGTGCCGCGCTGGGCCGGCGGCAGGTCGCCGACGGCCTTCGGGCCGATCACCACGTCGCCGGAGGTGACGGTCTCGTGCCCGGCGATCATCCGGAGCGTCGTGGTCTTGCCGCAGCCCGACGGCCCGAGCAGGCAGCAATACGAGCCGGACCGGATCTTCAGGTCGATGGCATCGACCGCGACGGTGTCGCCGTAGCGCTTGGTCAGGCTGGCGAGTTCGATGTCCACGCGCTCTCCCCTCGGCGGCTCCCCTTGCGCGACGGTCCAAGCAAGGTGCGGGCCAGGGGCGCGGCGCCCGAGGGGTCCGGCGGGGCGGCGATTCCTGTCGGCGAGCCTGTTGCAATGCGCCGGGCGATCCGCTATCCCCCCGCTCGTCTTCGGCGCACCACGGTTCGCCCGGCCACGAGGCCATGGGCGGGACGAGCGGCGCCGACGGGCCGTTGTAGCTCAGTGGTAGAGCGCGTCATTGGTAATGACGAGGTCGGGAGTTCAATCCTCCCCAGCGGCACCATCCTTCACCGTGAGAGTCAGAGATTTCGCTCGGTGTGTCTGAAGGCTGTTCGATCCCGTCCGGGATGGCAGCGCGGCACCGGCGCGCCGTTGTAGCTCAGTGGTAGAGCGCGTCATTGGTAATGACGAGGTCGGGAGTTCAATCCTCCCCAGCGGCACCATTCCTCTCGCCGGAAAATCCAAGCATCCGAACTAGACACTCTGATCGGCGGGCTTCCGATCATTCGGTTCGGTCTGAGCTTCCGCGCAGGCAATGCCGCACACCGCTCGGCCGCCTCCGCCTGGTTTCACGCTGCCGCTACATGCCGGAAGTCCGCATCCGAGGAGATATGCTCGGACGCATCGAGAATCTCGACGGCGACGATCCGGCCGTCGGCATCGAAATCGAGGATCAGGCCGGGGCGCATCTCCTCGCTCTCCACCACGGGGCGTCGGCAAGACGCACGTACAGCGCGTCCGTCTCGGCATCGTACCGTGATTTCACAGGGCCCGTCTCCGTCCACGATCGAGGAAGGCGGGCACGATGTGAGCACCTCCATTGATCGGTACTTATATCTCACGCAGCACCCGTCCGTCGCGCTCCGGTACCGAGCGATAGGCGCGCACGCGCTCCGGATGCTTCGGGTCCGGTTCGGTGCTATCCGGCTCGATCACAGTACGCTCGATCCATGACCGATCCAGCCCATGGTCGGCCAGTGATGCGAAGGCGTGAGCGCCGTAGGTGATCCGCACGGGTCGTCTCCGGGCTTCCATGTCGCCGCCCTGGCGGCGGTGCGTTAGGGCACCGTTAACCCTTCGACGTTTGGAATGCGTATCCACAGTGCCGCTCTGCACGATGGCGGCGGCTGACTGCGCCGGACCCTCCAGGTACGACGCTGCCGACAGCGTATTCGCCCATCCGACACCTTCGCCGCACGTGACCCCGGCCGCGTGGAGAACACGGACGGCCTGAAGGCCGAAGCACGAACAATTCGTCCATCTCCGCGCTTCCGGTAACAAAACGTTAACCATAAACGGTGCACTGAGCCGGCTATGTACTCACAGCTCCGCCAGTACGGCTGGCGCCCGCTCGAAGCGGCCGGCCACATCGCGCTCTGGATTGCTCTGCTGACGGTCGGCCTCGCCTGCGCGGGGGCGGACCTTCTCGGCGGCTGGGAGCAGGCGGGCCGGCTCGTGATGGGCCAGGGCTGAGTCCGCGGGCGAGAGGCCGGGCGGCCCTCCAGCAGAGTGGGAATGCCTGTCCCGTCGTCGGTTATCCGTGATCGCCGACGGTGAATCGACCCGGCTCCGGCGAGGGGACAAGCAAGCCAGACGATGACGCTCCCGACGCGGGCTGTCGCCATCTTGTCGTGGCGGAAGATGCCGGGCGTCGTACGGACCGCATGCTGTCGCCTCACCCGTGAACTTCGCGAATCCGGCGGCCGGATACGATCTCGAAACCATCCGGGTTGCATCGGAGGGCCCAGCTGCTAAGCTTGGCCTTGCCGGCCCACGCGCGAGGCGGGCTCGATGACCGCATCGCCGCCCGAGGATGGGCGGCGCCACACGTCTCCCGCGCCGCCTGAGGGCGGCGCCGGCCTGGGCCGCGCGCCGGTCATGAACCCGGGCGCGGGCGAGTCTCGTCAATCCGGACGCGGCTCCCGCGTCCCGCCGGCCGTGGCCGCCCGTCGCTCCCGCGTCGGGTCCTGTGCGCACGGCCGCATCAACTTAAAAAGGATCCGACGCGATGATCGATCACCGTCGCCGCCTCCTCAGCCGCGCTGCCCTCGCCGAGGAGGGCTGCATCACGCTCCGGCGCGAGCCCGACCGGGCCTGGCCCGGCGACCACAGCCGGCTCTGCGCCCTCGAGAATGACGGCCATCTGCTGTTCCTGGGCGAGCAGCCCGGTCCGAATCCCGGCAGCGCCTCGGCCGCTTGGCGCATCACCGCGCAGGGCCGGGAGATGCTGCAGCAGGGGTGAGGCCGCCCCGGCGACCGGCCGGCCACACGGGCCCGGGGGCCGCCCCGGTTCTTCAAAACCCGGCTGTTCGCGCCTACATTGGAAGGCGAGGGCTACGGCCCGGATAGGCCGCCGAGGTGAGCGATGGACTATGTCTGCGACGTCCCGGGCGGAAAGACCTGGTTCCAGATCGAGACCGAGGCGGAGGCGATCCAGGAATCGGCCCTGATGGGCCACGCCGTCGAGAAGCACTTCCGTCAGGCCCTGGCCCGGGCCGAGGCCTCCTACGTGCCGCCCTCCGGCCCGTTCATCGAGCAGCAGATCGGCCTCAAGGCGCATCTGCGCCGGACCATGCCGCGCTTCTTCACCCTGCGCGACCCGGAGGGCGGCGGGCTCGCCACCGCCATGGTCCCGTGGGGGGCGGGCTGCCCGATCGTCGTCGGCGTGGGCAACCGCGATCCTTACGTCGAGCACGCCGAGGCGATCCGGGTGCTGGCGACGCATCTCGGCATCCCGCTCGATCGCGGCCGCTGCTACCCCTACGGCCGATGACGACTCACGCCGCTTCGGTCCGGGCCGCGAGCGGCACCGCGATCCGGCAGGTGAGGCCGGCTTCCGCGTAGTCGAGGCGGACCTCGCCGGCGAGCTCCCGCTCCAGGCTGGTGCGGATCAGCCGCGTGCCGAAGCCGGTCCGGGCCGGCGGCGCAACCGGGGGACCGCCGCTCTCGCGCCAGCTCATGGACAACGTCTCCGCGACCGCCCGCCGGTCCGCTTGCCGGTCCACCTGCCACTCCACCGCCACCTGCCCGGTCTCGACCGAGAGCGCGCCGTACTTCGCCGCGTTGGTGGCGAGCTCGTGGATCGCCATCCCGAGGGGCAGGGCCACCGCGGGGGTGAGGGAGACGGGCGGTCCCTCGAGGCGGATGCGGTCGGCCCGGCCCCCGGCATAGGGCTCCAGCTCCGCCGACAGGATGCCGCGCAGGCCCGCCCCCTCCCAGTGGTTGGCGGTGAGCACGTTGTGGGTCTGGGACATCGCCAGGAGCCGGGACTCGAAGCTGCCGGTGAAGTCGTCGAGGGAAGCGGCGCTGCGGGCGGTCTGGCGCGCCATCGACTGCACGGTGGCGAGCGTGTTCTTCACCCGGTGATTGAGCTCGTGGATCAGCAGCTCCTGGCGCGCATCGGCCGCCCGGCGCTCCTCCTCCTGCTGGCGCAGGGTGCGGGAAGCGGCCGTGAAGGCGTGGCTGATCGCCTGTGCCTCGCGCACGGCGGAGGCCGGCACCTCGACCGGCTCGCCCCGGCCGAGCGACACGGCGGCGACCGCGAGGCGGCGCAGGGGCCGGGCGAGCAGGCCGGCGGCGAACCAGCCGATGCCCGCCGCCACGGTGGCGACGACGAGGCCCCAGAGCAGGATCTGCCGGCGCAGCTCCGCCACCGACGCGAAGGCGGTGCCGGCGTCCTGGCGCACCAGCACGCTCCAGCCGAGGCCCGGGAAGCCGCGATGGCCCTGGGTCGCCCGGTAGCCGGTGAGGTAGCGCCGCCCGTCCGGCCAGGTCTCGGCCTCGGTGCCGGCGCGGCCGGCCCGCGCCGCCGCGACGCTCGGCAGGTCCGGCGGCAGACCCGCGCGGCGCAAGGGTTCCGGGCCGATCAGCACCGTGCCGTCCCGAGCGAGCACCAGGGCGGTGACGTCGCGCGTCCCGGCCGAGGTCTCGCGCAGGGACGCCTCCACGCCCTGGGCCCAGGCCCAGTCGAGATGGCCCGAGACGACCCCGACGAGGCGACCGTCGTCGCCTCGCACCGGGGCGGCGATGTCGAGCACCCGCGGCGGGTCGGCCGGGTCGCGCCCCGGCGTCAACCGCGCCAGCAGAAGGGCGTCGTGCACGTCGCCGACGAAGGGCCCGTGTTGCCCTTTCGTGAAGTAGTCCCGGTGCGCGACGTCGATCCCCTCGAGCGCGCCCGTGCTCGTCGCGGCGACCCGTCCGGCGGCGTCGATCAGCCCGATGATCGCGTAGTCGGGATAGGTCTCCTGCGCCCGCCGCAGCACCCGGCGCTTGCGCTCCGCCGGGGCGTCGGGATCGCGGATGGTGTCGTTCTCGGCCAGGATCACCATGTCGCGCCAGCGCTCGAACAGGCCGCGGTCGAGCCGGCCGGCCATGTACGTGGCGACGTCGGCGAGCTCGGATTCGATGCGCGCCTCGAGCCGCTGGCTCGCCACCCGGGAGGCCACGAGCGCGAGCACCAGGGTCGCCACCAGGCCCGAGGCCCCGAGACCGAGGGCCAGGAAGACGCGGAGCGGCGGCTGGGGCAAGGGGAATCCGGGTCTTCGTCTCGGCGGGGGCCGGCCCCTTTCGGGGCGGGCCGAATCCTACCCTACAGCAACCGACACCGGAAAGCCTCGCCGTTTCCGCGCCGGCATCCGATCTCCGGTTGATCGCTCGGCGACGGCTGCGCAAGCGCTGTCGCGATGCGAAGATGGGCTCGGCTCATGGGCCGCGCAGGATTTGGATACGATCTCCGGAAGAGGCCTTCCGGAGATCGTATCAATCCCGTCCCGGCTCGATCATCGCCCGGACCTTGGTGGCGAAGGCCTCGATCGAGAAGGGCTTGGTGATCATCCGCATGCCGGGCGCGAGGTGGCCGTTGCCGAAGGCGGCGTTCTCGGCGTAGCCGGTGATGAACAGCACCCGCAGGTGAGGGCGCGCCGCCAGGGCCTCGTCGATCATCCGGCGGCCGTTGAGGCCCGGCAGGCCGACATCGGTGACGACGAGGTCGATCCGCCCGGGCGCCTCGAGCAGGCGCAGCCCAGTCTGCCCGTCGGGCGCCTCGATCACCCGGTAGCCGAGTTCGGTCAGCGTCTCGCCGATCAGCGTCCGGACGGTGGAATCGTCCTCCACCACCAGCACCGTCTCGCCGCGCTCGGCCCGCGGCACCTCGCCCCGCACCTCGGCGGTGGCTTCGACCTCGCCGTGGTAGCGCGGCAGGTAGAGCTTGACCGTCGTGCCTTGGCCGGCTTCCGAGTAGATCCGGACGTGCCCGTCGGATTGCTTGGCGAAGCCGTAGATCATCGACAGGCCGAGGCCCGTGCCCTGGCCGAGCGGCTTGGTGGTGAAGAACGGATCGAAGGCCCGCGCGATCACGTCCGGCGGCATGCCGGCCCCGGTATCGCTGACGCCGACGCAGACGTACTGCCCCGCCCGCACCCCGATCTCGCTCGCCACGTAGGCGTCGTCGAGATGGGCGTTGGCGGTCTCGATGGTGAGGCGCCCGCCCTCCGGCATCGCGTCGCGGGCGTTGATGGCGAGGTTCAGGATCGCGTTCTCGAGCTGGTTGGGGTCGCAGAGCGTCAGCCACAGGCCGCCGGCCACCACCACCTCCAGCTGCACCCGCTCGCCCAGCGTCCGGCGCAGGAGCTCGTCCATCGCGCGCACCAGCCGGTTGGCGTCGATCGCCCGGGCTTCCAGGGGCTGGCGGCGCGAGAAGGCGAGCAGCCGGTGGGTCAGCGCCGCGGCGCGATGGGCCGAGGCCATGGCGAGGCCGGCATAGCGGGTGAGGTTCTGCGTACGGCCCTCGTTGATGCGGGTCTGCATCAGGTCGAGGGAGCCGACGATGCCGGTGAGCAGGTTGTTGAAGTCGTGGGCGATGCCGCCGGTGAGCTGGCCCACCGCCTCCATCTTCTGCGCCTGGCGCAACGCCTCCTCGATCCGGGCGCGCTCCTCGATCTCGGCGGTGAGCCGCGCATTGGCCTCGGCGAGCGCTGCCGTGCGCTCCGCGACCTGCGCCTCCAGCGCCTCGCGGCGCTCGGCCAGGGTGTCGCGGGCCCGGACCTGGTCGTCGATGTCGGTGCAGGTGCCGAACCAGCGCTCGATCGCCCCGTTACGGGGATCGCGGATCGGCACCGCCCGGCCCAGCACCCAGCGATAGACCCCGTCGTGCCGCCGCAGGCGGTACTCGATCTCGTAGGGCTCGCCGGTGGCGAGCGAGTGGCGCCAGCGCCGCCAGGCCTCCGGCTGCTCCGCGGGATGGAAGATCGCGTTCCAGCCCTCGCCGTCGGTCGAGCCCTCCGGCATGCCGGTGAACTCGTACCAGCGCGGATTGTAATAGTCGTGGTAGCCGTCCGGCAGGGTCGACCACACCATCTGGGGCATCGATTCGGCGATGGCCCGGAATTTCAGGGCGGTGTCGGCGAGCGCCGCCCGCGCGTCGGTCTCGGCGGTGATGTCGACGCCGAGCAGGTGCAGGTCCGCCACCGCGCCGTCGGGGCCGCGATGGGGCACGTAGCGCACGAGCGCGTGGCGCCCGTCGGCGTCGGGATGGGGCGTCTCGAACGTGACGGTCTCGCCCGCGAAGGCCTGGGCCAGCAGCGGCCGGCGCACGGCGTAGAACGCCTCGCCGACGATCTCCCGCAAGGGGCGCCCGACTGGCTCGTCGGGATCCAGGCCGTACCAGCGCGCGAAATTGCCGTTGGCGAAGCGGCAGACCTCGTCGTGGTCGAGGGCGGCGATCAGGGCCGGGGCGGCCTCGATGATGCTGCGCAGGTCGTCGCGCTCCGCCCGCGCCGCGGCGAGCGCCTGCGTGAGGCAGGCGGTCTCGGCGAGGTGCGGCGCGCCGGCCGCGAGCGCGACGGCGTCGTCTCCGGCCGATGGCATCTGTCCGCTCGCGTCCTGGCTGCTCATGACTGATCGTTGCGGTCCGCCGCCGCCAAACCCTGCGGAACGGCTGCCGATAGACGGGACGATACCCTCCAGGCAACCACCGAAGCGGCGCAGGGTTTCCGGCCGCGCACAGCCGGCCTGCAGGCCCGCACCCTGCGGCGCAATGACCGCGCCGGCCGGGTTGCGGCCCTCGGGCCGAATCGGTAACTTATTGATTATGTTGTAGTTTTCAAAAGTTCTAATCTGAGAGCGGTCAGCGGGAGCACTTCCCCGGCCCTCCGCGGATCGGGTGCTCCAGTCACAACATGATCGTCTGTTCCTGCAACGTGCTCTCCGACGGCCAGGTGCGCGCGTGCCTCAATCCCGGCCCGGGCTGCCCGCGCACGCCCGCCCAGGTCTATGCCTGCCTCGGCTGCAGCCCGAAATGCGGCCGCTGCGCCCGCACGATCCGGGGCATCCTCGACCGGGCCCTCGCCGACGCCCACGCCGCCTGCACCACCACCTGCGGGGCGGCCTGCACCCTGAAGGAACTGAAGGAGGAGGCCGCCTGACGGCGGCCCCCGACCCAAGGTTCACTCGACCTCGGGCTCGATCTTCTCCAGGCCACCGATGTGGCGCTGGGCGTAGAGCGGCAGGCCGACCTGGCGGATCAGCTCGAGCTGCGTCTCGAGGAAGTCGATATGGCCCTCCTCGTCGGCGGCCAGGTCCTCGAACAGCTGCTTCGACACGCGGTCGTTGATCGAGTCGCAGTACTTCGCGGCCTCGAGATAGAGGCTGCGCGCCTCGACCTCGGCGGCGAGGTCGCACTCGATGATCTCCTGCACGTTCTGCCCGATCCGCAGCGGGTCGAGCTCCTGCAGGTTCGGGAAGCCTTCGAGGAACAGGATCCGATCGACGAAGCGATCGGCGTGGTTCATCTCCTCGATCGATTCCTTGCGCCAGAACTTGGCGAGATCGATGTAACCCCAGTCGTTCAGCATCCGGAAATGGAGCCAGTACTGGCTCACCGCGGTCAGCTCGCTGCGCAGGCCGCGGTTGAGGTACTCGACGACCTTGGCGTCACCCTTCATCGCTCGATCTCCCGTGTCGATCGTCCATCGGGGCCAGGTGGTGCCGGCCCAACCGGGGCCCTAGCTAGCAGTGAACGTGCCGCAGGGCCACCATGAGCGTGGCCTGACCCAACGCGAACGGCGAGCGGCGATCACACGTCGATGCAGGCGAAGGCGTCGAGGTCGAGGGCATGGCCGGCCCGGTCGCGCTTGGCCGTGAGGTAGCGGATGTTCTCCGGCGTGACCCGGCCGAGCGCCCGCTGGGTCTCCACCACCGTGAGGCCGGCGGCCTCCAGGCTCGCGGCCTTCTCGGGGTTGTTGCTCACGAGCCGCACGGCGGTGACCCCGAGGGCCTTGAGCATCGCGGCCGCGAAATCGAACCGGCGCTGGTCGAGGCCGAAGCCGAGGGCCTCGTCGGCCTCGTAGGTGTCGAGCCCGCGCGCCTGGAGGTCGTAGGCGCGGATCTTGTTGGCGAGCCCGTTCCCGCGTCCCTCCTGGTCGAGGTAGAGCACGATGCCGCCGCCGTGTTGCGCCATCCAGCCGGCGGTGCCGCGCAGCTGGTCGCCGCAATCGCATTTGAGCGAGCCGAACAGGTCTCCGGTGAGGCAGGCCGAGTGGAGCCGCACCGCCACCGGGCCCGACAGGTCCGGCCGGCCGATCACCACCGCCACCTGATCGCGCAGCCCCTCGCCGCCGCGGAAGACCACGAACTCGCTGTCCGGCGCGCCGGCGAGCGGCACCGGCGCCCGGCTCACGGGCCGCAAGGCGGCGGCCTGCCGGGCCGGATAGCGGGCGACCGCCTCGGCCGCGACGCTCAGGGTGCCGGGAGGGGCGCCCCCGCCCGGCACCACCAGGACGGCCGGCAGCACCTGGGCCAGCGCCATGAGGGCGAGCGCCGCGGCATCGCCGGCGGAGGCCGGCGCCACGGGAGCGTCGATCCGTCCGTCGAGGCGCAGGGCCAGGGCCTCGATCCGGTCCGGGTCGATCACCGGCAGGGCGACCGCGCCGGCCTCGGTCCGGTCGGCAAGGCCGAGGCGGCGCAGGCGCGGCGCCGGCAGGACGAGGCGGGCGCCGCTGCCCGCGAGCGCCGCGAGGGCGGCGGCCGTCTCCCCGTCGAGGGCCTCGGCCGACAGGACGAGCACGGGATCGGCGAGCACGGGATCGCGACCGCGCAGGACCACCGGCCGGCCGGCACGGATTTCCGCCAGGGCCCGCTCGACATCGATCTGGTCCCGGCCCGCGGCCGGGTCTACATTGCTGCTGCTCTGCATCGTGACCGACATCATCGACCCTGAGAGAGATGGCCGGCCCCGTCGCGGCGGACCATGAGTGAGAACCGGTGAGGGGAGGGCGCTGCAGTTCGACGGACGACGAACGGCATGTGGTGCGTGCAGTCCCGCTTCGCCGCGGATCCCTCCATCAACCTTTCGCGATTGTCCAGTTCGACCATACACCCCGGGAGTGAGGCTGCATGACGCCGCGCATCTACGCTCCGTCCCAGAAGGCGCTGCATTGGGCGGTCGCGATCCTGATCTTCGTGCTGGTGCCGATCGCGCTCGCCATGGCCAACCTGCCCGACGGCCCGCTGAAGAACGCCCTCTACGAGTGGCACAAGTCGTTCGGGCTCACCGTGCTGGCCCTGGCCCTCGCGCGGCTCCTGGTGCGCGCCGCGCGCGGCGCCCCGCCGCTGGTGGAGGGCCTGCCGGCCTGGCAGCGCCAGGCGGCCCACGCCTCGCATATCGCGCTCTACGTCTTGATCGTGGTGGTGCCGCTGCTCGGCTGGGCCGGCACCTCGGCCTGCTGCGCGCCCGTCATGCTGTACTTCACGCTGCCTCTCACCCTGCCGGTCTCCGGCGGCATGCCGGTGGGGGAGGCGATCCTCAAGGTGCACCAGGTCGCGGCCTTCACGCTGGTGGGACTGGTGGGGCTTCATGCGGGCGCCGCCCTGCATCATCACCTGGTGCGCCGGGACGGAACGTTGCGGCGGATGCTGCCGGAGCAGGTGAAAGCCTGAAACGGTCTCATCCGCTGCGGATGCAACCCGGACACGCGCTGACGGACCGACGCATCATTCGCCCGCACCTCCGCCCGCGATGATCGCGAGACGCAGGCCGGTCGTATCACCGCCAGACTGCTCTTGCTGGCAGGCGGCCTGATCCCACGCCTCCTCCATTGTCTCCTACGCACCGTCTCGCACGTGCCTCCTTGGACAAATACAACCTTAGATTGTTTTTATGGCAGGTGATCGACCTGAGCGAATTGACGCCGATCTTTGTCTTTGCACGATTGAAGTGATGTAATAAGGAGGGCAAATCGCGGGCCATGCAGTGTGGCCGGCGGCCCCATCGTCTGTCGCATAACCCCGAAAAGCCAAATTCAAGAAAAGGATTGGCCAACAAAGGTGGGCTCGCGCATCAAGATGCGACACTATGGTGAATGTGACAGAACCTAACGTGACGATAAGATCCTAGGCAGACTTGATGTTTGTCTGGTGGGCATTTCTATGTGGAAGGATTAGGCGTGCAAGATAAGAAGGTTGCGCTCGTTACGGGCATTACTGGTCAGGATGGCGCATATCTCGCCCAGCTCTTGTTGTCGAAGGGCTACGAGGTGCATGGCGTGAAGCGGAGATCATCTTCGTTCAATACTGCGCGTATCGAAGATATTTACGAAGATCCTCATGTCGATAATGCAAGATTCTTTCTGCATTATGGAGATCTGACGGATGCAACGAACCTCATCCGTCTCGTGCAGCAAACCCAGCCGTGCGAGATCTATAATCTTGCGGCTCAGAGCCACGTGCAGGTCAGCTTCGAGACACCTGAATATACGGCCAACGCAGATGGCATCGGCACATTGAGGCTCCTTGAGGCCATACGCATCCTCGGCCTCGAGAAAACTTGCCGCTTCTACCAAGCCTCGACCTCCGAGTTATACGGCCTCGTTCAGGAAGTGCCGCAGTGCGAGACGACACCCTTTTATCCGCGTTCGCCTTACGCCGCCGCTAAGCTCTACGCCTACTGGATCGTGGTAAATTACCGCGAAGCCTATGGCATGCATGCGTCGAACGGAATTCTCTTCAATCACGAGAGCCCGCTGCGTGGCGAGACCTTCGTGACGCGAAAGATCACCCGCGCGGCCGCCGCGATAAAGTTGGGTCGGCAACATAAGCTATGGCTCGGAAACCTCGACGCTAAGCGCGACTGGGGACATGCCCGCGAATACGTCCGTGGGATGTGGCTCATGTTGCAGCAGGATCAACCGGACGACTACGTGCTCGCCACGGGTGAGACGACGACCGTGCGTAACTTCGTTGAGTGGGCTTTCGCAGCGGTCGATATCGACCTGCGGTGGGAAGGCAGTGGCGTCGACGAGAAGGGTTATTGCAAGTCCTCCGGACGCTGCCTGATCGAGATCGATCGCCGGTATTTCCGGCCGACGGAGGTCGACCTTCTCATCGGCGACCCAACCAAGGCCCGTGAGAAGCTTAACTGGACGCATGAGACGTCGGCCCGCCAGCTCGCGCAGGAGATGGTCAAGGCGGATCTGGTGGTCATGAAGGACGCTCCGATCGCGAAGGGAGTGTAGGATGGCCAAGGACTTTTCGCTCTCGGGGAAGAAGGTCTTCGTCGCAGGCCATCGCGGGATGGTCGGCTCCGCGATCGTGCGGAGGCTCGCATCCGAGGGATGCGAGATCCTCGTCGCGGATCGCGGCGAACTCGATCTTCGCGAGCAGGGCGCAGTCCGGGACTGGTTCTCGCGCAAGCGTCCCGACGCGGTCTTCCTGGCCGCCGCCAAGGTCGGCGGCATCCTCGTCAACTCGCAATTCCCGGCGGATTTTCTGTACGACAATCTGATGATCGAGACCAACGTCATCGAAGCGTCGCATCGGCATGACGTTGAGAAACTTCTCTTTCTCGGGTCGAGCTGCATCTACCCCAAATTCGCGCCCCAGCCGATCGAAGAGGGCGCCCTGCTGTCCGGCTCCCTCGAGCCGACCAATGAGTGGTACGCGGTGGCTAAGATCGCCGGCATCAAGTTGTGTCAGGCGTATCGGCAGCAGTATGACCGGGACTATGTCTCCGCGATGCCTACCAATCTGTTCGGTCCTGGCGACAATTTCGATCTGTCGTCTAGCCACGTGCTTCCCGCGCTGATGCGGAAGGCTCATCTCGCAAAGATGAACAACGATCCGCAGATCGTGGTGTGGGGCACAGGTTCGCCGCGTCGCGAATTCCTTCACGTCGACGATCTCGCTGATGCCTGCATCTTCCTGATGAAGAGCTATTCCGACGATCAGCACATCAACGTCGGCAGCGGCGAGGATCTCGCTATCAGCGAGCTGGTCGACTTGGTATGCGATGTCGTGGGGTATAAGGGCCGCATTGAATACGATCACTCGAAGCCCGACGGAACGCCGCGCAAGCTGATGTCGGGTGAGAAGCTCGGCGCCATGGGATGGCGGCCGCAGATCACGCTGCGCCAGGGCATCGAGAGCACATACCGGTGGTTCCTCGACAAGCACGCGAGCTGACGACGAGACGCAGCGTGACGACGCAGCGGCACGCTTCATACTGGGTGTGATCGCCCGGCATGAGGATTGAACGTGCAGCCGGCATGTCCGCCGGCCGGGCGGACGATCATTACAAGGCATGGAGAACATCCATTGAGTGACCAATTTTCCGTCGTCGTGACGACCATCAATCATCCGACGAAAGCCATGATCGACCTCCAAGAGGGCTGTGATCGCCTGAATAGCAGCTTCTACGTCATCGGCGACACGAAGAGTCCGGCGGATTTCTCGCTGCCGGGTTCGCATTACTTCGATATGAAATCCCAGCTCGGGAGCGGGTTCCGATTCGCGGAAGCGTGCCCGACGCGCCACTATGCCCGGAAGAATGTCGGATATCTGGCGGCCACTCGGGCGGGCGCACGGATCATCGTCGAGACGGACGATGACAACATCCCGAACGCGGAGTTCTGGCAGCCGCGTACGCTCTCCGTCCAGGCGCCCGTGGTGAGGGAGCGCGGTTGGAACAACGTCTATCGCTACTTCACTGATGCGCCGATCTGGCCGCGGGGCTTGCCGTTGAATGAGGTTCGGGCTGCCCAGGCGTCGCGGCCGAGCGTGTACGAGGAAACGGCCTGCCCGATCCAGCAGGGGCTGGCCGACAAGAACCCGGACGTCGACGCCATCTATCGCCTCGTCCTCCCGCTGCCGCTCTCGTTCGACAAGAAGGATCCGATCGTTCTCGGTGAAGGCGTGTGGTGCCCCTTTAACAGTCAGAACACTACCTTCTGGCGCGAGACCTTCCCGCTACTCTACCTGCCTTACTATTGCTCGTTCCGGATGACTGACATCTGGAGAAGCTTCGTTGCGCAACGCATCATGTGGACCAACGGTTGGTACCTGATGTTTCATTCGGCGACAGTCTACCAGGAGCGCAACGAGCATGACCTGATGATCGATTTCCGCGACGAGATTCCCGGATATTTGAACAACGATCGTATCAAGAAGACCCTTGAAGATCTGGATTTGCGAACCGGCGTCGACAATATCATGGACAACATGAAAGTCTGCTATGACGCTTTGATCAAGATGGAGGTCATTGGTTCGGAAGAGCGGTCGCTGCTGGATATCTTCCTATATGACATGGAAAAGGCCGGTTGGAAGTAGGCCCGACTCGTCGAGCGCGTGACACATCAATGAGAAAATGGTGGAAACGCCCAAATTTTACAAGATTAAAAAATGTGATGATATTTTTATTGCAGTTTACAAGATTGCCTCATGCCGGGATTGGGACCGAGTGCATATTTGCGAATTGATATAAAAAATTTATAACCATCTTACGTGTTTCCTGCGTAAGGGCGGACCGGCTCGAGCGCAGGAAAATCGATAGTGTAGGTGCTCCGCAGGAGGCAAGTTGATGTCACACGATACCAATGATCTGATCCACCCGGTGATCCTGTGCGGCGGATCGGGGACGCGGCTGTGGCCGGCCTCCCGCGAGAGCTTTCCCAAGCAGTTCCTGCCCCTGGCAGAGCCCGGCCGCTCGTCATTCCAAGGCGCCGTCGCGCGGCTGTCCGATCCCGCCACCTTCGCCCGGCCGGTGGTCATCACCGCCAATGACGCCCGCTTCCTCGTCGCCGAGCAGCTCGCGACAGGCGGCGTCGCGGCCGACATCCTGCTCGAGCCGTGCCGGCGCGACTCTGCCCCGGCCGTCGCCGTCGCCGCGCTCCACGCCGCTGCCCGCGATACCCAGGCCCTGGTGCTGATCCTGCCCGCCGACCACGCGATCGGCGACGACGCGGCCTTCGTGGCGGCCGTCCGCAACGCCCGCGCCGGGGCCCGTGCCGGCCACATCATGACCCTCGGCATCGCACCGTCCTATCCTTCCACCGCCTACGGCTACATCCAGCCCGGCAGCCCGCTCGCAAGCGACGAGGCCGCCTGCACCGTCGTCCGCTTCCTTGAGAAGCCAGAGGCGACCCGCGCCGCGGCCCTAATCGCGGAGGGCGCTCTGTGGAACGGCGGCTATTTCCTGTTTCGCGCCGACGTGATGCTCGACGAACTCGAAGCCCACGCCCCGGCGGTGCTTGAGGCGGCCCGCGCGGCGCTGGCGGCGGCGACCCGCGACCTCGACTTCGTGCGCCTGGATGCGGCCGCGTTCGCGCGGGCGCCGCAGATCTCGATCGATTACGCGGTGATGGAGCAGACGGAGCGGGCGGGCGTGGTACCGGTGAGCTTCCCGTGGTCCGACATCGGCAGCTGGGGGGCGCTGTGGGAGATTTCGCCGCGGGACGACGCAGGCAACGCCGTGCGCGGCCGGGTGGCCGTGCGGGAGACGCGCAACAGCCTGATTCACTCTAGCGGCGAGGTGCTGACGACGGTAGTCGGACTCGACGACGTGGTGGTGGTGACGACAGATGACGCGGTCCTCGTGACGAGCCGGCACGCGGCCGGCGAGGTGAAGGGCTTGGTCGAGGCGCTGCGGCGGCGGGGTGAGCCTGAGGCGGATGCGCATCGTCTGATGTACCGTCCGTGGGGGTCGTACCAGCGCATCGACATCGGGAGCAGGTTCCAGGTGAAGCGGATCACGGTGAAGCCGGGGGGGCGCTTGTCGCTGCAGAAGCACCATCACCGGGCCGAGCACTGGGTGGTGGTGCGCGGCACCGCCGAGGTAACGGCGGATGGAGTGGTGCGGCTGGTGCACGAGAACGAGGCGGCATATCTGCCGATTGGCTGCGTTCACCGGCTGGCCAACCCGGGTAAGATTTCGCTCGAGCTGATTGAGGTGCAGGTCGGCAGCTACACGGGCGAGGATGACATCATCCGCATCGAGGACATATACGGGCGCGGCAACGCATAGCTGGCATGGACGGCTCCATAGGCGAATGACTTTCAGGGTCGGCGGACGCGGCGCCACCAAACGTGTTTTGACAACCGATGCACGTTCAGTACTGCACCCGCTGCGCGATCGTCGCGGCCAGGCATCAGCCCTTTGGGCCTTCCCCGCCGCGCGTTTTGCCTCGTTTCGGTCTTTCAGCGATTCGCAGAGACGATTCGCTGTTGCCTTGCGCGCCTGGGTGTCGTCTGTGGCACGTGCCGTCGAGATCCTAACAGGTGTCTCCAAGGCCGCCGAACAGCGGCGTCCTAGCGAAGCGGCAGCCGCGTCGATTCATGGCCCTGCGCCTTCTGCGATCGCGACGCCCTCAACGGCCTGAACCGTGCCCGTAGTGCATTGACGCATTCAGAGGATTCACAAGAGGCGTGAGCCGTGCGAGTCTGAGGTATGGCTCAGACTGTCTGCGTGATCCCTAGCGCCGCCGACCTAGAGCGCTGTGCGATCGGTCTGCAACGGCCAAGTTGGTAAGGGCGTTGGTTGGCTGAAGGAGCCAGCGATGACGTCACCCTTGTCCGTCGATCTGCGTGAGCGCGTCGTGTCTGCCGTCCTGGCAGGCGCGTCCTGCCGCCAAGCTGGCGAGCGGTTCGGCGTCAGCGCCGCCAGCGTCAGTCGCTGGCACGCCCGCCATCTCCGGGACGGCCACGTCCGACCCAAGCCGATGGGCGGAGACCAGCGCTCGCAGGTCATCGAGGCTCACGCCCCGCGGATCCTGAGGCTGTGCGAGGAGCGCGGCAACATCGTGCTGTCGGAGTTGCGCCACGCTTTGGCCGAGCAGGGCGTCACCACCAGCACCAGCGGCCTGTCGCGCTTCCTGGCCCGTCATCGCATCACCCGTAAAAAGGGGCTCTCCACGCCGCCGAGCAGGACCGTCCGGACGTAGCGCAGGCGCGCCAGGCGTGGTTCGAGGGTCAACTCGACCTCGATCCGGACCGTTTGGTGTTCATTGATGAGACGGCAGCCTCGACCCGGATGGCACGCCGCTACGGCTGGGCCCCACGCGGCCAGCGCTGTCGCCTGCCGATGCCATGCGGGCACGACAAGACCACCACCGTCACGGCAGCCCTGCGCGCGAGCGGCCTGACGGCAACGGCGATCTTCGAGGGCGCTACCAACGGCCAGCGCTTCCTGGACTACGTCACCGACACGCTGGTCCCAGTGCTCCGGCCGGGCGATACGGTGATCCTCGACAACCTCCAGGCCCACAAGGTGGCGGGCGTGCGCGAGGCCATTGCGGCGGCGGGCGCGCGGGTGGTGTACCTGCCGCCCTACAGCCCGGAGTTCAACCCGATCGAGCAGGCCTTCGCCAAGCTCAAGACGTTGCTGCGCACCGCAGCCGCGCGCACGGTCGAAGACCTGCATGCTGCGATCCGCCAAGCCTTCGCAGCTTTCACCCCGCAGGAGTGTCGCAACTACCTCAATGCAGCGGGATACCAGATAGACTGCTGCGTTGCAGACTGATCGGGCGATGCTCTAGCGCACCTGTCCGCCATCGTCGCCGATCGGGCGCGGCCCCACAAGCACATCCAGCGCGCCCGCATCGTTCTGCTCTCGGCCGAACGCCTCTCCGTCCTCGACGTCGCCCAGCAGGCCGGCGTCAGCCGGCCAGCCGTCTGGCGCTGGCAACAGCGATACGCCGAAGAAGGTGTCGAAGGACTGTTGCGCGACAAAACCCGTCCGCCCGGCAAGCCACCCTACTCCACCGACACCGTCGCCAAGGTGCTCGCCCTGACCTGCTCCGAGCCGCCCGGTGAGGTCACCCACTGGACCGGCCGCGCCCTGGCTCAGGCCGTCGGGATCTCCCTGCGGTCGGTCCAGCGCATCTGGGATGTCCATCGCCTGCAGCCGCATCGCGTCCGCAGCTTCAAGCGCTCGAACGATCCGGCCTTCGCCGAGAAGGTCGAGGACATCGTGGGCCTCTACATGGATCCACCGCGCCATGCCGTCGTGCTCTCGCTCGACGAGAAGAGCCAGATCCAGGCCCTCGAGCGCACCCGCCCGAGCCGGCCCGTCACGCCAGGTCGCCCCGAGACACAGACTCACGACTACATCCGCCACGGCACCACGACGCTGTTTGCCGCGCTCGACGTGCTGGAGGGCACGATGATTGGGCGCTGCATGCAGCGTCACCGCCACGAGGAGTTCCTGCGCTTCCTCAACACCATCGAGGCGGCGGTGCCGGCCGGCAAACTGATCCACGTGATCCTGGACAACTACGGCACGCACAAGCACCCAAAGGTGCGTGCCTGGCTGACCCGGCATCCGCGCTGGATCTTCCACTTCACCCCGACCTCGGCCTCGTGGATGAACGCGGTCGAGGGCTTCTTCTCTGCCCTGACCCGGCGCAGGCTAAACGTGGCAGCTTCAGCGGGATCGTCGACCTGCAAGCGGCGATCAACCGCTACATTGCCGAGCACAACGGCAGGCCGAAGCCCTTCGTCTGGACCAAGCCGGCCGCAGCCATCCTCGATGCCGTCAACGGCAACGCTGCACCATCCGATTGAATCACTGCACTAGTGGAAGCTGGTGCAGGAGCGGATGACCTTGGTCTGCTCGCTCAACTACGGTTTCCCGCTCTGACCTACAGGCGAAGTCAGCCAACATTCGCTCGAGGAACGCCTTGGGTAGGCCGCGGAAAGGTTCAAATTATCACGCCGCTGGCCGACGCTGGCGCCATGAGGGCAGTAACGTGCAGCCACTTGACACGATGACGGCCCGGTGCCGGCGGCCGCTCGCCGGCCGGTGCCCAGACCCGACGCCTGACCGGCTTGAGCCCGAAACGGTGCTTGTCAGTTGTATCGCCGACGGATGGGCAGGCGCGGCGATACAATCTCCGATTGCTCGCTTCGCGATGCGGAGATCGGCTTCGTTCAGGCGACGGGCGGGCTTTGGGTAAGATTCACGGAAGGGATCGTCCGAATACCGTAGCAGTACCGGTCGCTAAACCTTGACGCCCTCGTCCTACATATCGCACATATAATATATCGTGATCGTCAATCCAATATACTAGATACAATATTAACTAATTGACTCACGTCTGCTTTTCCCAGCCAATGAAACATTCCTTGAATATCGGACTGCATCACTTCGCATTTTATAGGCATATAATTTATACCTAACCCACCTGCTATTGCGCTGTAGGCGGTCCCTCCCCATCCAAATGCCTCAAATTCAATGAGGTGTCGACAGCGCGATGATGCAACCAATGGCGTTAAACCATTGCCATGCACGGCAACGACAATCTCGGCATTGGCATATAACTCGCACTGGGTTTGAAATGAATATTCTCCCGGGCAAAGATTTGTGAAGCCAAATTGTCTCAAAGCTACAATGACTTCATCTTCATTTATCAAATTTCTGATAGGGGTATCAGCACGCGAAATAAACAGGCGAGTGGGGTGAGAAGCTTTATTTATATTCAGCTTTTGGTTGATAGTGTGGTTCACATACTTCGTAGCGCGAGAGCAGAAATATTCATTGCGATTTCCGAGTGGAGGAACAACGAGCTTGCCGACTTTATATTTAATTCCTGCCGCAATTTCTTTATAATTTATGTCGTCCATAAAGATCGACTTAAGCGCCTTTCCAGCTGGCGTGCTACTGTCCTGCTTCGGAAACAGATATAATAAATTTTGCAAACTTACGTGATCGCAATACGCCAATCTTGCGTAATTATCCATAGTTGAATGGAATAGGTGATTAAGATCCCTTAGCATGAAAGGAAATACTACGGTATCATTGGCAAATGTATCATTTACCGGAAGGTCTTGAACATTGATAGTTTCACCGTCCTCTGTTAAAATATGCGCCAAAGGCCACGATTTTGGATATATTTCTTGAAGGTACAAATCTCTCGATGTGGTGATAATGCAAGTATTCTTCTCAATAATTATATATCCATCGTTTACTACGTAATAGTTCTCGTTCGTCTTTGCAGATTTTTCCGGTGTCAAATAAGATGCTGTTGGAGGCGCCTTACAGTAACCATCCTTTTCTCCATCGATCAAAGACTCGAGACTGTCTGCGAAATAGAGCTGACGCGAATTCGCCGGCGATAATTTCATCGTTCTTCTCCGTAGTAGAGCAGAAATGCTCAAACCGCATTCAGTAGATGAATAACCTTCCCTATGTATTCGCTTTGCCTTGAAAGCTTTACGGAGTGAACCAGTAGCAACCCTGATGCAAATTCCTCGGCTAAGCCTTCTTCAGAAACGGATCTGTCCGAGAATGACCAATCGCTACGCATACCAATGTCAGAAGATTGCTTAATATTTTCGGAAGCATGCATTAATCCTGTAGGAATTGCAACCTCAGCAAAAATATTCGCGGCAGCGAGCACTCCGAGATAATGTGCAACATCTGCAAATATATCACCGCCGATGGCGAAAAAGTCGGAATACCCGCCCAAAAATGGTACCGGCGTCCTCATAGACGTTTCAGGATTATTCCCAAACATGCCTGTTATAATCGTATCGGTAACTTCTTTGTCGAAAAAGTGATTTGCAAATGCATTTGATACCGGCGGCGGTGCTCCGGGATCATATCTGAAATCTTCAAATACAATATTGTACTTTTGCTCGAGATATGTTTTTGTTTTAGATATATTTCTTAAAGTCTCAGTGAGAGATTCCAGTCCGCTTCCTGACAAGAAATTCATCGGAAACGTCGATTTCCATATGATACCTGGCGACCAGCACCATCCTGCCGACGACGAACTACTTAGAGCGCCGCCGAAGGGAAAGTACATCGGCAGGAACGATTCGCTCCGACCAATTTTTAGATAGTCAATTATATTGTTTTCATTCAATTTCGGATTTAACAATACATCGTCATGTACAAATATATAGTAATCCGATTTTTTTTCTTTAAGTCGAGCGACATTGTCCGAAACGAAGCCGTGAAAGTTGTATGAGCCCCTGTATGCGGTCCACACATCTGGATCTTGCGACCGTAGTACGGGCTGTATAAAAATGATATCTTTAAATCTGTTTTTATAAATTTCCCTAAGAAGTGGTATATTCCTTGGAAAGGCATGATTAAATAGTACGCACAACGTTACCATGGCTTAGATCCTTCTATAGCTGTCCAGCCAGCAAACTGTGATTTTTTCTCAAGTTTCTCTGATCGTTTGGAATATATACAGCGTTGACTCATGCGTGGTGATTTAGATCCTCCTCTTCGGGGCCAGTGCCTCGGCATCGCATCCGTTATCCTTGTTGACAACATATCCTATATCCTAAACTGTCCTCGCCGCACAGGCCGACAGCTTGATTTTCATTAGCTGCTACATTTAACGAGCAATGGAGTCTTATGCACTAGTCGCTAAACCTCAAGGGGTGCCAACAGTCGGGCCGATATGAAATACTTAGAAGGTTATCAGGTCAAAATTTAAAACAAAAATACGCAAGCGGTTAGTACCCGCTTGCGCCGCGACGAGATAAATGCTGCCAAACACGCATAGTCGACAATTTTCATATGTGTCCGGTCGCGAAACCCAAATATCCGTATGCGCTGAGGCAACGAGCGTTTAGCCCTACCCTAACCCATCTTTGCTATGCATGCCAGCGTCTTCGGGCGAGAAAAAATATTTCTAAATACTTTAAGATGAATCACAACCATTAATAGATTTAAAAAATATTATTTACAACTTAGGCATCTAAAAAAAAGATTAGGCATGAAAAAATGCATGCCTATTTTTATCAAAATAGGAGATCCCGCCAAAAGGCATTGTAGTGGGGTTTATCCGCATCTCCAGTGCTGATTCGTGCGATCGCGCGTTAATTGTGTGGCAGCCATAGGGTATGCCAATGGCCCAGATTTGCGTTCCGTGTCCCCTCGTGAGGGCGGCCCCTCGGACGCAAAGTTCTCGCTTCAATGGTTGCGAAGTTCCGTTCTCTTTCGGTCGGCGAGCGGCAACGAGGGTCCGCCATCTGATTGTGGGTTTCACGATCGGTGCTGATCCTGCTGCAAGAGGTCATCGTGGCCGTTATAAGCCTGGTTCGATGCACTGGCCAAGGTGCTCGGCAAGCTGCACGCGGAACGGTTGCCGACGGCGGAAGGCGAGTTCCAGATGGGGCGGCCGAGAGTAGCCCCGGCCAGAGCTGGGCCCGCATCTCGATCGAGACCTGATCCATCATCCAGGAAGCGTCGGATACCGGGCCAGGCATCCGGGTGAGCCCATGGGTCGACGCTGAGATCGCGAGGGAGGTGGCAGTCCGTCCAGCAAGGGAGTCGGGCGGAATCTGGGATTGAAATTGCCCCGGATCGGTGGTTCTTGCTCGTCTTGCGTGGAACAGGCGGCAAGAACCAAGCGGCGCTTCAGGAGATCGAGGCCTGCCCGTCCATAGCACTGGCGCTTGATGAGCTTGAGCCGGTTGATCTGGCCTTCGGCCTAGCCGCTACTCCAGGGTTCCGTAAGTGCACCCCGGACGGCAGCGATGTCTGCATCCAATCCCGAGGCGAACGTCGCGATAGCAGGAGCGTCGCAGCTCCGTGCTTGCGTGATCCAGGCGGAGATGTCCGCTGCGGCGTCCGCGTTCTGACCATCGGCGACGGTCTTGCCCTTCCCTGCGGCGCGCACCAGGGCTGCAAAGCGGCGAGCGAGACCCATGACCGTCCGTGCGGTGTCGTCCCGCTCGACACGTGTCACCACATCTGCGTCGCTCGGATCCAGCCCGGATGGGGGGCTGGACGAGCAACCACGCCGGTTGCCGTGCGGGCGGCAATGGGGCTTCGGTGCTAGGCCGCTACGATGCACTGGCCCTCGCACAGAGAGGCTTGCGGCCTATTCGGACCGGCCTTGTCCGGCGTTGGCAACTAAACGGTGCACCTGCCGGCTCGTCCCTGGATAGCCCCGTTTCCGGATCTCGCGCCACAGGGCCACGGCGTTCTCGCAGCCCTCGTCGATCCGAGCTGCCAAGTACGCGACATGCGGATCAAGGAGGCTCGGCCCGGAACCGTGACGCAGCCGCACCGGGAACGTCTTGGCTGCCGCGTACTTGCGCACGGTGGCGCGCCCCAGCCCCATAGCACGGGCGATCCCGAGCAGGGGCTCCCCGCCGGAGTGCCGGCGGCGGACCTCGTCGTAGACCACCTGCCATCGCATCCGACTCTGTGCTCCCACTTCCAACTCCGACGGAGTGCGGGCAAAGGCGCGATCACGCCGGGCGGGACGAACGGTTGAGCCAGGGAGGGATGGAAGGTTCCGCAGCCGGGCATGGGTACCAGGGAGCCAGCGTTCGACGGCCTGCCGCATGTTGGTGAGCAGGTGCCATCGATCGGCGACCTGCTGTGCCTGGGGAGCGCAGAGGCTTGCACCTCAGGCATACTCGGCCGTGCGATCCCGGGCGACGAGTTCGACGCCGGAGTGCCGTTCGAGCCATCCGGCCAGCGTGAGTGCCGTGCGATCCGGGAGGAGATCGACGACGCGGTGACGGTCGAGGTCGACGACGATCGTGCCGTAGCGGCTGCCCTTGCGGATCGCCCAGTCGTCGATCCCGACCCGGATGGGAGCCGGCGTGTCGGGCATCGGCAGGCGGGTGACGAGCCGCAGCACGGTCGCGCGGCTTGCCGGCATGTGGATGTGCGCGAGGAGACGCGCGCCGCCTGCACCGCCGCAGGCGAGGCCGACCCTGGCCTGCGCCTCGCCAAGCCGCCGAGTGCGCCGGGCGTGCGGTCCGAGAAGGGTCATAGGCGCCTCGGCTGTGAGCGGGCGTAGGATCCTCCTCACTTGTGGGCCTGCAATTTTCCCCACCCTCCTGGCCACCCCTGAGCCTCCCGTCTGAGCCGGGATGCCCGCGCGGCGGCCGTTTCACCGAAGCTGCTCTCCGTGGCGGGAGGGAGTGGCGCGGTGGTTAGCCTCGGGGAACTCATGACAATCCTGGACTTCCACCGGCATGGCCTTTCGGTCACCGCCATCGCCCGCCAGCTCGGCCTCGACCGCAAGACTGTCGCCAAGTACATCGCTCGCGGCCTCGAGCCGCCCGTCTACGGACCACGATCATCCCGCCCGCGGGCCACCGACGCCTTCCTTCCCTACCTGCGCGAGCGCTTGGCCGCCTACCCGCAGCTCACCGCCGTCCGTCTCTGGCGCGAGTTAAAGGAGCGCGGCTTTGCAGGGGCCTACACCGCCGTGAAGCGCGCCGTGGTTACGGTCCGACCCTCAGCCCCTCTGCCGATCGAGCGCCGCTTCGAGACCCCGCCGGGCGAGTAGGCCCAGGTCGACCTCGCCCGCTTCGGGGCCGTCTTCGCCGACGAGCCGGGAGTGACCCGCATCGTCTGGCTGTTCGCAATGGTGCTGGGCCACTCGCGCTACCTCTGGGCCCGCTTCGTCGTCTATCAGGATCTGCAGACGGTCCTGCGCTGCCACATCGCCGCCTTCCAGGCCCTCGGGGGCGCTCCGCGCGAGATCCTCTATGATCGCATGAAGACTGCCGTGATCGGCGAGGGTCCCGACGGGCTGGTCATCTACAATCGCAGCCTTCTCGATCTCGCGCGCCATTACGGGTTCCTGCCGCGCGCCTGCCGTCCCTACCGGCCCAAGACCAAGGGCAAGGTCGAGCGCCCGTTCCGCTACCTGCGCGAGGACTTCTTCCTCGCCCGCACGTTCCGCAACCTCGACGACCTGAACGGTCAGCTGCGCCACTGGCTCGATACCGTGGCCAACGCCCACCGGCACGCCACGACCAAGCGGATCGTCGCGGACGCCTTCGCGCAGGAGCGCAGCCAGCTGCGCGCGCTGCCGCCCGTGCCCTACGAGGCCGTGCTCAGCCTGGAGCGGCGCGTCACCCACGAGGGCTTCGTCTCGGTGGCCGGCAACCTCTACAGTGTGCCCGACACCACCCGCCGGCGCGCCCTGGAGGTGCACGTACGGGCCGATCAGATCCGTATCTACGAGGCGGGTGAGCTGGTCGCCTGCCACCTGCCCCTGGAAGGGCGCAGGCCGACGCGGGTCGATCCCGCCCATCGCCGGCCGCGATCTCCCCCGCCCGAGCCACGAGACCCTGCCGAGCCAGTGGTCGTCAGGCGAACCGGCGACCAGGTCGCGCGTCGGCCGCTGGCCATCTACGACGCCGTCGCCCGCCAACTCGCGGGGGCCGGCGTACCCAGGACCGACCGGGGAGACGCGGCCTGAGCGGGCTTGGCGAGATGATCCCCTCACTCGTTGAGCGGATCAAGGCGACGCTGGTGGGACTGAAGATGTCGCGCGCCCTGGAGATCGTCGACACCACCGTGCGGCGGCTGGAGCGCGGCGAACTGAGCGCGCTCGAAGCGGTCGACGCCCTGCTGAGCGAAGAGTTGAGCCTGCGCGAGAGCCGGCGGATCAAGACCGCGCTGGTGATGGCGCGGCTCTCGACGATCAAGACGCTGTCGGGCTTCGACTTCGCCTTCCAGCCCTCGCTCGACCGCACCCGCGTCCTGGCCCTGGCCGAGCTGGGCTTCGTGGATCGCTGCGAGGTGCTGCACTTCCTCGGCCCGCCCGGCACCGGCAAGAGCCACTTGGCGGTGGCCCTCGGGGTCGAGGCGGTGAAGGCGGGCCGCAGCGTGTACTTCACCACCCTGGCCGACCTTGTGGGAGCGTTGGCGCGGGCCGAGCGGGAAGGAACGCTGCGGGAGAAGATCCGGTACTTCTGCCGGCCGGCGCTGCTGATCGTGGACGAGATCGGCTACTTGCCGGTGGTGCCGGGCGGGGGCAACCTGTTCTTCCAGCTCGTCAACGCGCGCTACGAGCGGGGCGCGATGATCCTGACCTCGAACCGCGGCTTTGCGGAGTGGGGTGAGGTGTTCGGCGATCCAGTAGTGGCGACCGCGCTCCTGGACCGGCTCCTTCACCACGCTGTGGTGGTGCAGATCGAGGGCTCAAGCTACCGGTTGCGCCAGCACACCGCGCTCATGCCCGAGCACATCCGCGCGAAGGCGGCCCTACAAGCTCCGCCGCTCGCCACGCTCCCGCGTCGGCGCGGACGCCCACCTAAGAATGGAGGTGCTCACCTCGGCATCGCCTGACCGCCGAACCCGCCGATCTGAGGAAAATTGCGGGCCCGAAATTGCGGAAGGTTCGAAGCCCGTTGACATCGGCGAAGGTCCGGCGTCGGCAGGCCGGGATGCGGCAGTAGAACCGCCGCACCTCGATGCGAAGCGTGGTCCGCGATGCCGATAGCGGCAGGTCGGCGGGATGGCGCTGGTAGCGGCTATGGACGGACCGGCTCGCATGCCCGCACTCGGGGCACCGGTCGCTGGCTGCGTCCAGTTGCACGGGGATGATGAGGTGATCCTCGTGATGCTCTACGAACCGCGCGAAACGGCACTCGGGGATGGCGAGGGTAATGTCCATGCCGTCCACGATAAGGAGGGCAAGCCTAACCATCAGTGGCCCGGGACGATCCACCGCTATCCACGAAAAACTAGCAAGAACCAGAGAAAAGGAACAATTCCAGTTCGTCGAGAACGGCCTCGACGGTGCGTAGGTTCTGGTCAGGGATTACTTTTAGTGCGCGATCGGGCGGCGGCACGAGGGCGACGTCGTCGGCGTAGACCTTCTGCGTGCACAGGATGCCGACCGCAAAGCGTAGGCTTCTCTCATCCAGGGCACGGCGGAAGGCAGCGTTGCTGCCGTAGCCCGCATTGGCCAGGACGGTAACGAACCGGGCCCCGTTGTCGCGTAGCCGGTCGAATTCGGCCAGAGCAATCTCGCCCTCGCAGCGTGACGCGCGAGCAGCTTCGGGCACGCTTGCTCGGGCAAAGCGTGCTGGATCGCTGGCCAATTCCTCGGGGAAGAACAGGTGCAGGCCGACCGGCTGGGGACCTCGTTGCGCGCCAGGGTGAGCGAGACGAGAGATTGGCGGTTAGCCTTCTTGCCCAACAAACCGTAGTACTGGCGGTCGACACCGACCGAGTGCATGCCTTGCTTAGGCAGGGTGGTGACGTCGATCACCAGGAGCGCATCTGGTCAGCTAGAGCGCTGTGCGATCGGTCTGCAACGGCCAAGTTGGTAAGGGCGTTGGTTGGCTGAAGGAGCCAGCGATGACGTCACCCTTGTCCGTCGATCTGCGTGAGCGCGTCGTGTCTGCCGTCCTGGCAGGCGCGTCCTGCCGCCAAGCTGGCGAGCGGTTCGGCGTCAGCGCCGCCAGCGTCAGTCGCTGGCACGCCCGCCATCTCCGGGACGGCCACGTCCGACCCAAGCCGATGGGCGGAGACCAGCGCTCGCAGGTCATCGAGGCTCACGCCCCGCGGATCCTGAGGCTGTGCGAGGAGCGCGGCAACATCGTGCTGTCGGAGTTGCGCCACGCTTTGGCCGAGCAGGGCGTCACCACCAGCACCAGCGGCCTGTCGCGCTTCCTGGCCCGTCATCGCATCACCCGTAAAAAGGGGCTCTCCACGCCGCCGAGCAGGACCGTCCGGACGTAGCGCAGGCGCGCCAGGCGTGGTTCGAGGGTCAACTCGACCTCGATCCGGACCGTTTGGTGTTCATTGATGAGACGGCAGCCTCGACCCGGATGGCACGCCGCTACGGCTGGGCCCCACGCGGCCAGCGCTGTCGCCTGCCGATGCCATGCGGGCACGACAAGACCACCACCGTCACGGCAGCCCTGCGCGCGAGCGGCCTGACGGCAACGGCGATCTTCGAGGGCGCTACCAACGGCCAGCGCTTCCTGGACTACGTCACCGACACGCTGGTCCCAGTGCTCCGGCCGGGCGATACGGTGATCCTCGACAACCTCCAGGCCCACAAGGTGGCGGGCGTGCGCGAGGCCATTGCGGCGGCGGGCGCGCGGGTGGTGTACCTGCCGCCCTACAGCCCGGAGTTCAACCCGATCGAGCAGGCCTTCGCCAAGCTCAAGACGTTGCTGCGCACCGCAGCCGCGCGCACGGTCGAAGACCTGCATGCTGCGATCCGCCAAGCCTTCGCAGCTTTCACCCCGCAGGAGTGTCGCAACTACCTCAATGCAGCGCGATACCAGATAGACTGCTGCGTTGCAGACTGATCGGGCGATGCTCTAGGCGAGTAAGTTCGGTCCAGAGAGGGGCGTCGTCCGAGGGCGGGCTGGAGATAAAGTGTTGGAGTTGGCCGTACCCGGCGAGCCCCAGGCGCTTGGCGATCGGCTGCGGGCTTTTGCGATCATCCGGCCCGGGCAGGCCGCACAGGTAGAGCGGCGCCCAGTGCTATCGGGTCTTGCGACCCGTCGCAGTTACGAACGGCGCCAAACACGTGTCCAGATCCACCGCGTCGACACGATCCTCGCTCAGGGCCGCCTCCTGCTGCTCCAGCTGGGCGAACAACGCACTATGCCACTATAAAACGCTCAGGTAACGCTAAGCCAAATCAGAACTTTCGGGCTCAAAGCAGGACTTTGAGCCTCTGTTCAGGTTAAGACAAGGCGGATCACGAACCCACCGAAGCCGTCAGTCCCGCACGACCTCCACGTCGTATATCTGTCACGTAAAAGGGACGCAGATGTCCATGCGATGCGCAGCGCAACGACAAGGATCATGTCCAGCGTTGGGGCCTGCTGTCCTCGCAGTAGGTGCCAGGCAGGTTGACCCCGAGTAACACGCCACGTGCGTCCGCGACGAGTGGGTGCTTTATGCCCGCCTTGCTCCGGCCCATCGGACGCGGGTCGGTGCCAATATCTGTTGATCTAGCCGGCATCCTCGTACCGGCGATGTTCGCCCGGCTTCGTTGGATCTCGCCAGCGCCGGTGCGGGACGCCTGTACGCGGCCCGCAGCCTCTGACGAAACTACCGAGATCCGACGCCGTGTCGCCGCCGGACTCGTCGTCCACCCGGCTGTGAACGGCCTCGCTGCCGTCCGTTACCAGAATAGTCGCCGTTACGAGCGGGCGAGCCGGATGCAAAGTGCATTATCTGCAAAACCGCAAGCGCGCCCCAGACTGGTCACCAATCCAAGGCCGTCGTGCTCAGAGAACTGGGCATATCATCCGCTCCGACCTGCTAAGGTCGCAAGTTGGGTCTCCGCATCTTTGCACCGCCGAGTCAAATCAAGATTTGTGTGTTCCAGATACGCGACCCTCGGCCTGAACCACTCATCGATAAGCTTTTGAAGCTCGGCAATTTTTTCTTCCAAGCGCTTTTGCTGAGCCCGGTATTGCAGCTGGTCCTGATCGGCCAGAACTAACGCACGTTGCGCGTGCTGAAGAGCGAGCTCAACCGATTTGATATCTGACATTCTAACACTCCTACTCAAATATCCTGCAACTCGTTCGAGGCTATCTTAAATATCTCGCATACTTGCCGCCTATAAGCCTCTCGGCTATGATTGGCTTGGACATGGTGTAAAGCTCGATTGCCAACAGCTTCAATTCGACCATCTTCGTCATAAAGCCAATCAATAGCAGCGACGTAAGACGTTACCAGCTCCTCATCTTTACGTGCTCCGTCAATCAAGACTCCGGTGACATGATTTATGACAGCCTCCGAAATTCCCCCAATGTCGGGAGCAATGACTGGCAATGAGCAAGCCATAGCCTCCACGACTACATTGGGGAGACCATCGTACGCGGATGTATATAAAAACATGTCATACTGATCTGTGCCAATAGAAGTAAATCCAGAGTAAGATCCTCGCACCTGAATATTGCGATGTTGCGCTAACGCCGCTACATCAAATCCGGAAAAGCTTTCACCCCATACATCGATCACAACGTCTGGATGCCGACTTTCGAGAATCGCGGCAATCATCCCGATTAATTCCGGACGCTTCTCGGGGTCAAGTCTAGATGCCCAGAGAATTCGCCGTTGGACCACCTTCTTGGGTATAGGTACCTTTTCAATCTCACACAGGGTATATAGGCAAACCTCTTTTTCTGCGAGAGTGTCTATGCGAGCAACATCATTTCGCATAATCTTATGGTTATCACAAATAACTAAATCGAGAGTTTTAATGTTGTCTGATATAAAGTCCCAGGAGTAACCGTTAACAAAAAATCTATCTTCAAAACGCCTGATTTGGTCAGAAAATCGATAAAAAACATTGAAATTTTCTAGTACTGCGGAATATCTGGAATAGAAATCTTGCGCATATTCGCTGCACTTAAGATGCAGGACAGCGGTGGGCGCAACTGACTGAATTATCTTTAATGTGATAAGGTCCCTGTGCTCGTTGGTTAGATTAGGATACCTGTTAAAAATATCAATGAAGACGCTACCTGCCGGCAGCTTTTCGATCCACTTATGACGAACGCCGCCTTGCCCTGAGATGAGCAACAACTTACGATCAGGGTTCACTTCAACCAGGCAGTTTAGTACATTGAGAATATATTTTTCGCCACCGCCGGTCGTCATAAAAGGAAATAAGGCGACGTCTGTAAAAGATTTTCCTTTCAGTTCACGCGCAATCTCAAAATAAGCCGCGCCAGCTGAGAGGTCGCTCTCGTGATTTGTTAGTGCGGGTATGTGATTTATAACGCTTATATCAATTGCGGAGTCGATGAAGTTAGCTTTATGGGCCGAGTGAATATTTACCTGACTAGACATAAAATCCGATCGTACGTCGAGTTGGTCCACGGAATGTCTCTCACCACGGCTAAATTTGAAGTAATCTTCTCGACACACCTCCAGATACACTTCAGGATTGAAGAATCTCGCTGGTGGAATCGTTCTCACCGAACGACTGTCAGCTTCTTTCAAGAGACTGTTGGCTCTCTGCCGATAATATATAGTCGTATTCCGTGCTACATTCACCTCAAAACCGTGGCCAACCGCCTCGACATTGAGATGCCAATCTTCGTAAGCATAGCCGCTTGAGGCGCGAAGATCTTGATACTGGATTTTGGAGAAGTTGCTTCTCCTTGTCATCACGCGGGACATCAAGGGATGAGTGGTAATAAAAGCTAATGATGAAATATCGGGCTGCCCACGATACTGCGCAAGAAAATGATTAGCACCGAATGCGTACAGATACTCCGCGAATATGAGGCTTTGTTCTTTAGATTTCGTCGCAACATCGAACAAAGATGATAAATAATTGAAAGACACTAAATCATCGGCATCGCAAGTCGCAACAAAAGTTCCACTCGCAGCTTTAATGCCGTCGTTTCTTGACAATCCTAAGCTACCATTATCAACGAGTATGACAACTTTATCGTCAAAGCATGACGCGTCGTAGGCATGAACCCAGTCTTTAGTGGCGGAGTCGGATCGGTCCAGCACCATCACTAGCTGGACGGACACTCCGAATGACCGTGTGTAATTTGCTGCCTCCTCCAAAGAAAGCATTGTTCTTCTGATATATTGCAATTCTCTGTGTATATTGAGTACAATACTGATATCGAAACGATCCCTGACTTCCGACTGCATCGCGCACTAAATCCTTTATCGACGGCCGAGCCCTGCCATTGCCATTCACTGCGAGCTTTACGGGTGAGGCTGCGATGCCCTATGATAGAGCACACTCATACCAAGCCGCACTCGTCATGACAGCAACCTCAACAGCGAAAATCCCTCAAGCGACGTTTGGCACACTTTTTGTGCCCTGTGAAGATACGGAGCTTATTAAGTGTCTCGGTGAAGAAATCGGGTGGCGAATCGTCTATTTTCGCAAGCACAAAGAAATATATTTTATATTTGACGAACAGATGACACATACTGTAGATTTCGCAACCAACCCCCTTCCGTATATTGATGCGGCAGCGATTCTTTTTACAGGCGATGCGAAGTTTCAAGCCGAGGAATTAGCGCGGTTGATGGGCCTCAATATTGTCCTAAGAAAATGTTCACCCTCGTTATCGTTGAGCGATAGGAGATGGCTTGACGGGCTGGCAGTGCATCGATTCGGCGATATGCTCGAGGAATTACATAACGGACAAGTGGAGCTCGGCCAATTAAGATCGACAATTGATAGATTGAGAACAAACTTTAGTCTGATAGAGAATTACTTGTACCAACGTGATACTCCGCTGCTCAGGAAAATATGGCGATCTCCTTACCGCAGCGGGCGAAACATCGATGTAACTACTCGGCTGGTCAGAAAGTTACCCTGCTCCCCTTGGGGGCTCACACGAATACAACTTTGGATCGTGACGCCTGCTCATATCTCAGATCAGCCTCTAACCGTCAAATTAAACACAGTCGGATGCCACGAGGCTCTCTCTACCTGGACGGTAACACCAGCTCAATGCGATTATCGGTCGGGGTGGCTATCGTTCGATTTAGCAGAGAGCCTTTCACTTTTTGGAGATGCTCTCGCGTTGGAAATTGTCGGCAAAGGATGGCAGGTCGGTGGATCCGTGCCCTGGCTCATTGAGGATGATGGCGTCAAAACCATCGACGGACCCGCGGTTCGTGTTTACGCTACGTTGCCTGGTACACGCGGACCAAGAGGATTACCGTTACCGATTGATGATAGAAGCAGGATCCGCCTATATGAACATGACCTGTCCCGGGCTCGAGCCGTGGCTATCCCAGCAGGTCTGAATTTTCGACCGGTCGATACGACCTCCAGGGGACTCACAGTCCACCCGGTCGCCAATATGGTAATGGTAGCAAAGATAGAGGACGCTTGTCCCCCAAATGCTTGTTGTGCGATTCTGAAAGTATATCATGCCCATGCAGATGGGGACTCATTTCTTGTGAGTTTGACGATCGGTGATCAGATAGGATCAGACAAGCACGACGAAGCAGAGATTTTTGACATACGTTTGGAGTCAGGGGTTGTTAATGAAATTGGCCCCGTCGACGTTGGCGGTTGGATCAAAGTCGAAGCAGGTCAATACGCGTCGATTATTTTTAACTTAAATAGATCGACTAAGATACAATCCTTGCAAATAATGACCAGGGCCGCATCGTATGAGCGTACAAATCTAGCGTGGGCTACGGTCACCAGTGTGGAGTTTGTAATCGATGACGAGTGAAGCGACGGAAAATAATATAAAAATATGCATTGTAGTCCCAATATACAGACATGTTTCACTCGCGATCGAAGCTTTATTGTCAGCTCTAGATCAAGAGCCAGAAGACTTCATACATGTTGTCGCGATCGTCGATGGCGACGCCGATCTACACTTGGCACGCGGATTGCAAACCCTTCAGTTTGTCCATAGAAATAGATGTTCAATATTTTGGAAGAAAAACGCTGGACTTAGTGCGGCGCGGAATACCGGCATAGAAATCGCTTTATCCAAATTTGCTAGACTTGAATCCATCTATTTTCTCGACGCGGATAACCATCTCGGCCCAAACTCTCTTGCTAATGCCTCAAAAAAAATAAGCCGTAATGAGGCTGATATCATATATCCGAATCTCAACAATTTTGGACTTAGAGGTTCGCAGGACACGGCTGGGAAGTTTTCTCTTACGGCATTGTTGCGTGGCAATTATATCGAAGCGGGTAGCTTAGTGTCAGTGAAGGTATTTCAGTCCGGATTGCGTTTCAACGAAATATTAAAGCATGGTTACGAAGACTGGGATTTTTGGCTTCGTGCCGCGCACGCTGGATTTCGCTTCTTTCACGATAAGACGCTCGACTTACGTTATAGAAAGAGACCAGAAAGTATGCTTGCGGAAACTAATCGTCGCAAGTCGACCGTGCTTGCTGAGATTATGTCCTCCAATCGGGATCTTTTTTCGCTTCAGTGCCGTCGGCGGTTTAATGCGCAGGATGAACCCAGATTCGCGATATTCAACCTTGATCAAGATTTCGTTGAGATAAGCGACGATCTCGTCACCTCCGTTGAGAGGCTCAGCATCGGCGATTGCGCGAGTCGGTTCCACGCTCACCAAGCCAGGCCGAATTGGATTCATTTTCCTGAATTTCTGTGCTTCTCGACTAAAGCTGTCCTTGATGACATGCGCAGCGTGCGCATCATCAATGGAGCGATTTGGAGTATAATCAGCGAGTTGCAGTTCGGCGTTTGCGGCATTAGCCATAGCAGCCAAGCGAGCATTCGCGTAGTCAGCACAAAATGCAATGATGAATCTTGCCATTTAGTTGTAATCTCGCGAAAATATTTTGCAGACATTCTTTACGAATATAGAGGAGTAATTTTGCCCGATCAGCAAGAAATTTATCAAATCGGTCGACGTGCGCTGAACTCAGGCGACACACCATATGAGTCGGTGAGCAACTACCTGAGACTAATGCTTGAGCGTTGGCGGATGTTGGACATTTCTGAGTTGCGCTTAGTTCCGTGGAGTTGGCGAACGCCGATCGCATCACGGCTCCCCGTCGAGGATGCGAGAGAGTTTCCGCGCTTCGATGATGGCTGTCGGCACATCGGCTTCATCTTTGATGCGGACTCCCAATCGCGAGAGAAGCTGTTACGCTTGGCCCACTGTTTTCATGACCTCGGGTGGACGTTGCATCTGTTGTCAGTTGATCAAGAGATTGATTTGACAAGCGATGACATATTTTCGACCATAAATTTTATTCGACCGTCGCGGACGGACGAGTGTGAAATTAGGGATGTCCCCATAGACAGCATTTATTTTGGTGCTGAGTTGGGTGGCGGATCAGGCACTTATCGGGGGCGGGCGACAATGGACGGCTTCTCATGGCTGGATGCGGTTGTCGTTTTAGATTTGGAACATATTCCTTGTCTCAACGGGTCTGCAGTCAATCGGCCAAGCATTATAGTTATGCTAAATCACGATTTGTCGCTTGCGGAATCTTTTAAACTTGGGAAACCTTATAAAAAAGACTCCGATCTGGCGTATAAAATATCGGCCTACGAGCATATTTTGACAGTTGTGTGGTGCGCGAACCCGGCATCAAGTGTTCTAATAAGTGCTCTTTCCGTACCACGAGTAAAAATTGCTTTTGGCTACGATCAAATTTCGTTAATGAAAATTGTTGAGCGAGTAACGTTTGCAGGGAAAGAAAGAATACAGGTTGGCGCTGAAATACCTCATCATTGAACATCAGACTGCTAATCTCGATCATAGATCGCAGGGCATGCGGTTTGGAGGCGTTTCGGGAGGGGTCTGGACTAACAGTGCCGCCCGCTCACCGTCGTTGAGGATCTCTCGCAAGAGGTCATGCCGACGATCCACTAGTGCATTGACTCATTCGGATGGTGCAGCGTTGCCATTGACGGCATTGAGGATGGCGGCGGCCGGCTTGGTCCAGACGAAGGGCTTCGGCCTGCCGTTGTGCTCGGCAATGTAGCGGTTGATCGCAGCCTGAAGGTCGACGATCCCGCTGAAGCTGCCCCGCTTCAGCCTGCGTCGGGTCAGGGCGGAGAAGAAGCCCTCGACGGCGTTCATCCACGAGGCCGAGGTCGGGGTGAAGTGGAAGATCCAGCGCGGATGCCGGGCCAGCCAGGCCCGTACCTTCGGGTGCTTGTGGGTGGCGTAGTTGTCCGGGATCACGTGGATCAGTTTGCCGGTCGGCACCGCCGCCTCGATGGTGTTGAGGAAGCGCAGGAACTCCTCGTGGCGGTGACGCTGCATGCAGCGCCCAATCATCGTGCCCTCCAGCACGTCGAGCGCGGCAAACAGCGTCGTGGTGCCGTGGCGGATGTAGTCGTGGGTCTGGGTCTCGGGACGACCTGGCGTGACGGGTCGGCTCGGGCGGGTGCGTTCCAGAGCCTGGATCTGGCTCTTCTCGTCAAGCGAGAGCACGACGGCGTGGCGCGGTGGATCCATGTAGAGGCCCACGATGTCCTCGACCTTCTCGGCGAAGGCCGGATCGTTCGAGCGCTCGAAGCTGCGGACGCGATGCGGCTGCAGGCGATGGACATCCCAGATGCGCTGGACCGACCGCAGGGAGATCCCGACGGCCTGTGCCAGGGCGCGGCCGGTCCAGTGGGTGACCTCACCAGGCGGTTCGGAGCAGGCCAAGGCGAGCACCTCAGCGACGGTGTCGGTGGAGTGAGGCGGCTTGCCGGGCGGGCGGGTCTTGTCGCGCAGCAGACCCTCGACGCCTTCCTCGGCGTAGCGCTGTTGCCAGCGCCAGACGGCCGGCCAGCTGACGCCGGCCTGCTGGGCGACGTCGAGGACGGAGAGGCGTTCGGCCGAGAGCAGGACGATGCGGGCACGCTGGATGTGCTTGAGGGGCTGCGCCCGATCGGCGACGATAGCGGACAAGCGCGCCAGGTCGGCGGCGCTGGGGATCACGCAGACAGTCTGAGCCATGCCGCAGACTCGCATGGCTCAGGCCTCCTGTGAATCCTCTGAATGCGTCAATGCACTAGCATTACAGTTGCAGGTTTGAGTACCTATCTGACGGCGAGCGATGGGAGGTTTTCATGCCGACTGCCTCGCTTGAAGCGATGCTGGAGATCTGGTCGACGAGCCTGCGTGATGTGGTCGAAGCCTATATCGGTGAGCTCCAGGCACAGGAGGTACTTCCAGTCGATCCGCGTGCGGACTGCGTCGGCGGCTTGGCGATCGGTGAGTCCCTCCATGAACTGCAGCAAGGTCGCGAGGGCGAGCCGGACCGGCGCCTCAGCGGGGCGTCCCCGCACCGGGAACAGGTCGGCAAAGTCGTGATCCTCCACGGCCCGATGCAGGTCGTCATAGAGGCGCATGACTGGATTGCCGTTCGGAAAGATCGCCCGCGCGACCTGCGCAGTCTGATCAGGTACGACATAGGTGCGTCTCACGTTGAGCGACATGCTCCCCTCCTGATGAGCGTCGGGGCAACATCGTCACTCTTCGCGCCGTGCTGGTCGTCCTCTTATCGCAGGATGCCACGCTGAATTCGCCACCAATATCAAAATGAGCAAGAACGACCGACCCGGGGCAATCCCAGACTGACTTCATGATGTACTCGACGGCCTCGACGGAGCGCCACGGGCAGCGTTGACAGATCGCCCAGGATCGCGTCCGGGGTAAACTCTCCACCTTGAACAGGCCGTCGACCGTCTCCGCCGAGGCGTCGTCGTTGCGGACCCGTCGACGCGATATCTGTTCCTGCCAGTCGCTGCGTCGTCGCGCAAAGCCATGTACATTGCGCTGCGGTCCCAACGGTGCATAAAGGCCGCTGCCTGTAACAGGGCAACGCTCGTGCAGTGCCTGCTCCGGGGTATCCAGTACGAGGCTCGCCTGAGCACGATGTGAGGCCCGCCGGTCGGATGCCCCGAGCAAACACGTCGATGACGAGAGATACTGGGGCGAAGGCCAGTTATGTGGCCCAGCGCTTGACGATGTGTTCCTGTCTTGCCGGCGACAGCGGAGCTTCGAACTGATGGATGATGCGTTCGACAGGGTTGAAATTGCAGGCGGGTTTGGGGATGGGGTGGGCGCGGTGCTGCCGCACACTACCGCCCGAAGCTTATCTCCTGCACTAATTAGGCCGCCGTGCACTTCGCACCGAAGTTCCCCGTTCGAGGCACCTACTAAATTCTTGAAGGGCATTTTCTATGTCAAATTGCGCGCCGCATCCCATTGCGAGTTCGCGATGCGTTCGTCTGTTCACATTGGTGATGAGCATTTCTTTCATCATCCATCCCCTACCGTTGTGGGAAGGATGCTGCGCGCTTATGTTGAGCCAGCAATCCTCTTTATTTCTGAGGGAAACTCTCATAACTTCGCAGGGCACTCATTGGGCTACAGAGCGAGGTCGGATTTTTTTGATGAAGGGGAAGCCAACTTGAATCATAGCTCGGAGACGAACAGCCAACATCGCAATGGGGAACGTAAAAGGCCACGGTGGTGCTAGCAAATAAAACTATTGAGAGGAGATTTACTCGAATCGCCTCAATTGAATTGTGCTTATCTGGAGAAAACCATGATTAGGCCTGATCTCGATGGTCTCTTGTTTCGTGATGAAAAATCTATGAAAATATGGCTCGTATTTCATGGTCATTTTCACAGGATCGAAGATCAAAAAACGCTCGATGATCTTTTCCTCTCGCCCGTGATGCACCTCCTGGACACGACCGAATTCACAGAGGGAGATGCCTTAGAAAGAGGAACATGCCTCACCCGATCCGATCATAACTCTCCCATTTATTTACTTAACATTGGTACTCATAAGATTACAAAGCATCGTATCAAAAATTTCGAAACATTCCAAGAGTTTGGCTTTGCGCTGGAGAAGGTAAGGGAGTTTCCGAGACAGCTCCTCAATGTCGTCCCCGATGGACACGATGTCACGGGTGCGATGTCACGTGTTGGAAAATGGTAATGCCTGCAAAATTGAAAATTTAAAACTTATCGAAAGTGGTGAGTATCAACGGAGGGCGGACAACCCTCCTGTTGGTCAGCCCCCATCGGAGTGGTCCGCCCTGAAGTATGGCTCTGAGCCGACGGAGGACGGACCCGATGGGAACCAAGAAGCACCAGCCGGAAGAGTTTGTTGCCAAGCTGCGACAGGTGGATGTGCTGGTCTCACAGGGGCAGAGCGTGGCTGACGCGATCCGGGGTATCGGCGTGACCGAGGTCACGTATTACCGCTGGCGCAAGGAGTTCGGTGGGCTGAAGTCCGACCAGGTGCGCCGGATGAAGGAGCTGGAGACCGAGAACCAGCGGCTGCGCAAGGCGATCGCGGACCACACACTCGACAAGCTGATCCTGCAGGAGGCCGCCCGGGGAAACGTCTGAGCCCCGCGCGCCGGCGCGCCTGCATCGAGCATGTCCGACCGTGCTGACGGTCTACGAGCGGCGCGCCTGTCGCGCTCTCGGGCAGCATCGCTCGACGCAGCGCAAGGTGCCGCGGGGGAGACGACGAGGCGGCGCTGCTGGCTGACCTGATCGAGTTGGCGCGCCGGTATGGCCGCTACGGCTACCGCAAGATCGCCGCCCTGCTGCGGGCGGCGGGCTGGCTGGTCAACGACAAGCGGGTGGAGCGACTGTGGCGGCTGGAGGGGCTGAAGGTGCCGGCCCGTCAGCCCAAGAAGGGCCGGTTGTGGGACGGGATGGCTCCTGTGTCCGGCTGCGGCCCGAGCACCGCGATCATGTCTGGTCCTACGACTTCGTCGAGGCGCGCACGCATGACGGGCGCAAGGTCCGCCTGCTGAACGTCATTGACGAGTTCACCCGCGAGTGCTTGGCCATCCGGGTGGCGCGCAAGCTCAAGGCCCCGGACGTGATCGATGTGCTCTCGGACTTGTTCATCCTCCGCGGCGTGCCTGCGCACGTTCGCTCTGACAATGGACCTGAGTTCATCGCCCAATCTGTGCAGAAGTGGATCGCCGCCGTGGGCGCAAAGACGGCCTACATCACGCCTGGCTCACCGCGGGAAAACGGTTACATCGAGAGCTTCAACGCGAGGCTACGGGATGAGTTGCTGAACGGGGAGATCTTCTACTCTCTGCGGGAGGCGCAGGTCCTGATCGAGATCTGGAGAAGGCACTACAACGGAGTTCGGCCGCACGCCTCGCTCGGCTACCGCCCGCCCGCCCCGGAGGTGTTCGTGCCCGCCCTGGCCGCTTGGCCGGCTGCGCTCGCCCGACCGGCTCCGCCGGGCAAGCTACCCGTGGTGGAAAGGCCCACGGTCCACTAACATTCCACTCGGGCCACCCCGTGGGGGCTGATCAATCCGCCGCGCCGTGATCGAGGGATTGTTCGCCGACAGGCGGAGCAGCACTGCCGTCGCAGCAACGTTGAGCATGGGTAGCTTACGGTCTGCAAGTAACGCGAATGGTTCGCCCGTGAATGTACTGACGGACCGCTTGACGGGCCGCGATTAGGAGCACCTTGTCGGATTGACGATAACCAGGACTGCCGAACTGGCCGACTGTCCGCTTTCTGAGCCGGCGCAGCGGCCTCGCGTGCATGATGTTCGAACCACGATCCGCTACTACAAGCGCGCCCAACGATCGTTCCGTTGTCACCCTTGGTACGACTGCACTCCAGCTTAGGTGATGTTGCAACGACGCCGCGTTGCTCAGGCCGGGCAGGTCCGAGAGGATGCCTCTGCGTCCGGTGAATACTGTACAGCGGCCATCGTAGACCCCCTCTCTGCGAGGATCTGTCATTTCTCGGCTCGTAGTCCCTCGGCGAGACGCCGACAGATAGCGCTCGTACCGCCGTTGCAGTTCCCGCTTACCTCCCCCTTGCGGGTCTCCCCGCTATCGGAGGAAAGTGAGGTTCGAAGGCAACCGCCTGCGCCTCACGGGTATCGGGGACGTTGAGGACGGACCGGACAGGACGTGAGAAGTGCGGATCGAAGGCATCGACCGCCGGCTTGCGCCTGTTTGAAGGCTTGCTACCGACTACCGCTTTTGGGTGATTTCCTTGCATTACCGATCCTCATGCTATGAAGCTTCGGCTTGTAGATCGTAAGCGATCTTTGATCTGTAGCTGCCCCGCCACAGTGCCGCGGGCTTGAGAGCTGGTCTCGTCGTCGGTCTGATCGACCTCGCGCGCAATGCGCCGGAGGTGAGTCAGGTCGCGGATCGCTGGCGTGCGACCTGAGGGCTGCTGGAACCCACACCGCTCCAGTAGCCCGCAAGGTCCGATGGAGGAGTGTCCCGTAAGGGAACCTCGTCCACCCGAGTGCTGCTACCCGGACGTGCGAAGGAGCGATCCGACGTGCGAAGCTCCGGAGACAACAGCCCTAATCTGGAAGCACCAATCCGGAGGCGGCCCAGCAGAGGATGGAAGGCTCAACGTGTGTGAACGCCCGCAGTCAAGGTCCGTCATCCGCAACCGGCCAAAGGTGCTGTCAGGCCGGCGCCAAAACGGCACGCGGGTCGGATCGTCGAGTGTCAGCATCGACGACGGTGGCAACATGACCCGCCGGACCATAGGGCGCAGCCCCCCCCTCCGCTTCTCCCCATCGGGCAACAGGGTAAGCCCCACCCGTCCCGCCGCCGCAAGGCGACGGTCTCCCGACCGCAAGGAAGGGCATGGCGGAGGGGGTAGAGGAACGGCGGAGCAAGCGAAGGCCGCCCTGTAACCGGGCGGACAGGGCCTCGGCGACGAGGAGATACCCGACCCGAAAGGGTGCTGACTTCCGCTAGAGCGCTGTGCGATCGGTCTGCAACGGCCAAGTTGGTAAGGGCGTTGGTTGGCTGAAGGAGCCAGCGATGACGTCACCCTTGTCCGTCGATCTGCGTGAGCGCGTCGTGTCTGCCGTCCTGGCAGGCGCGTCCTGCCGCCAAGCTGGCGAGCGGTTCGGCGTCAGCGCCGCCAGCGTCAGTCGCTGGCACGCCCGCCATCTCCGGGACGGCCACGTCCGACCCAAGCCGATGGGCGGAGACCAGCGCTCGCAGGTCATCGAGGCTCATGCCCCGCGGATCCTGAGGCTGTGCGAGGAGTGCGGCAACATCGTGCTGTCGGAGTTGCGCCACGCTTTGGCCGAGCAGGGCGTCACCACCAGCACCAGCGGCCTGTCGCGCTTCCTGGCCCGTCATCGCATCACCCGTAAAAAGGGGCTCTCCACGCCGCCGAGCAGGACCGTCCGGACGTAGCGCAGGCGCGCCAGGCGTGGTTCGAGGGTCAACTCGACCTCGATCCGGACCGTTTGGTGTTCATTGATGAGACGGCAGCCTCGACCCGGATGGCACGCCGCTACGGCTGGGCCCCACGCGGCCAGCGCTGTCGCCTGCCGATGCCATGCGGGCACGACAAGACCACCACCGTCACGGCAGCCCTGCGCGCGAGCGGCCTGACGGCAACGGCGATCTTCGAGGGCGCTACCAACGGCCAGCGCTTCCTGGACTACGTCACCGACACGCTGGTCCCAGTGCTCCGGCCGGGCGATACGGTGATCCTCGACAACCTCCAGGCCCACAAGGTGGCGGGCGTGCGCGAGGCCATTGCGGCGGCGGGCGCGCGGGTGGTGTACCTGCCGCCCTACAGCCCGGAGTTCAACCCGATCGAGCAGGCCTTCGCCAAGCTCAAGACGTTGCTGCGCACCGCAGCCGCGCGCACGGTCGAAGACCTGCATGCTGCGATCCGCCAAGCCTTCGCAGCTTTCACCCCGCAGGAGTGTCGCAACTACCTCAATGCAGCGGGATACCAGATAGACTGCTGCGTTGCAGACTGACCGGGCGATGCTCTAGGGTCTCAACGGTCGAGAAGCTTTGGATCGATTGGACTTGCCGGGGACGTTGGACGGTGACAGCCGAACTGACCGGTGAACGCGGACAGACGACGTGGCCCGAGATCGATTGGGCCGCGACGGAGGACGCCGTGAAGCGATTGCAGGGCCGCATCTTCCGTGCCGCGGCAGCCGGGAAGGCTCGGCAGGTCAAGAACCTGCAGAAGCTCCTGGTTCGCTCCACATCCGCAAAACGGCTCGCGGTCCGCCGGGTGACCCAGCAGAACGCGGGCCGCGATACGCCCGGCATCGACGGCGTGGTGTGCAGGACGCCCGAGAGCCGGATGAGGTTGGCCGATCACGGCCTCGGCCTGAGGGGCTACCGGCCGCAGCCGGTCCGGCGGGTGTACATCCCCAAGCCAGACGGGCGGCAGCGCCCCCTGGGCATCCCGACGGTCCGGGACCGGGCCATGCAGATGCTCGTCAAACTGGCGCTGGAACCCGAATGGGAGACGCGCTTCGAGGCGAACAGCTACGGGTTCCGACCCGGCCGGTGCGAGTGGCTGGCTGCTCGATGCGGACATCGCCGGCTGCTTCGACGCCATCGGACACGATCCGTTGCTGGCGAGGCTGCCGGTGTTCACCACCCTGATCCGGCGCTGGCTCAAAGCCGGCGCGGTGGATCTCGGCAGGTGGTCGGCGACGACGGCCGGGACGCCGCAAGGCGGTCCCCTATCGCCATTGCTGGCCAACGTCGCGCTCGACGGCATGGAGCGGCTCTTCGGAGCCGAGGATGCTCGGGGCCGGTACGTCCGCCCGAGCCTGCGCCGCGGTGAGAACCGCGGCGTCAGCCTGATCCGCTACGCCGACGACCTGGTGGTGACGGCACCGACACAGGAGGTCCTGCAGACCCACGTCGTTCCCGCGCTATCCCGGTTCCTGGGTGCACGCGGTCTGCAGCTGAGCGAGGCGAAGACCCGGATCGTTCACATCGACGACGGTGTGGACTTCCTGGGCTTCACCGTTCGACGCATCCGGGGCAAGGTTCTGACGCGGTCGCAGAAGGCCAAGGTGGTGCGGCACCTGCGCGCCATCGGGGACTACCTGCGCGACCATCGTCAGGCCAGCCCGAGCCAGGTGATCGCCGCCCTGAACCCGGTGATCCGGGGCTGGACGGCCTACTACCGGCACGGCGCGTCGAAACACGCGTTCCACACGGCGGATCATCACGTCTTCGCCAAGCTGTGGCGGTGGGCCAAGCGGCGCCATCCGACCAAGGCGGCAAGATGGGTTCGGTCGAGGTACTTCGACCCGGCGTGGAACTTCGTGGACGGCAAAACCAAGCTCGTGCGGCACGACGAGGTGGGGATAGTCCGGCATGCGAAGGTCCAGGGCAAGCGCAGCCCGCTGAATCCCGACGACCGAACATACTGGCAGGCCCAGCGGCGCCGGCGACGGGACGAGACGATGCGGTCTCGCACGCGAGCGACGCTACTACGGCAGCAGGACTACCGATGTGCGCTCTGCGGCGTGATGTTCGATCCCGACGAGGACATCACCTTCGTCGAGGTCCACCACGACACACCGCGCCATTGCAGCGGGACGGACCGGATCACCAACCTGAAGCTGGTGCATCGGTGGTGCCACAAGGCTCACCACGCGCGGACGATGAGCCAGGCGGCAGAGGCTTGAGCCGGATGACGAGAGATCGTCCCGTCCGGTTCTGAGGGAGCCGGGGCTCGGCAACGAGCCCCGGCCCCGACACCTGCTCGGCCACGACTCATGGTGGGGCCAGAAGGAGCTGGATCGGCAGCGCCGCGCGCCGCCCCTCGTGTGGCTCGGAGCCTGGTGAGTCGCAGCGGCTGCGTCGACGGCCGAGCCTCGTGCGCCCATCCCAATCGCGTTCCAACGCGCGACAGCAGGTCCGGCGGGTGGAACGCCCACTACCGTCACGCCTATGCTATTGCGAAAAATTCCAGCTAGATCAACGGTTCGATCCGTCAGCATCTCGGATCGTTGATAATAGGCGTGACTCCGGGCAGTCGCGGAATACGGTGCGGCACTGATTGCGTCCCAGCATGGCGCCGATTTTCCGCCAAAGGGGCGGACGTTGATCACCAATTCGTTCATCCTCCACCTCGTTTCGGCGGTTCGGAGAAAGCGAGCTCTACGTTGGTGTGGTGCGACCGGCGAATACCGGGCTTCCGGGGTGGCATGAGATGCATCCGGCTCTGCGATGCTGCGCTTCGAGGGCGGCTTGCCTCGGATGAGATCGATTCCCAGGCGGCGCCCTTCGGTGCGGCGGACGGCGCTGAGACTCCTGCGGGATGGTGAGCGCAGCGAGCTGGACGGGCGGCTCATCGACGGCATTGTGCTCCTGTCCCAGAGATCGAGCCGTCATGAACGCTGTGCTGGTGCTGGCACGGAGCGTTTCGGGGGAGCCGGCGGAGACGGCGGAGACGGAAGCGGACGGTGTAAGGGCGCGCCAAGCACGACCTGCGGCACGCCCGGTTCCTCGCGACGCGACCGTTACCGGCGAACGCCGGACGCTGGGTCAGACTTCGAACGGCGTTGACAACTTCTTCCCTCGAAAGCAAACCATGGATATAAGCTGCGTGATCACGGGCGGGGAGGGCGGAGGCTCAAGCTTTGAGGCTGCGCCGGGGCATGGACGTATGACCGGCAGAGCATTAAAAGCATGGCAAGGCTCTGCCGAGAGGCGGGGTGCAGATTTGGCGGTTGACCCAAGGGAAGAGATGGGTGCGGAACCACGTGGTGGTAGGGCGCTGCTCGCGCCTTGCCGCTCGGGACCTTGAGCCCCCGATCACGGGAGATTGCGCGATCGCATCTGTGAAGTACCTCTTCGTCGCGCCACCTCCCAGACGGCGGTTGAGCCACTGCCAGGCTTCGCTGCTAAGCGTAGGCGCTTTGGTGTTTCGATCCCCCTTCGGTGAGAGCGACGGATCATGTCTCCATCAGGGGGGGCACGCCCGAGACGCCGCTCAGGCTTTGCTATCGCTCTTTGAGCAATTTCCCGGCTGGGGAATGAAAGGCATAAGAGCAGCGAGACCTCATTACCTATGACGCTCTTGCTCGATTATATTCCGCGCTTTCTGTCAGCGTCGCGAATGTCTCTCGCCCGGCCTCTGCGCGTTCCCCAACCAAGTGACCGCTGGCCTGTTGGACCCGGTGCGGAAATGGGGTGGCGCGCTTGGTCCTACCGTTTCAGAGCTTCACTTACTTCAAAGGACGGAGAAAATGCCAATTCGCTTTGAATTGTGTAAATAGCCGAGTTCAGAGAGGCACCTTTGTCCGCATGCAAGTTAAGATGCAGCATATCTATCCGTGAAGTTGAGCCCGTATTGTTGATGGAGGCCGAGTCAGCATTGAAATTACGTAAATTAGTCGCCCGAAATCAAAGAAAGCTCAAGGTATAAGCAATGGTCGGATCATATGATACGGTATCTGTCATTATACCCACGTATAATAGGCTTGGATTGCTCATCAGAGCTGTAGATAGTGTGCTCGCGCAGACATATCCGCCCATGGAAATTCTCATTTGCGACGATGGTTCCGCGGACGGGACCGACAAGTTCGTCCTTGAGCACACAGATCCGCGTGTCAAATGGGTTGAAGCGGAGTTTCATTCAGGGTGGCCAGGTGTTCCGAGAAACAGAGGAATTCGCCAGGCAAAAGGAGAATGGCTCGCTTTCATGGACGACGATGATACGTGGCATCCGACCAAGTTGAGTCGTCAGATGACATCTCTGAAAGACGGTAAGTATTTAGCAAGTAGTACAGAGGCGTGGCGGTTTATTAGCGGGAAGCCAGATCCTGTATTGCTGGTAAACAGCAATAGTGAATATTTTGATTTGAAAGCTTTGGCATGCTGTAACTTTGTCGTTTGCAGCTCCGCAGTTGTCAGCAAAAAAATAATTGATAAGGTCGGGTTCTTTCCAGAAGATAAGCTTTGTGAAGATTACGCGCTATGGTTGGGCGTTTGTTGTTTCACGAGTTTCGTATATATAAATGATCCGCTCGTTTCATACCGCGACGCCCCCGAGGTGAGCGTTCGTCAGAAATCAAAGCCTGAAGCACAGCAGCAATTAGCGGTCTTTGAACAGTTCAAAGCATGGCTCCTTTCCGAACGCCCGCCAAATGTAGATGATGCGCTCTCGATTGCTAACGATCGTATCGATTGGTGGCGAGGGCAAATCGAGTGATATCAAGGTCAGATAAATATTCGCCTGTTGGATCTGAGTGCGGTTGTGTCAACAAGCTATTTGTGAATTGAAGTCAAGCACTAATCGCGTCTTTTTGGAGAATATAATGATCGTGACTAGAATAATAGGCGGGCTCGGTAATCAAATGTTCCAGTACGCTATCGCGCGTAACCTATCGATTCATAATAAAAGTTCTATTGTTCTCGATACGTCTTGGTTTGATCGCGGCAGGCCTAATACTGATACTCAACGTTCGTTTAGTCTTAGTGCGTTTCAGATCAAAGGGCGAGTGTTGTCTTCAGCACTTGGGGGTGTTCCGGTCAGCGTCGAGCCTGGCAAAAAATGCAGATTCCATGTGGGTGACGCCGCAAAGCGACAGCCTTTCCAGGGTTTCGAATTGCTGTACACCCCACAACTTGGTTATCCTGTTGATCGTGATGCCATGAATGTCAGAGAGTCGGCCTATCTAAGTGGATACTGGCAAAGGCAAGAATATTTTAATACGATAGCCGATGTAATCAGAAGTGATTTTACGCTCTCTTATCCGGTGCCAGAAAGCAGAAAAAAATATTATAATGGCATTTTGCAAAAATCTTTACTCTATCCTCTGGTTTCGTTACACGTGCGCCGAGGGGACTACATTTCAAATCCCAACGCGGCCTCACATCACGGAACTATGAGCCAGGATTGGTATAATCTTGCAATCGAGGAAATGAACAAGCTTGTTCCGGGTGCATGCTTTATTATTTTCAGTGATGACATCGATTGGTGCAGGAAAAATATGATTTTTCCTTCCAATTCAATATTTGTTGAGCAACTTGATGGCGGCCTTGAGAAGAGAGATGCTGAGGAGATTATATTAATGTCAAAATGCGCGCATCATATCATTGCAAATAGCTCTTTTAGCTGGTGGGGCGCTTGGCTCAATGCCAATCCTAAAAAGTATGTAATCGCTCCACGGAACTGGACGCTAACCCATGCCGATCGCGGGAGCCCGGTTCCTGCGGAGTGGATCACGATCTAGATGTCGTGGAGAAAATATGAAATTGTACGACCTCGGCTGGTTGCTATTACATTTATTGCCCCCAGGAAAGTTGCAAAATATTTTTCGAATGATTACTATCGGGTTTTCGGAAGTACTAGACGGCTAAATACTGGAGGGCCAGATGCATGTCGTATGAAATGTCGCACGGTTCGATTTATGATGAGTTATGTCATATTATCGATCCAAGGGGCTGATAGCTTAATAGTAGAATTGGGCGCCAACGATGGTATAGATACAAAAAAGATCTCCGAGATGTTTCCCAAGGCGCGTATCTACACGTTCGAATGTGATCCCAGAGCGATCCGCTTATGGAAGGCGAGGCTCGATAAATCAGACATCACGCTCGTGGAAACAGCAATAGGGAAAGAGGACGGAGAGATAGAATTTAATATGAGCGGCGGCATACCGCCGGAATACGATCCGAAGCTTTATCCAGAGGGCTGGCATCTTTCCGGCTCCATTTGGAAGCCTAAGACCCCGTTTCATAAGGGTCGTGCGAGCCGCCTGACGAGGACCATGGCGGCCGCGAGGACGAAGAAGGTGAGCGCCGAGGAGACAGTGGCCTCGTGGTCGCGGGCCAGTCGACGGCAGCGGCCGATCCAGCCGAGCGTGCGCTTGATCACCCAGCGTCTTGGCTGCACCGCAAAGCCTATCTGGCGGTCCTCGGGCTCGACGATCTCGACGGTGATGGCTGTGGCCGTGCCGACCCGCTCACCCCGGTAGGCGCGATCGGCAAAGCAGTGAGCGAGGAACGGCCAGAGCTGACGCGAGGCCCGCAGGAGCGCGACGCCGTGGCTGTCATGCAGGTCGGCGGGCGAGACGGCAGCCATCAGCAGACGGCCGTCGGTGTCGGTCAGCGCATGGCGCTTGCGGCCGACGACGCGCTTGGCGGGGTCGTAGCCGCGCACACCCTCGACCCCGACGCCGCCAGAGCGTGCGGCCTGCGCATCCAGGATGACTCCCGTTGGACCGGCCTCGCGCCCGACCCGCTCGCGATCGGCCAGGGTCAGGGCATGAGCCAGCCGCTCGAACACGCCTGCTTCGGCCCAGCGCAGGAACCAGCGGTGCACGGTGCCCCAAGGCGGGAAGTCGAGCGGCAGGTGGCGCCAGGCACAGCCGGTGCGCAGGACGTAGAGGATGCCGTCGAGCACGGCGCGCTGCGACCAGAGCCACGGGCGGCCGGTCCGGGCAGGCGCGGTCAGCAGCGGGGCGAGCACGGCCCATTCGGCATCGCTCAGGCAGGTTGCATAGGGCAGGGTTTCGCGCACAAGCTCGGCGCGGGCCGCGGGCGTCCACATCGGGTCTCTCGGGTGAGCGTCAGACACTCTCCCAACGCCCGCGACGCCTGCCGCTCACCCAACACCCAAGCTTGCGAACCCGTTCTGAAACGGGGTCTAACGCTACTCTGCCATGTTCATAGCAGCATGTGGATGAGGTTTGGCCGGCGGCAGTGCGGGCAGCGCGTGAGATGCACGAGGAGCGCGGCGGCGACACGGCGCCTGACCTCGGGCAGCGTCGGCCGCGGCGGCGGGCCGGGCGCCTGTGACCCGCACCTTTTTTTCCCCGACCCGCTGGCTCTGCAGGAAGGCGAACGCGATCTGGCAGAGGAGTGCATGATGGTGCAGCCCGATCCAGGAGCGACCCTCGAAGTGGTCGAGGCCCAGTTCCTCCTTGAGCTGCTGGTGCGCCTGCTCGCAACTCCAGCGCGCCTTGATGGCCGCTGCCAGCTGCTCCAGCGTCGTGTCGGCCGGATGGTTGGTCAGGTGCAGCTTGCGCTCGCCCGTGGGGCGGTGCTCACACACTAGCCAGCGCTCGGCCCCTGGCAGGTGCTGGGCCCCTGAGGCGAGCGGGCCGTCGGCCACGCGCACGCGGTGGGCGCTGAAGGCGGCCTGAAGCGGCCCCTTGGTGCCGGTGCGCCACGACAGGCTGCGGAACGTCGCGTCGGGGGGATCGGCGAACAAGGCCGCCGCCGGGCGGCTCGGCGCCGAGGGCACGGGGTGCTTGCGCGGGCGTCCTCCCGCCCTGGTGGGCGCGGGCATGGCCGTCGTGACGTCGGCGGCAAACACCTTTTGGGTCGGCGGCAGGCCCAGGGCCCAACGAAGGCCCCGGGCGTCGAGGGCGTGACGGAAGGCCGCCACCTTGCCGTACTCGGCGTCGCCCAGCACGCATCCGAAGCGCACGGTCTGCTCGCGCAGCCGATTGATCTCGTCGAGGGCGATCTGCCACTTGGGCCGACCGGCGACATCGTCGGGCACGCCTGCCGCGCGCCGCCGAGCCGGATCGTCCGCCCAGCTGTCGGGCAGGAACAATCGCAGCGCCACCGGGATCGGAACCTCGCCCTGGGCCAGCGTCAGCGACACCAGCGCCTGACAGTTCGCCTTCTTGCCGAGCTGGCCGCAATATTGGCGCTGCACGCCGACGGAGTGGCGCCCCTGCTTGACCAGCGCGGTGTCGTCGATCACCAGCACGGCCTGTAGCCCGCCCACGAGCCGGTCGGCCTGCTCGGCCAGCACGCGCTCGAGCCGTGCGTACGGCCAAGGCGAGGCGGATACGAAGTGATGCAGTTGCTGCACGTTGCCGGGCGCGACGCGCGCCGCCATCGGTTCCACGCTCTTGCGCTCGCCAGGCAGAAGCAGGCCTCGCAGATAGAGCGGCGCCCAGCGTCGCTGTTCGGCGCGGGGCAAGGCGGCCAGAAAGGGAGCCAGCCATGCCTCCAAGTGGTCCAGCCACACCTTCGACCCGAGCTCATCCATCGCGGTTCTCCCGCTCGCCTCAGCAAACAAGAGATAGGAGACATCAACCTGGCAGAGTAATGCTAAGATGCACACAAAGACGCATCTATGGATAAGATTTGATAAGCAGATCACAGTAAATGTTCAAAGCTTGGATGGCTGGGCTTCTCGCGATAATATTGATAAGATCAATTTTATTTTTGGCGAGTATACAAGGTGCAGAGATCGATCTTATTGGTGGAGGTAAGGACGCGCTGAGCAGAACAAAATACCTATATACGGAATATTCGGACCTGGAGCTCTATGAAGGCGGGATTAATCTCGATAATATTGTTTCGGCATTGACTAACTTCAGAATTGCCAGATTATATAGACATGACGTTTTGTTGAAAAACAAGTATATACGAATGAATTATTAAAATAATAAATATTTACTGACGAGCAAGCCCCGGCTTTGCCGGGGTGAGCTCGATATTATGTGGTTCGCTGGACAAGCATCATCGGCGCTCGCAAGTTACAGGGGCTATGCAGACTCGCAGGGTTCACAGTCCAGAGATAAAGACTCTGCATGCCAGCATTGGCCGGGAGCATCGCACCGCGGATGCCAGAGTGCAGTTTGGACAAGGTGCTGGCCATGACGGCTCGGTCGTACGGCAGAGGGCCCCCGCTCGTAGCGCGGGTAGTGTCTCGCGGTAGAAATAGTGTCCCGCGACGAAGCGGAGCAATCGCAGCCCGCACTCATAAGGTTTCCATGTGATTTGATCAGCTTAGCTGTGAACCGATGGGCGGGTTGGTGCATTGCAAGGGGATTGCGTTTGTCGAGGGAGGCGGCGATGGCCGGCCCGGTGTCACACCTGAGCGTGTTGGAGTTGGAGGAGCGCTTCACCGCCTGTGGTGATGCGCGCACCGCCCGTCAGACCCAGGCGATCTGGCTTTCGGCCAAGGGCCACAGTTTCGCACAAGCCGCCGCGGCCTCCGCCTTCAGCGAACGCTGGGTGCGCCGTTTGTGCGACCGCTACAACGCCGAGGGGGTCGAGGCGTTGGGCGACCGGCGCCGCCACAACGGAGCCGCGGCCAGCCTCCTGACGCCAGACGTCCTCGACCGCCTGCGCCAACGCCTGGCCGAGCCGCCGCCGGACGGGGACGTGTGGACGAGCCGCAAGGTGGCGGACATCCTGGCTCAGGACCTGGGGCGCGAGCAGGTGGCGGTGCAGCGCGGCTGGGAGGCGCTCAAGGCGCTGGGCTGGTCGCTGCAACGGCCGCGCCCGCGCAATCCACACGCGGCCACGCCCGAGGCTGCGCAGGCTTTTAAACAATAGTTGGCGCAGACCGTCGATGACGAGGAAGCTCGTGAGCCGCATTTCCCAGTCGTCGTCTATGCGACGGACGAGCACCGCCTCGGCCTGAAGTCAGTTACGCGGCGGGTCTGGGCGCCGGCGGGCGAGCGGCCGGTGGCGCTGGGCCATCACCGCTTCAAGTGGCTGCACGTCACTGCCTTCGTGGCACCGGCGACGGGCGAGACGGTGTGGTACCTCTCCGACGGCCTGTCCAAGCCGTTCTTCGAGCCGCTGTTGGCCGACTTCGCGCGCAAGGTCGGAACGGGCACGCGCTGCCGGGTGGTGGTGCTCGACAATGCCGGCTGGCACACAAAGCCCAGCCTGGCGGTGCCCGAGGGTGTACGGCTGGTCTACCTGCCGCCCTACACCCCCGAACTGCAGCCCGCTGAGACGTTGTGGCCGCTGGTCGATGAGCCGGTGGTCAACCGGCACATCGCCAACCTGGACGAGCTGGAACGCGTGGTCGAGCAGTGGTGCAAGACCTTGTGCGACCAGCCTGACGTCCTCAGCTCACGCACGAGCTTCCATTGGCTGCCCAAAACTACCAAGCCAATACCTAAGCTGGCCTAATCAACCGGAATTGGTATCAGTCGGAATGAAGCGGGCGAGCCATCCCAGGCCAACGCCTCCCGATCGTGCCGTTCTGCTAGTCGCCCAAAGCTGATTCATCAGAAAAAATTCTCTTTCAACGGTTGCGGAAATGCCACAGACTTAGAAATCTTAATACCCTATTAGTGGCGCCGCTTGGAGACTATTCGACGATGCCCTCACCGCGCACAACGTTAGGCTGCTGAAATACTGTACTATAGTCCTGATTTGAGTGCTCATTTTCGACGCACCTCGCGCATATTCATTCTAAGATCTAGGTCCTAACCAGTAGAGAAATGATGAGGATTAGATAATGGCTGTTTTGGTTACAGGCGGCGCCGGATATATCGGCAGCCATATGGTGCTCGCCCTGATCGACGCCGGCCACGACGAAGTGGTGGTCCTCGACGATCTCTCGACCGGCTTCGACTGGGCGCTGCCGCCGGAAGTCACGCTGGTGCGCGGCGACGTCGCCGACCAGGCGCTCGTCGCCGAGACCATCCGCCGGCACAACATCGATGCCCTGGCGCACTTCGCCGCCAAGATCGTGGTGCCCGACTCGGTGTCGGATCCCCTCGGATACTACCTCGCCAACACCGTCAAGTCGCGCGCGCTGATCGAGGCGGCGATCAAGGCCGGCGTGCGCCACGTGATCTTCTCCTCGACCGCCGCGGTCTACGGCGAGCCGGCGGTCGTGCCGGTGCCGGAGGACCTGACCCCGAACCCGATCAACCCCTACGGCCGCTCCAAGCTGATGACCGAGTGGATGCTGGAGGACGCCGCCCGCGCCCACGGCATCAGCTACGTGGTCCTGCGCTACTTCAACGTGGCGGGCGCCGATCCGCGCGGGCGGTCGGGCCAGTCGACACCCAACGCCACGCATCTCATCAAGGTCGCGACGCAGGCGGCGTTGGGCAAGCGCGGCCAGCTCGAGGTGTTCGGCACCGACTATCCGACGCCGGACGGCTCGTGCCTGCGCGACTACATCCAGGTCTCGGACCTGGCGGCGGCCCACCTCGCGGCGCTCAGCCACCTGCGGGCCGGGGGCGAGAGCCTGACGCTCAATTGCGGCTACGGCCGCGGCTACTCGGTGCTGGAGGTGATCGACATGGTGAAGTCGGTCTCCGGCGTCGACTTCCCGGTCAAGCTCTCGCCGCGTCGGGCCGGCGACCCGTCGCGGATCGTCGCCGGGGCGGACCGCATCCGGGTCGAGCTCGGCTGGGTGCCGCAGCACGACGACCTGCGCGAGATCGTCACCCAGGCCTTTGCTTGGGAAAAAAGGCTGTGGGAGAAATAGTTCACGGCGAGAACGCATAATAGTTAGGTCAAATCAACTTCTGTCACTTGGGTGCTGCACATGTGTGGAATAGTTGGAATCGTGGGCCGGAATGCCGTGGCGGGACAGGTGGTCGACGCGCTGCGCCGGCTCGAATATCGCGGCTACGATTCCGCCGGCATCGCCACCCTGGAAGCCGGCCGCCTGGAGCGCCGCCGCGCCGAGGGCAAGCTCTCGAACCTCCAGCTCAAGCTGCTGCAGAACCCCCTCGCGGGCGCGATCGGCATCGGCCACACCCGCTGGGCCACCCACGGCCGGCCGAACGAGACCAACGCCCACCCGCACGCCACCGAGCGCCTGGCGGTGGTGCATAACGGCATCATCGAGAATTTCCGCGAATTGAAGGCCGAGCTCGCCGCCGAGGGCTGCGTCTTCGAGACCGAGACCGACACCGAGGTGGTGGCCCAGCTCGTCACCCACCTGATGCGGACCGGCCTGAAGCCCCTCTCCGCCGTCGAGGCGGCCCTGCCGCGCCTGCGCGGCGCCTTCGCCCTCGCCTTCCTGTTCGCCGGCGAAGAAGATTTTCTCATCGGCGCCCGCCACGGCGCGCCGCTCGCGGTCGGCTTCGGCGACGGCGAGACCTATCTCGGCTCGGACGCGCTCGCGCTCGCCCCCTTCACCGACGAGATCACCTATCTCGAGGAGGGCGACTGGACCATCCTGACCCGCGACGGCGCCGAGATCCGCGACGGCGCCGGCAACGTCGTCGCCCGCCCGCGCCAGAAGATCGCCACCCAGGCCTTCCTGGTCGACAAGGGCAATTACCGCCACTTCATGGCGAAGGAGATCTACGAGCAGCCGGAGGTGGTGGGCCGCACCTTCGCCCACTACGTCGACTTGGCGGCGGGCCGGGTCGCCCTGCCGGAGGCTCTGCCCTTCGACTTCGCCAAGCTCAGCCGGATCTCGATCACCGCCTGCGGCACCGCCTATTATGCCGGCCTCGTCGCCAAGTACTGGTTCGAGACGCTGGCCCGGCTGCCGGTCGAGATCGACGTCGCCTCCGAGACCCGCTACCGCGAGCCGCCGCTGGAGAAGGACGGGCTGACGATCGTCATCTCGCAATCGGGCGAGACCGCCGACACCCTGGCCTCGCTCCGCTACGCCAAATCGCAAGGCCAGCACACGCTGGCGGTGGTCAACGTCCCGACCTCGACCATCGCGCGGGAGGCCTCCGCCGTGGTGCCGACCCTCGCCGGCCCCGAGATCGGCGTCGCCTCGACCAAGGCGTTCTCGTGCCAGCTCACGGTGCTGCTCTGCCTGGCGCTGGCGGCGGGCCGGGCGCGCGGCACCCTCGACGAGGCGCAGGAGAAGCGCCTCGTCGACGCGCTGATCAAGGTGCCGGGCCTGATGGCCGAGGCCTTGAAGCGCGAGGACGAGATCGAGGTCCTGGCCCGCGAGATCGCCAAGGCGCGGGACGTGCTCTATCTCGGCCGCGGTACCGCCTACCCGATGGCGCTCGAGGGGGCGCTGAAGCTCAAGGAAATCTCCTACATCCACGCCGAGGGCTACGCCGCCGGCGAGCTGAAGCACGGGCCGATCGCCTTGATCGACGACGCGGTGCCGGTGATCGTGATCGCCCCCCACGACGCGACCTTCGAGAAGACCGTGTCGAACATGCAGGAGGTGGCGGCCCGCGGCGGGAAGATCGTGCTGATCGGCGACGCGCGCGGCGCCGACGCGGCCGGCCTCGACATGCTCGCCACCGTGATGATGCCGGACCTCGACCCGGTCGTGGCGCCGATCGTCTACGCGGTGCCGGTGCAGCTGCTCGCCTACCACACCGCCGTGGTGCTCGGGAAAGACGTCGACCAGCCGCGGAACCTCGCCAAGTCAGTCACAGTGGAATGAGGGAGACCGACAGTGTCCCCCCGTAGCCGGCCGCTATCATCGCTCCGCAGCCGGGGTTGCGGTCCACGCGCCGCCAGTTATTTCAGGGAGCTCCATCCTTGGTCTATGGCAAAGCGTATGGCTATGTCAAAGCCGGCAGGCGCGTGGAGCTGTTCACCGAAGCCGGCCGGCGGCGGACGTGGTCTGAGGTGCAGGGGGCTATTCATCGTCACCGAGGGTGAGCCGCCCCCTCGGCGATCGGCGCCGTAGCACGCCGACTGGGATTGCCCCGTTTCTGATACTGCTTGCGAATCCGTCTGCTTGGTTAGCTCGTTGATGTGAAAGCGCAATCCAACGCTCGCCGAGGCTCGTCATGTCGCTGCAGCCAAGCTCGCCCGCCGAGGTTCCCCGCCAGACCGCCGCCGTGGCCCGAGCCGCGTTCCCGCGAGGCAATGCTTACATGCGGCTGAGGGATGAACTCGGCACCGTGTTCACCGACGCGCAGTTCACGGCATTGTTCTCCTCCCGTGGCCGCCCGGCCGAGGCACCCTGGCGGCTGGCGCTCGTTACCTTGTTGCAGTTCGCCGAGAACCTCTCGGACCGCCGTGCGGCCGAAGCGGCGCGTGGCCGCATCGACTGGAAGTACCTCCTGGGCTTCGACCTCATCGACCCGGGCTTCTGGTCAGCCCCCATCCGAGTGGTCCGCCCTGAAGTATGGCTCTGAGCCGACTGGTCTTGCCCTAGTTTGTGGTCCGGGGCCTATGCAAGTTCTCGGGCTGTGACAGCTTGGTTGGCGAAGGCTCGAGGCGTCAAGCCGCCCAGGGCCGTGTGAGGTCGGTCTTCGTTGTAGTGGCACCTCCATTCCTCGATGCGCGCTCGGGCATCAGCGAGCGACAAGAACCACGACGCGTTTAGACACTCTGCTCGTAAGCGGCCGTTGAAGGCCTCGATGTAGGCATTGTCGGTCGGTTTTCCCGGACGAGAGAAGTCGAGCTCCACCCCATTGAGGTAAGCCCAGTGATCCAGCATACGACCGGCAAATTCCGGCCCATTGTCCACCCGCAGGCTTTTGGGTCTCCCGCGGAGCCGGATCAGTGCGTCGAGAACCTCCACCACCTGGAAGGCGCGGAAGGTGGTTCTCGGTGCCAGCGAGAGCGCCTCTCGCGTGCGGCAGTCTACGACCGTCAGGATCCGGAACGGACGTCCGTCGAAGAGGCCGTCGGACATGAAGTCCATCGCCCAGACCTCGTTGGGACTGTCGATCGCGGGCCGCCCTTGCCGGTAGCGCCAAGCTCGCTTGCGCTTGGGCAGCTTGGGCCAGATCGACAGCCCCTCGTCCCGGTAGAGCCGGTAGGTGCGCTTGTGGTTCACGATTAAACCCTCCCGCCGCAATAGGACGTGCAGTCGCCGGTAGCCGTAGCGGACCCGCGCAGCCGCTAACTCCTTGAGCCTCATGCGCAACGCCACCTGTGGGTCCGTGCGCGTCCGGTAGCGCTGGGACGAACGGCCGAAGCCGGTGGCCTGGCAGGCCCGCCGCTCGCTGATGCCGTAGGTCACCTGCAGGTGACCGGCGACCTCACGCCTAACGGCGGGCCTCATCACTTTCGCTTGAGCACGTCCTCCAGCATCGAGCGATCCGGCGTCAGGTCGGCGACCAAGCGTTTGAGCTTGCTGTTATCGTCCTCTAATTGCTTCAGGCGTCGGATCTCCGGCACGCCCATGCCGACGAACTGCTTCTTCCACCGGTAAAAGGTTGGCTCAGACACGCCCATCTTTCGGCAGACCTCGTCCACCGTGCTGCCGTTCTCCGCCTGTCTCAGGGCGAAGGCGATTTGTTCGTTCGTGAAGCGTTTGCGAGGCATGGCATCCACCCTCCTTCAGGGGTCAGGATGCCCGAAAATCTTGCACTCGGCCCGGACCAGTTTCGTGGGTCAGGACCACGACGGAGGACGGACCCGATGGGAACCAAGAAGCACCAGCCGGAAGAGTTTGTTGCCAAGCTGCGACAGGTGGATGTGCTGGTCTCACAGGGCAGAGCGTGGCTGACGCGATCCGGGGTATCGGCGTGACCGAGGTCACGTATTACCGCTGGCGCAAGGAGTTCGGTGGGCTGAAGTCCGACCAGGTGCGCCGGATGAAGGAGCTGGAGACCGAGAACCAGCGGCTGCGCAAGGCGATCGCGGACCACACACTCGACAAGCTGATCCTGCAGGAGGCCGCCCCGGTTTTCTCGGAGGCTGTTTGTCTTGGGTCATGCGGCCAAGGCTTGGTCGCCGCCATGGGCATAATAGCGCGCTTCAGCCTCGGCGGGAGGGACGTTGCCGATGGGCGCGAGGAGGCGAAGGTGGTTGTACCAGTCGACCCATTCCAGGGTGGCGTACTCGACCGCCTCGAAGGAGCGCCACGGCCCGCGTCGGTGGATCACCTCCGCCTTGAACAAGCCGTTGATCGTCTCCGCCAAGGCGTTGTCGTAGCTGTCGCCGACGCTGCCGACCGACGGCTCGATGCCGGCTCCAGCCAGGCGCTCGGTGTAGCGCAAAGCCAAGTATTGCTTGGGTTCAAGCGGTCGTCGCAACACCATCTTGCATGGCAGCCAGCACAGCGTCGAGTGCCTCTGCCGGCATCTTCCAGTTCAGCGTCTTGCGGCGCCTGCTGTTCAGGACGGTGGCTACAGCAGCAAGATCATTCGCACTATGCTTGCTCAGATCCGTTCCCTTCGGAAAGTACTGCCGTAGTAGTCCATTCGTGTTCTCGTTCGTGTCCCGCTGCCAGGATGAGCGCGGATCGCAGAAGTACACCTGCAGACCTGTATCGATCCGTAAGCGCGCATGCTCGGCCATCTCCGTTCCCTGGTCCCAGGTCAACGAGCGTCGCAGGTGCTCCGGCAAGCTCGCAATCGTACCGGCGATCGCCTTGCGGACCGCTTCGGCCCCATGCCCAGCCAAGCCGGCCCGTTCTTCGCGCGCGGCGTCACCCCATGACCGTCCATCGGCGGAAGATGCAGCAGCATCGTGAAGCGTGTCGTGCGCTCGACCAGGGTCCCGATCGCCGAACTCTTCAGACCCAGGATCAGATCGCCCTCCCAGTGACCTGGCACCGCGCGATCCTCCACCTTGGGCGGACGCTCGCTGATCAGCACCTCGGGAGTGACGAACGACTTGCCTCGGCCCAGGCTGCGGGCCCGCGGCAACCGCAAAGCCCGTCCTGTGCGAAGACACGCGATCAACTCACGCTTCAGCGCGCCCCGGACCTGGACGTAGAGCGCCTGGTAGATCGCCTCGTGACTGATGTGCATCATCGTATCGCCCGGGAAGTCGAGCCGCAAACGCTCGGCGATCTGCTGCGGGCTCTAGTGCACTGACTCAGACGGAAGGTGCAGCCTGGCTGTTGAGGATGGCGGCGGCCGGCTTGGTCCAGATGAAGGGCCTGGGCCGCTCGTTGTGTTCGGCAATGTAGCGCTTGATCGCCGCCTGCAGGTCGACGATTCCGGTGAACGTGCCGCGTCGCAGTCGCCGACGCGACAGCGCCGAGAAGAAGCCCTCGACGGCGTTGAGCCAAGACGCGGAGGTCGGGGTGAAGTGGAACACCCAGCGCGGATGACGCGACAGCCAGGCCCGGACCTTCGCATGGGTGTGGGTGCGGTAGTTGTCGAGCACCACGTGGATGATCTTGCCGGCCGGCACCGCCGCCTCGACGGCGTTGAGGAAGCGCAGGAACTCCTCGTGGCGGTGGCGCTGCATGCAGCGGCCGATCACCGTGCCCTCCAGCACGTTCAGCGCTGCAAACAGCGTCGTGGTGCCGTGGCGGATGTAGTCGTGAGTGCGGGTCGCCGGGCGTCCTGACGCGAGCGGACGGTCGGGCCGGGTGCGCTCCAGGGCCTGGATCTGGCTCTTCTCGTCGACCGACAGCACCACCGCGTGACGAGGCGGGTCCATGTAGAGGCCGACGATGTCTTCCACCTTCTCGGCGAAGGCCGGGTCAGTGGAGCGCTTGAAGGTGCGCACGCGGTGCGGCTGCAGGCGGTGTTCCTGCCAGATGCGCTGGACCGAGCGCAGCGAGATGCCGGTCGCGGCAGCAACCGCGCGACCGGTCCAATGAGTGACCTCACCCGGCGGCTCGGAGCAGGTCAGCGCCAGCACCTCGGCGACGGTGCTGGTGGAGTGGGGCGGCTTGCCGGGCGGGCGGGTCTTGTCGCGCAGCAGGCCGTCGACCCCCTCTTCCGCGAAGCGCTGTTGCCAGCGCCAGACGGCGGTTCGGCTGACGCCGGCCTGGTGGGCGACTTCAAGCACGGGAAGGCGCTCGGCGGAGAGCAGGACGATGCGGGCGCGCTGGACGTGCTTGAGCGGGCGAGCACGATCCTGGCTGATCGCGCGCAGCCGTGCCTTTTCGTCCTCAGTGAGGATTACGCAGACGGTCTGAGCCATGCCGCAGACTCGCACGCCTCACGCCTGGTGTGAACCTTTCGAATGCGTCAGTGCACTAGGATCGCCCCCAGCGCCGGCTCTGGCGCCGTCCGTGTCGCCGCCCCTTCCAGGTGACGCTCGTCCCAGGCAGGGTGGTCCCGCCCGGCGTGGCGACAGCACCGGCGAGCCGTTCCTGGACATACGTCCGCAGTACCACGTTCTCAGCAAGCTTCGCTGGCTTGGGCCGGCGTGCCGCGCGTTCAGCGTGCCACTGCGCGGTCGTGGCGCGATAGTCCAGGCCGCCATTGCGGGTCGCTGCATTGCGCCGCAACTCTCGAGAGATGGTCGATGCTGCACGTCCCAGATGCCGAGCCACTCCCCGAACCCCATGCCCCTGGGCTCGCAGCAGCGCGATCTCCTCCCTCTCGGCCATCGACAGGAAGTGGGTCGACAGTGGCTTGGATGATGGCGACAGGTGGCTGGGCGCCATCCCGCGCCCGCCATCCGGAACCACCGCGAGCCAACCGACGGCGAGATCCCGACCTTCATGGCTGCGTCCTCGCTCGACACCCCGTCCGCGATGATCGCCCAGAACTCCCGCCGAGTGGCGCGCAAACCGACCCCGGGACGACCCGGTGACCGAAGCTTCTCTCGAAGACACCGATCCGAACGCCGCCGACCTGCCATCACAAATGCCCTCCGCTAAGCCGTTGCGACGATCACTTGAATCCACCTTGCGAGCCGCGGTCCGAGTGATGCACCAGCCCGCTGCCTTGCACAGGACGACGCTCGTGCAGCGCCTGCTCCAGAGCATCCAGCACGAAGCTCGCGTGAGCACGACGTGAGGCCCGCCAGCCCACGATGCGCCGGGCGAACACATCGATGACGAAGGCCACATAGACGAAGCCCGACCACGTCGCTACGTAGATGAAGTCGCTGACCCACAGGGCGTTCGGCCGGGGAGCCTTGAACTGTCGATTGACCCGGTTGAGGGGGCAAGCTGCGGCCGGGTCGGGGATCGTGGTGCGCACGCTCCTGCCACGCACCACCCCCGCCAAGCCCAGTCGGCGCATCAGCCGCGCCACCGTGCATCGAGCGGTCACGATCCCCTCCCGGGCCAGTTGCCGCCACACCTTCCGCACGCCGTAGACGCAGAAGTTGGCCTCGAACACGCGCTGGATCTCGATCATCAACGCAGCGTCGCTGTGAGCACGAACCAGTTGCTTCTCGGGATCGGCACGCCGGGCGGCATGCACGTAGTAGGGCGACGGGGCGATCGGCAGCACCCCGCAGATCGGCTCGACCTCGTAGACCTCCCGGTATTCGTCGATGAAGCTGATCATGGCCGCGACCGGCGGTCCCGTTCTGCCATGGCAAAATACGCCGACGCCTTGCGCAGGATCTCGTTGGCTTGGCGCAGCTCGCGAACCTCGCGCTCCAGCGCCTTGATCCGCTAACGCTCGTCCGTTGTCTGGCCGGGCCGCACACCTTGATCACGCTCGGACTGGCGCACCCAGTTCCTCAGCGTCTCACCCGAGCAGCCGATCTTGGCAGCAAACGACTGGATCGCTGAGCATTGCGAGCCGTGCTCGCGCACCATCCGCACGGCACGCTCGCGCACCTCAGGGGAAAACGGGGCTGTTCGCTTCGTTATGGCTCCTTCCTCTCAGAAGTTGGAGCTTCCGGGAAACCCGGGGCGGTTCACCCGCTTCTGCAAACAGACTTCTAACTCAGATCACTAGCCGCACCATGGTTGTAGGTGATTACCGAGTCATGACTGCCGCAGGCGCATGTTCGGCCTACCCACATCCGCTTCGGCTTTTATCAAGAATACGGATTGCGGATTTGCGCCGAGACAAGGCACTTCGCTCGTAGCGATCAAGTGCTGTGAGATCGCGGGCGAACTGCACTAGTATCTGCGCCTCGCGATCAGGTTTAACAGTTAATCGAGCATCTACATTGGGAGAGCCTAAATATGATTGAAGATTTCTGATGTTTGCTGGCAGCAGACTCGTGATGTGCTTGTCATTATGTGGCAACCCCCTTGCCCTGCCGACCGATGGTTCCGCGTGTGCCTGAGCAATCAGCCGGTGGCGCGCGTGCCGAACGCGCTCAAGATCAATTTGCGCTTCGGCCACGCGCAGGACGAGATTGAGATCCTCAATGCCGCTCAAGCTCGTCAGGATCTGCTGCGCCAACGCTTGGGCCTGCGCGCTGAACGAGGGGTCCGCCATTATTGGAATCGCGAGGCCATGCCGCTCCGCGTTCCGGGATGATGTAGCTTTTCCCTTAGCAGAGCGAGGGCCAGTGCTACGTTGCGCGTTGTCACGGTTCGCTGCAACTCTACGGGCGCTTGGCATAAGGTTGGCCAGAAGCGGACGGGGATACATTCGGAGTTTGAGGATTCACGTCGGTGAATTCTGCCTCGATGATCGTTTCTCCGATGCGGGCAAGCCGGACGGCCAGCGCCTCACGGTGGCGGTCGACCTCGCGCAGAATTGCATTACGACGTGCTTCGGCGTTGGCGATAAGCCGGTCGAAGCGTTCGAAATCGTCGAGACGAGCGGCCAGTGCCTCAGCCTTAACGGTATCGAATGAGAGGGCTGCGTCGGCCAGGAGGGTATCAACTGCTGCGTTCGCCTGGTTCTCCCCTCTGAACCAATCCTCTGCGAGTCGTTCTGCAAAGCTCGCTTCAACAAGCAAGGGCAGTACGCGCTCAAGGCCGTTGCGCATTGCCACTTGCAGGAGTGCGCCTCGAAGACGGCGGAGGCGTAATGTCTCCCAGACAAGGTCCGCGACGTCCCGAACCCAAAACTCCTCAATGATGTCTGTTGGACCAACCGCGCTAGCGATGTCAGCGTGGAGTTTCTCGTACTGTGCAGCCTCTTCGCCAGCGAGAACTACGTGCGATGCAGGAATGCGTAACGCTGCTGATTTAGGCGCAGCTTTGACGCTTCGCGGATGCGAGCCGTCCGGACCAGTAGGTTTGCGCATTGATTCAGAATTCGCCATACAGTGAATGCCTGGCGGCGTGCCATCTCTGGGCGGACAATGCAATTTCGATGCTCGTTCTTCAAGAGGCTGAGAGGAAGAAACGGGTGCCGCCAACTCCGCGAGTGCCAACCTGCTCATCGACTCAGCGCGCAACACCACTTGGCCATTAATCTTTCTCTTGAGAGGGCTGCCACGTGAGCCGGGGAGAGGATGGGACGTGGTGGCTGCGCCAAGGTGCAGAATCTTCTGCCGTTTGGCGCGCGCTGTGAATGCGTGATCATCACGCGTTTTGGCGCGCGCGCAGCCCTCGTGCGCAGGTCCCATGTTTTCCAAATCGTCGGCTCCACCGAGTTCTAGGGCTCGTATGTGCTCGACGATCCAGCGCTCGCGGACGCCGTCGATGGGTGTCTCACAGATGACGCAGACGCCCTTGGTTCTCTCCCAGGCCTGGAGGCGGCGGTGGGCGGAGAGGGAGCGGCGAGGCGTGGTGCCAACGTCCTTAGGAGCGATGAACGGCATTGTAGGCCTCGGCGGAAGCGCGGGAGCGTCGGGCTATAAGCGTGAGCGCGCGGTGAGAGAGGGCCTCCCATTCGGCAGTGAGCCGCTCGTAGCGCTCGATGAGGGCGCGCAACTCCGTGTCATCCTCGTGGGGAACGAGGGTCACGCGAAGGCCGAGACTGGCGATGGTTGGGCGTGCAAAGTCGGCCGCGCGGGATCGCTGTGGTTTCTTCGGCATTGGGATGGCCGCATGTTAGAGAACAAGGGAGATTATCGATGGTTGCTGGCGCGGTATTGGGAGTATTTCCGCGCGCCGCACGTGAGACAAGTAGTCGTACCGAAGCTCTGGCGATTAACATAAAAGTTTGTGCCGCAGCGTGCTGCAATCATTTATTAGGACAAATTTGGAATGATATCGATTTAAACTTATCAATCTGAATTTCTGGAAGTCAGCGAAAATGGATCGGAGCCGCGTAGAAATCAGCCAGTGCCTAACAACCTAGAGATCGAGCGTGTCAGTCAAATTATTTTTGGCGAGCACAACAGATAAGCCGGAGCTCCACAATTGTCTCATTCCCGCGCGGTGCGCTATGGCCGCGGCAATAGCCAACATGACACCCACGCGGTGATAGTACCAACCACTGCTAATGTGGAGTTCTGAGGCAGCCGAAGCGCGGGGACGCTCAAATGCAACCTTAGGCTAAGCCTCGTAGGGGCAGCTCGCCGCACAGCTACCCGGACGGCAGGTGATGTGGTTCGCGACAATATCGCCTATTGCTGCCGGATTCGGTACAAGACGGACTTGATACATAGGCTTCCTCGGTGTCTGATACCCTGAGTATCATTATGATGGCGGGCCATGTCAATACCTCAGGTATCGTTTTGGCCCTGGATCGCGGATCTCCTAAGCATGTTGACGAGCGAGTTGGTGAAAGCGGCGCGAGCTTTGATCCGGTGGGAACAGAAAGATTTGGCTGAGGCATCGGGAGTCTCACTCCCAACCATCAAGCGGCTAGAAGCTAAACCTGGCAGTCTTAATGCGCATAGCTCAACCATATCTGCAATACAATTAGCACTTGAGCGCCAAGGTATCAACTTCATACCTGAAAATTGTGGAGGCCCCGGCCTTCGATTGGGCTCAAAACGCATTTAATTTCGATATCGAATCAATCAATATATTTTTATATAAAATACTTTTTGATTTGGATATGAAATCAAGGCTGGGAAAGGAATTTTTATATATTATTTCTGCTAATATTAAATAAAATGGAGACATAAATTTGCAATCTGCTGGCCAGACGACTGAAAATCCGTCAATACCTCGACGCATGAATTCTATTAATTAAGGCATTTGTCGTACCAATCGACGATGGCTGGGATCACAACCTGTGTCGGTATTTCATAAATACTTATGGGGTACGCTCGGCCGCAGCGTAACGACAGCGGGGCGTCGATGCAGAGTGCTCACTGTACCTCTTGCCGAGAGCTGATTTCGCTGACTAACTCGTGAGTGGGCCGCTGTGATCTTGAGCATTCGATTAAGGAGGAGCTGATCGAGCTGGTGCTGCGGCTGCAACGCCCGAAGAAGACCTCGCGCACCTTCACCAAGCCGCCCTCCGGTGACCGCAAGAAGCGCCGCAAGCAGGCCAAGCCCGACTAGGCAAGCCTGATCACGAGGGGGCTAGCCGCCCGCTCAGCGCGGCCCCGTGACCCACCGCTCCGCTGCACCACAAACGCGGGCAAGCTTCCAAAAAAAGCGGGGGATGGGTTTTGGCAGAACGAACCCAAAATGCCGTCAGCCGAAGCGCGCGCATAACGAAGCAGCCCAATGGACCCTCAGTCGCCGCCGCATACAGGCGCTAGGAGTGCTAAGGACTGTGCTGAGCTTAAGAACTGGGTTCGCTGCTGCGCGGTAAAGCTCGCTCTAGGGTGAGCAGAGTCCGGACGATCCGAACCTGACCGACCCTCGACGCCTCGACGCGATCGTGGCGAACTCGATCCTGCGCAACCGCTCGCCGGTGATGTGCCTGCGGGGTGCGCCGATGCTAGCCCCCTGGGACGGTGCCAGATGTATCGAAGGCCCAGCAGGGCGTCTCACCACAAGGCTAGCGAGCGGATCGTCGATGAGAACGGCCGCCGCGTTGCTTCGTCGGAAACCATCTCCCGACCAGACACGATCCAAATCCGCTCTCATCCTCGGGCAGCTCCACGTCGCTCGGGGCCGGGTCGAGCGTACTCGCCGGCCCCGCGTCGGCCCTCACCACAGGCGCTGCCTGCTCACCCGCGCTCAGGCCCGCCGGTGTCGGGTAGCGCCAGAAGATCCCGGTGCCCGATCTCCGCTCTGGTGCCGGGCCGCCGCCTGGCCGCCGCCCACTCCGCCGCGTCCGCCGCACACACCCTCCCGGTCTCCGCCGCCGCCCGCGCCGCGCCCGCGGCGAGATCCTGCAGCAGCGCGGCCTCGCCCGTGCCGAGGCGCCAGGGGCTCGCGGCGGTCGAAACGGCGTAGCCGTGGTGCCGGAAGGCCGTGGCGAGCGCCACCGTCGCGCCGGGGCCGGCGGCGGGCCCGAAGCCCTTGTCGCCGGCCTGATGGGCGAGGAACGCGGCATGGATCGCGGCATCGGCCGGGTGCGGCGGGGTCCAGCTTTCCTGCCCGTCATAGGTGAGGGCGGTGTAGAACACGGCGCAGGCCCCGACGACCGCGCGCGCGACCTCGGCGATCCAGGCCTCCGAGGCGAGATCGAACAGGGCCGCCGCGGTGACGAGGTCCGGCCCCTCCGCGAGGGCCGCCGCCGGGTCGGTCGCGAGGTCGAGGGCGCGCAAGCGCACGGCGATCCGCTGACCGCCGCGATGCAGGACCAGGCCGTCCCCGGTTTCCTCCGCCCGCTCCGCCCAGGCCGACAGGCGCTCGGCCGCGGCGGAGAGCAGGGCGGGATCGTGGTCGACGAGGAGCCAGGCCTGCCGGGAGCCCAGATGCGGCGCCAGCGCCCGCAGGTTCGAGCCGGTGCCGCAGCCGAGATCGACCGCCCGCATCGACTTCGGCAGCACCCGCGCGAGGGCGGCGACGAGGCCCGCGTCGCGGGCGGCGCGGTCGGCGGGCTCGCGCAGGGCGAGCCAGTCGGGGCTGAAGCCGCTCATGCTGTCCTCGGGGTCGGGTCTCTCAGGGCCGCGGCGACCGCCGCCGCGGTATCGGGCCAGTCCGGCAGGCGCCGGCCGGCGGCCCAGGACGCGGCGGCGGCCTCGGCGCGGCGGGCCGGATCGGCCATGAGCGCGCGCAAGGCGCCGGCGAGGGCGGGGGCGTCGCCGGGCGGCACCGCGCGGCCGGCGCCCGCCGGCACCGTCTCGGCGGCCGCACCGCCGGAGGTGGCGACGAGGGGCAGCCCGCGGGCGAGGGCTTCCGCGAGCGCCATGCCGTAGCCCTCGAACAGCGAGGCCGAGACCGCGAGGTCGGCCTCGGCATAGAGCCGCTCGAGCGTCCCCGGCGTCACCGCGCCGGCCAGCGCGATGCGGGAATCGAGGCCGGATGCGGCGATCTGGTCGCGGAGGGACGCGGCGCAATCCGGTGCCCGGTCGAGGCTGCCGGCGACCGTCAGCGACCAGTCGAGGTCGGTGAGCGTCGCGAGCGCCCGCACCAGGACGTCGTAGCCCTTGCGCGGGGAGACGGTCCCGACCGAGAGGAGCCGGACCGGCGGGCCGGGCCGCGGCACGACCCGGGCGGCGGGGGGCGTGCCGGGCTCCGCGACGGCGATCCGCTCCGGCGCCACGCCGAACTCGGCCGCGAGCAGCCGGGCGGTGTAGCGGCTCGTCGTCACGATGCGGGACGCGAGCGCCAGAGCCCCGCGCTCGCCCGCGACCAGCGCCGCCGCCCGCTCCGGCGACAGGCCGGTCTCGTAGCCGAGAGGGTGATGCACCAGAGCCGCCACCGGGCGTCCGGCGGCGCGGATCACCTCCGGCGGCAGGGCCCCGTAGGCGAGGCCGTCGACGAGGAGCGCGGCGTCTCTCGGCACCTGCGCCAGGAGGGCGGCGGTGCCGGCGAGGTCGTCCGGGCCTGGATCCGGGAACCCGCCCGGCAGGGCGAGATGCGTCGCCGCCACCCCTTGCGCCGGCAGGTGCGCCAGGAGCTGGCGGGCATAGGCGTAGCCGCCGGTCGGCGCCGACAGGTCGCCCGGGACGGCGAGAACCAGACGCATCAGGCGAGCGGCGCCTCGAACCAGGCCCGGGCCAGGTGGGATTCGTGCAGGGTCACGCGCAGGCGGCTCACCCCCTCGCCGCCGGAGCCGAGGGCGCCGGCTCGCGTCGCGGCGGCCATCGCCCGGTGGATGTGGCCGCACAGGAACTCGGTGGTGGTGTTCTCTCCGGAGAATTCCGGCAGGTCGTCGAGGTTGCGGTAGTTGAGCGGCGCCAGGATCGTCTTCAGCGCCTCGCTCGCCCGGCCGATATCGACCACCACCCCGTCCGGGGTCAGGCTCTCGCGGAAGAACGCCACGTCGACCACGAAGGTCGCGCCGTGCAGGGCTTGCGCCGGCCCGAACAGCTCGCCCCGGAAGCTGTGGGCGATCATCACGTGGTCGCGGACCTCGACGGCGTACATGCGGGCTCCTGTCAGTAGCGGATCACGGTGCACAGGCCCGGCGCGCCGGGGGCGAGCAGGCGCGGCAGTTCGGCGGGCAGATCGTCGAAGGCGACCTCCTCGGTGACGAGGGCGTCGAGGCGGTCGTCGCGCAGCAGGTCGAGGGCCTTGAGGAGGCGCCGCCGGTGGCTCCAGCGCGGGCGGCGCGAGGCCGCCACCGCCCCGACCTGGCTGGCGACGAGGCGCAGGCGCTTCGCGTGGAAGGCGAGGCCGAGGGGGGCGGCGACCATGCTCTCGCCGTACCAGCTCAGCTCGACGATTCCCGCCTCCTCGCCGGCGAGCGACAGGGCGAGCGCCAGCCCGGCCTCGCTGGCGCTGGCGTGGAAGACGATGTCGGCCTCTCGAGGCGCCGCCTCCGGCAGCGCGAAGGCGAGGCCCAAGGCCCGCGCCGTCGCCGCCCGGGCCGGCGCGCGGTCGATCAGGCAGATGTCCGCGCCCGGCAGTCCGGCGCAGAGATGGGCGACGAGGAGCCCGACCACGCCGCCGCCCACCACCGCGATCCGGTCCCCCGGCCCGGCGCCGGACTCCCACACGGCGTTGAGCGCCGTCTCCATGTTGGCGGCGAGCACGGCGCGACGGGGCGGCAGGCCCTTCGGCAGCGGGCAGAGGGCGACCCGGGGGGCGTTGAACGCCTCCTGGTGCGGCTGGAGCGCGAAGACGCGCTCGCCGGCGTCCGTCTCGGCCACCGCGCAGTAGCCGTACTTGACCGGGAACGGGAACTCGCCCTCTTGCGCCGGCGCCCGCATCCGCCCGGCCACCGCCTCCGGAACGCGGCCCTCGAAGACCAGCCGCTCGGTGCCCCGGCTCAGGGCCGTCCACAGGGTGCGCGCCCGCACCTCGCCCTCGCCCGGTGGGGACAGGCGTTCTTGCCGCAGCTCCGCCTGGCCGGCTGCGCTATACCAGAGCGCCCGCACGGCGTCCGCCGTGCCGCTCCCGGATGCCTGACGATGCCGCAAACCGACTCCTCGGTGGTCACCCTCGCGGAGGGAGCGTCCCGCGCTCCTCTCACGACGCCGACGGGCCTGCAAGCCTGCATCGCCCTGCGTCGCCGGCGGTGGCTGGTGCTCGGACTCGTCCTCGCGACCACCTTCAGCCTCGCGGCGGCCCTCGCGGCGGTGCTGGCGCAGGACGGGGTCGACGCCCTCGACCTCGCGCTCCTCGCCTGCGGCCTCGCCACCCTGCCCTGGACGGTGCTGGGATTCTGGAACGCCGCGATCGGCTTCCTGCTCCTGCGGGCCGGCCGCGTCGGGCTCATGGCCGCCGCGCCGCAGGCCGCGGTGGGGGAGGGGCAGGTCCCGCCCCATCTCACGACCGCCGTGGTCATGACCCTGCGCAACGAGGACCCGGCCCGGGCCCTGGCACGCCTCGCCCTGGTGCGCGAGAGCCTGGAGCGCACCGGCCACGGCAATGCCTTCCATTATCACGTGCTCAGCGACAGCGACGAACCGGCGGTGATCCGGGCCGAGGAGGCGTGGGTCGCGGGCTGGCGCGCCGGGCTGCCCGACGGGGAGGCGGCCCGGATCCACTACCGCCGGCGCACCGACAATGCCGGCTACAAGGCCGGCAACCTGCAGGAATTCTGCGCCCGCAGCGACGCCGACCTGATGCTGCCCCTCGACGCCGACAGCCTGATGACCGGACCGGCGATCCTGCGCCTCGTGCGGATCATGCAGGCGCATCCGCGCCTCGGCATCCTGCAGAGCCTGGCGGTCGGGGCACCGGCGGGCAGCGCCTTTGCCCGGCTGTTTCAGTTCGGCATGCGCCACGGCATGCTGCCCTACACGCTGGGAGCTGCCTGGTGGGGGGCGGAATGCGGCCCGTTCTGGGGCCACAACGCGCTGGTGCGCATCGCCCCCTTCGCGGCCCATTGCCGGCTGCCGGGTTTACGCGGCGGCGGGGCGGTCCTGTCGCACGACCAGGTCGAGGCGGTGCTGATGCGCCGGGCCGGCTACGAGGTCCGGGTGCTGCCGCTCGAGGAGGGCAGCTTCGAGGACAACCCGCCGACGCTCCTCGACCACCTCACCCGCGACGCCCGCTGGTGCCGCGGCAACCTCCAGTACCTGCGCCTGCCCCGTCTCCCGGGCCTCCTGCCGATGAGCCGGTTCCAGCTCGCCTGGGCGGTGATGATGTTCCTCACCCCGCCGGCCCTGACGCTCGCCCTCCTGCTCCTGCCCTGGCGCGCCGCCACGCAAGGGGGCCCGGCGACGGGCGCCGCTTCGCTCTACCTCGTCTGGCTCCTCCTCTCGCTCGCCCCGAAGCTCGCCGGCTACGCCGCCGTGCTGGCGGACCGCGAGGCCCGGGCGGCCCATGGCGGGGGAATGCGCTTCCTCGCCGGGATGGTGGCGGAGATCGCGGCCTCGTTCCTCTTGCTCGGCGCCTCGTCGGTCCGGCTCACCGGGGTGATGATCGGGCTCGCCCTCGGCCGGACCGGATTGTGGAGCGCGCAGGACCGGGATGCGCGGGGCGTGCGCTGGGGCGAGGCTTTCCGCGCCCTGGGCGGCGTCACCCTGTTCGGGATCGTGGTGTGCGGGGCGCTGGCCGTCGTCTCCCCGGCGCTCCTCGCCTGGAGCCTGCCGCTCACCCTCGGCAGCCTGCTCGCGGTGCCGTTCTGCGTCCTCACGGCGGCGCCGGAGGTGGGACGGGCGATGGTCCGGGCGGGCCTCTGCGCGACGCGCGAGGAGATCGCACCGCCGTGGGAGATCGCGCGGGTGGGCGAGGGGGGCAGCGGTGTCGCGATGGCGTCGGTCCGGTGAAGCCGGTGGCCGAAACGTCCGGCGCTCCCTGGCGATCCCGCAAGGGACCGCCGAGGGCGGGGAGCGGCCGCGTGCGCGCCATCTCCAAGGCCATGTCGAAGACCGGGCATCCGGCTTCCGGCCCGGCCGTCGCGTCGTGTCGACTGCTGCACCGGGTGACTCGTGCCCGTTCGACAGATCGGACGGCCGGTGAAGGTCGGGCGGGCTCTACAAGGCGTGGCGCAGTGCCTCGACGCAGCGCTTCACGTCACCCTCGTCGGCCCAGACATGCGGGCTGAGGCGCAGGGCCCCGGATCGTTCGCTCGCGAAGATGCCCGCCTGCCGCAGCCGATCCGCCAGGCCCGGTGGCAGGCCGCCCGCCGCGCGGAGGCCGAGGATGTTCGGCGAGCGGAGGTGCCTCGCCGCCGCGGAGACGCCGAGCCCGACGACGCCCTCGGCCAGCTGATCGGTGAGGCGTCGCAACCGGGTCGCCACCGCCGACACGTCCCAGGACAGGACCAGTTCGAGCCCGGTCGCCGCCATCGGCAGCAGGATCGGATCGTTCAACTCGCCCCGGTCGTAGCGCCGGGCACCCGCCGCGGACGGGCGGTTGCCGATGTTGTCCTCGATCGGTGTGCCGCCCTGCCGATGCGGTGCGGCATACAGGAAGGCGAGCCCGTAGGGACCGAGCGCCCACTTGTAGGTCGGGAAGGCCAGGAAGTCGGGGCGCCAGCGGCCCACGTCGACCGCCAGGGCTCCCGCCGCCTGGGTCGCGTCGATCACCAATGCGACACCCGCGGCGTGGACGGCTGGTGCGAGCCGATCGAGGTCGATCAGCCCGCCGTCGGTCCAATGGAGCGGCGTCAGGGTCGCGACCGCGACGGGCGGTGCCCCGGGGCGTCCGATCGCCGCGAGCAGCGCCGCCGTCCAGTCGCCGTCCCCGGGGCGCGGCACCTCCTCGACGATCAAGCCCCTGGCCGTGGCGAGCCGGTCGAAGGCGTAGCGCAGCGACGGGAACTCGTCGGCGACGCGCAGCACGCGCCCGCCCGGCGCGACGACCAGGTTCGCGGCGGCGGTGGCCATCGCGTGGCTGACGGACCCCATGATGGCCACATCGTCCGTGGCCGCGCCGATGAGCCGGGCCGCCGCCCTCCGCGCCCGCTCGGCCTGGGCCGGCACCGCCTCGCGCGGGTGCTCCCAGGGCCGGGCCTTCACCAGCAAGCCCGCTTCCCCTGCCTCGCGCACGGCCCGTGGCAGCGGCGACCACGCTGCCGCGTCGAGGTAGCTGACGTCGTCCGGGACCTCGAACAGGTGCCTCTGGCAGGGCAGGCGGTCGGTCGCGTCCATGCTAGCGCACCTGTGTCCGCGCTCCCGGATAGGGGCGCGGGCCGCGCATGGTCGTCGAACGGAGGAGGGCGACCGGGGCCGTCGCGATCCTGCCGCGACGAGGCCCGGAGCGGTTCATGATCTCGCCGGAGGCCTCCGGTCCACCCGCGACGCTCCACGAGCGGGCAGAGGCGGCTTGCGCCCGTTGCACCACGATCCTGGAGAGCTTCACGATCGCGTTGCCATCGCGAAGCTCTCTAGATCTTTGATTTTGCAGCATTTTCTTCGCCCGACCGGCGTCCGCCTGGTCGGAAAATGCTCTAGCCCTCGAACTCCCGCGTCAACCCCCGCCGGGTCCGGTGCCGCTCCAGCGCCAGTTCCACGAGCCGCGTCAGCAGCTCCGGATAGGGCACGCCGGAGGCCTCCATCATCTGCGGGTACATGCTGATCGAGGTGAAGCCCGGCAGGGTGTTGACCTCGTTGAGGTAGAAATCACCCGTCTGCCGGTCGAGGAAGAAGTCGACGCGGGCCATGCCGCTGCATTCGAGCGCCTCGAAGGCCTGGAGCGCCAGCGCGCGCACCCGCTCCATCTGCGCCGGCGTGATCTTGGCCGGGAGATCCACGCTGGCACCCTCGGGGTCGAGGTACTTGGCGGCGTAGGAGTAGAAATCGTGGTGGGGTTGCGGGTTCAGCTCGCTCGCGACGCTGACGAAGGGCGGGTCGCCGTCGAGCACCGCCACCTCGACCTCGCGGGCGTCGATGCCCTGCTCGACCAGCACCTTGACGTCGTACCGGAAGGCGTCGGCCAGCGCCGCGGGCAGGTCGTTCCAGTCCTTGACCTTATGGATGCCGACGCTGGAGCCCATGTTGCAGGGCTTGACGAAGACCGGCAGCGTCAGGGTCGCGGCGATGTCGTCGTGGGAGACCGCGCCGCGCTCCCAGGCGCGGCGGGTGAAGGCGCGGTAGGGCGCGATCGGGATGCCGGCGAGGCCGGCCAGCCGCTTGGTGACGTCCTTGTCCATGCCGACCGCCGAGGCCATCACGCCCGAGCCGACATAGGCCGTCTCGGTCAGCTCCAGCAGGCCCTGCAGGGTCCCGTCCTCGCAGAGCGGCCCGTGCAGGACCGGAAACACCACGTCGATCTCGGCGCGCGCCGGCGCGCCGTCGAGGGCGACCACGGCGGCGCGCCCGCCGGCTCCTTCGCCGATTCCCGGCGCCAGCCGCACCTCGGGGCTCTCCGGCGGAATCGCCAGGCTCTCGTCGCCGGTCTGGGTGATGCGGCGCAGGTCGTGGCGCTGCCACCGCCCGGCCTTGTCGATGCTGACCGGGATCACCTCGAAGCGATCGCGGTCGAGGTGGCGGATCACCGAAGCGGCGGAGCGCAGCGAGACCTCGTGCTCGCCGGATCTGCCGCCGTACAGGACGGCGACGCGGGTCTTCTCGGTCATGCGCGAACCCTCGATCACCTGGAATCCAATGAACCCTGCCGCGCCTGAGCCCTGCGCGGCGGCCCTGATTATCGCCGGATGAAGATTTCAGAAACCCTACGGGGCGGCCGAGCCCTCCGAGGAGGCGCCGAGTTCGTCGCGCATCAGCCCCAGAAAGTTCTCCGTCACGGCGCCGGCCGGGGCGCGATAGAGGGCGCAGACATCGGCGACCGGGGCCGGGCCGGAGAGCGGACGGTAGGCGATATCCGGCCGCTTCAGGGCGCCGATCGAGTCCGGCACCAGGGCGACGCCGAGCCCCGCCGCGACGAGGTTCACGAGCGAGGCCGATTCGACCACCTGCTGCATGATCCGCGGCGCGAAGCCGGCCGCGAGGCAGGCCTCGCGCAGGGAGGTGGCGAAGCGCGAATCGCGCAGGCGCAGCGAGACGAAGGGCTCGTCGGCGAGGTCGCTCAAGGCGAGTGCGGCGCGCTCCGCCAGCGGGTGGCCTGCCGGCAGGGCGACGCCGACCGCCTCGGGCCAGGCCCGCACCACCCGCAGGGTCGGATCGTCCGGCGGCGCGCGCAGGAAGCAGAGATCGGTGCGGCGGGCGTGCAACGCCGCCGGCTGCTCGCCCGGCGGCATCTCGTGCAGGCGCACCAACACGTCGGGATAGCGCACGCCGAAGCACCGGATCAGCCGCCCGAGGGGGCCGGCCAGGATCGAGCCGGTGAGGCCGAGATCGAGGGTGCCGGTACGCCCGGCGCCGACGGCCCGGGCCTCGTCGCAGGCCTCCTCGACCTCCGCCAGGATGCGCCGCGCCCGGGCGAGGAAGGCGGTGCCGGCGGGGGTGAGCGCCACGCTGCGGCTGGTGCGCCAGAGGAGGGCGGTGCCCAGCTCCGCCTCGAGGTCGCGGATCTGCTGGCTCAGCGGCGGCTGCGAGACGCCCAGGCGCTCCGCCGCCGCGGTGAAGCTCAGGGAATCCGCCACCGCCGCGAAGTAGCGCAGGTGCCGCAAGTCCACGATCGGTCGGCCGGATCCAGACGAAAGACGACTGGACCATACGCAACGGAATATTGGACGTCCAGCGCCGCCGGCCGCAAGGGTGAGCCGCTGCTCCCGGTCTCGACCGGCGCGGCTCCCATCCAAGGCGCCTACGCCGACCAAGGGGCGGCTGGACAGCTCTCCGCCACGGCCATACCCCAGGGCCATCGAAAGCCCTAGGCATCGATCGGACCCCACCGCCATGCCGCACGACCGGCCGCACGACCAGACATCTCCCGGCCAAACGTCCCTCGGTGCCGCCGTGATGGCGCGCCTCGACGACCTCGCGCGCTTCAGCGCCGACGCGGACGGGCTCACCCGCCTCTACCTCACCCCCGCCCACGCGGCGGCCGCCCGGCAGGTGGCGGCCTGGATGGAGGAGGCCGGGATGACTACCCGGCTCGACGCCGCCGCGACCGTGGTCGGCCGCTACGAGGCGGCGGTGCCGGGCGCCCCGACCCTGCTCCTCGGCTCGCACATCGACACCGTGCGCCATGCCGGCCGCTACGACGGCAATCTCGGGGTCGTGATGGCGATCGCCGCCGTGCAGGAGCTGCACCGGCTCGGCGAGCGGCTGCCCTTCGCGGTCGAGGTGCTGGCCTTCGGCGACGAGGAGGGGGTGCGCTTCCCCGTCACCCTCACCGGCTCGCGGGGTCTCGCCGGGCTCGTCTCGCCCGACGCCCTCGATGCGCGCGACCGCGACGGGGTGAGCCTGGCGCAGGCGCTCCGCGAATTCGGCGGCGATCCGGACGGCGTGGCGGGCCTCGCCCGCGATCCGGCGTCGGTGCTCGGCTACCTCGAGGTCCATATCGAGCAGGGCCCGGTCCTGGAGGAGGCGGACTTAGCCGTCGGCATCGTCACGGCGATCGCCGGGGCGAGCCGCCTCGTGGTCACGGTCGAGGGCCGGGCGGGCCATGCCGGTACGGTGCCGATGGCCTTGCGCCACGATTCCCTGGCGGCGGCGGCCGAGATGGTGCTGGCGATCGAGGCCGAGGCGAAGGGCACCCCCGACCTCGTCGCCACGGTGGGCCAGATCGAGGTGCCGCGGGGCGCCGTCAACGTCATCCCGGCGCTCACCCGGTTCAGCCTCGACCTGCGCAGCCCGAGCGACGCCGTGCGCCACGCGGCCCTCGCGCGCCTCTCCGCCGCCTTCGCGGCCATCGCCGAGCGCCGCGGCGTCGCGGTGAGCGCGCAAGGCAGCTACGACGAGCCCGCCGCTTCCTGCGCGCCCGGGCTGATGGCGGCCCTCGCCGAGGGCATCGCGCGCCTCGGCCTTCGCCCCCTGCACCTGCCGAGCGGGGCCGGCCATGACGGCCTGGCGCTCGCCGGCCTGTGCCCGATCGGCATGATCTTCGTGCGCTGCGCCGGCGGGCTCAGCCACTCCCCGGCGGAATCCGTCACCGCGGCCGATGTCGACGTGGCGACGCGCCTGCTCGTCGACGTGCTGCGCGGCTTGCAACCGGACTCCCTGGCCCGACCCTCGCTTTAGGGACCGGTCCGCTTCTCGACACCCACCAGGAGACATCCCGTGAAGGAACTGAAGATCAAGGCCGGCCCGTTCGATCTCGTCGGCCGGCTCGAGCTCGAGAAGGCGCCCCAGACCTGCGCCGCCTTCCTCAAGGCGCTGCCCTTCGTCAGTGAGGTGATCCACGTGCGCTGGAGCGGCGAGGGCGTGTGGATGCCCCTCGGCGACCTCGATTTCGGCGTCGGCTACGAGAATCACACCAGCTACCCGGCCCCGGGACAGATGATCCTCTATCCGGGCGGCATCAGCGAGACCGAGATCCTGCTCGCCTATGGCGGCGTGCACTTCGCCAGCAAGGTCGGGCAGCTCGCCGGCAACCACTTCCTGACCATCACCACCGGCATCGAGCACGTCTACGACCTCGGCCGCATGACGCTGTTGAAGGGCGCCCAGCCGATCCGCTTCGAGGCGATGTAGCTCCCTTACCGCCACGCTTGTCCTCACAAGATCCACTTGCGGCGGGGCTTTCCGCCCCGTACGCCTGACGGACGGCCCGCCCGGTCGGGCCGTCCGCGACTCCCGGAGGGGGCGCGCGGGGCGCGGGGCGCGTGTGAGATGAACCTGAAACGGTCCTACCGCTCTCTCGTGGGCGGCGTCTGGGCGGGCGTGCTGACGACCTGCCTCGGCCTCGCCACGGTCACGGTCTGGACCGACACGCGCGACTACGAGCGCACGATCCGCGACGCGCAGAGCACCGCCGAGGCGGTGGTGCAGGCGCTGGGCCAGGAGGCGAACCGCCTCGTCTCCTCCGTCGACATGCTGCTCAGCGCCGCCGCCGCCCGGGTCGACGCGCACACCTTCGGGGCGAGCCAGAACTACACCCGCCAGCTCCTCTCCGGCCTGATGGCCCACATCCCGGCGGTGATGGCCGTGCGGGTGCTCGACGGCAGCACCGACGGCGTGCTGTTCGCGCAGGGCGGGGCGGAGGCCGAGGGCCGCGCCACGGACGCCGAGCTCGTCCGCGCCGCCCTGTCGGTCGGCCAGTCCGAGCTCGCGGTCGGCTCGCCGACCCGGGTCGGGCCGGCCGATTCCTGGTTCGTCAGCGTCGCCCGCCTGGTGGTGCCGCGCCCGGGCGAGACGCCGCTCGTGGCGGTGGCCGACCTCTCGCTCTCCGAGCTGCAGCGGCTCTACGGCCGGCTCGATCTCGGGCCCAACGGCGCCATCGGGCTCCTGCGCAGCGACGGCGTGATCCTGGTGCGCCACCCCTACGTGCCCGACAAGGTCGGCCGCAGCGTCGCCGGCGGCACCCTGATGCGGGCCGCCGCCAGCGCCGCCGGCGGCACCTTCGGGGGCAACGCCTCGCCAATCGACGGCGTGCCGCGCTACGGCAGCTTCCAGCGCGTCGCCGGCGCGCCGCTCCTCGTCACCACCGGCGTCGCGAAGGACGAGACCCTGGCGGCCTGGCGCGAGGGCGTGCAGCAGGATGCCGCGGTGGTGCTCGGGATCAGCACCGTGCTGGTCGGCCTCGGCTTCGGGCTGACCCGGGCCCTGATGCGCCACCGCGACCTCGAGGCGGAGGCGCGGCGCGCTGCCGGCATGCTCTCGGCCGGCGAGGCGCGCTACCGGCTGCTCGCCGAGAACACCAGCGAGCTGATCGTGCTCGCCCACGACGACGGCCGGCGCAGCTACGTCTCGCCGGCGGTGCGGCGCCTTCTCGGCTACACGCCGGAGGAGGCGGCGGCGATGCGCCTGCGCGACTGCGTCCACCGCGAGGACCTGGCCCTGCTGGTGACCCAGGCCCGCCGCCTCGCCGCCGGCGAGACGCAGGTGAGCGTCGTCTGCCGCGCCCGCCACCGCACCGGGTCCTGGGTCTGGGTCGAGGGGGCGTTCCGGCGCATCCCGGGCGCGGCGCCGGGCGAGCCCGCCATCATCGCGACCTTCCGGGACGTCGGCGAGCGCCAGCGCCACGCCCGCGCCCTGGAGGAGGCGCGGATCACCGCCGAGCGGGCGAGCCAAGCCAAGACCGACTTCCTGGCCTCGATGAGCCACGAGATCCGCACGCCGCTGAACGGCGTCATCGGCTACGCCGACCTCCTGCTCGCCGACCGCACCCTGCCGGGCCGGCACCGGCGCTACCTCGACCGGATCGCCTCGGCGGGCGGGGCGCTGCTCACCGTCGTCGACGACATCCTCGACTTCTCGCGCATCGAGGCCGGCGGCATCGCGCTCGCCGAGGTGCCGTTCGCGCCGGCCGCCCTCGTCGACAACGCCGCCTCGATCGTGCGCGGCCTGTCCGAGCCCAAGGGCCTCGCCCTCGACGTCACCCTCGGGGAGACGGTGCCGGACTGGGTCCGGGGCGATCCCGACCGCCTGCGCCAGATCCTGCTCAACCTGCTCAACAACGCCGTCAAGTTCACCCCCGCCGGCCGGGTCGCGCTGCGGGTCGAGGCCGAGGGCGAGGGCCTGCGCTTCTCCGTGTCCGATACCGGCATCGGCATCGCCCCTGAGCAGCACGGCCGCCTGTTCCAGCGCTTCAGCCAGGTCGACGGCTCGATCCGCCGGCAATACGGCGGCAGCGGCTTAGGGTTGGCCATCTGCAAGGGCCTCGTCGAGCTGATGGGCGGCACGATCGGCCTCGAGAGCCGGCCGGGCGCCGGCTCGACCTTCTGGTTCCGGGTACCGCTGCCGGCCTGTCCGGCGCCGGCGGCGGAGGCCGCGGAGGGGCATCCCGCCCCGGTGCGCCCGGCCCGCCTGCTGCTGGTCGAGGACGTGCCGATCAACCAGGACCTCGCCCGGGCGGTGCTCGAATCCGAGGGCCACAGCGTCGACGTCGCGGGCGACGGCGCGGCGGCGATCGAGGCGGTGCGGGCGAAACCCTACGACCTCGTGCTGATGGACGTGCAGATGCCGGGCATGGACGGGATCACCGCCACCCGCACCATCCGGAGCCTGCCCGGCCCCACCGGCACCGTGCCGATCGTCGCGATGACCGCGAACGTGCTGCCGGCCCAGCTCGAGACCTTCCGGGCCGCCGGGATGGACGGCCATGTCGGCAAGCCGTTCAAGCGCGCCGAGCTCGCCGCCGCCATCGCCCGCCACCGCGCCGATGCCGGCCCCGCGCCGCTGCCGGCGCTGATCGACTTCGAGGCCTTCGCGGCGGCCCGCACCCTGATGGGGCCGGAGCGGATCGACGGCCTGCTCGGGATGCTGGCGGCGGAACTGGAGCAGCGCTTCCGCGCCCGCAGCGGCGACCGCGCCGGCCTCGCCCGCGACGCCCACGCGATGATCGCCGCCGCGGGGCTCCTCGGCTTCACCGGCCTGTCCGATCTCTGCCGCGAGATCGAGGGCGCCTGCCTCGCCGGCGCCGACCTGCCGGAGCTCCAGCGCCGGATCGAGGCGGCGCGGGCGGCGGCTTTGGAGCAGATCGAGACGTTGCGGGCGGCGTAGCGGCCGGGACCGTGACGGTTCTCGATAGGCGCAAGGCGTCCTCACCCTCCGCGTCATCCCGGGTTCCGCTGTCGCGGCCCCGGGATGACGCGGAGGGGATGTCGACGTGAGGGCCAGTCACGCGTGAGCGTCCTGCCTGGCCGCCCCATCCCGCACCGCCAGCTCCCGCCGTACCGCCGCGGCATCGGCCACCCGCCCCCCGGCCGCCTCGATCGCCCGCCGCGCCGCCTCGACCCAGGCCCGGTTGCCTCTCTCGCTTCCCCACGGCGCGTCCTCCAGCCCGACCCGGACGTGACCGCCGCGCACCACCGCCGCCGGCACCAGCGGCAGGATGTCGACGCCGAGGCCCGCCACCATCCAGGGCGCGCCCGGCGCGCATTCGGCCAGCAGCGCCAGATGCGCGGCGAGATAGGCCTCCCGCGGCGGAAACCCCCAGGCGAACTCGTCGGAGAACATGAAACGGTAGACCGGCATCGGCGGGCGCGGCTCCAGCGCCGCGAGGGCCGCGCCCAGCCGCGTGAAGCCCGGCTCGTAGATGGCGTAGCCCGGACGGATCCGGTGGGTGCGGGCGATGCGCAGGCCATCGCGGATATCGGCCATCGGGTTCTGGTAGAGGAAGCCGCTCGCCTCGGCCGAGACCTCGTCGTAGCGCAGGAAGGTGGTGGAGCCCGGATCGCACACCGCCCACTCGATCAGGCCGCGCCGGGCCAGCTCCTCGGTATGGGCGTAGCGCTTCGCCGCGCTCGCCGCGTAATCCGAGCCGGCGAGCGGGATCGTCGGGTAGACGATCACGTCGGCCTTCGCGCGGATGCCCTCGATGATGCGGGCATAGGTCTCCCAGGCGTCGTTCTGGCGCCCGGTCTCGGGGTCGTAGGCGTGGACGTGGACGATCGCCGCCCCGGCCTCGGCGGCGGCGAGCCCGTCGGCCACCACCTCCTCGACCGTGATCGGGATGCCGGGCTGGCGCTCGCGCCCCCACGGCCCGTTCAGGGCCGCCTCGATCCAGATCTCCGCCGTGATCTCCGCCATGACCGGCCTCCCTCGCATTTTGCCGGCATCGTGCGCCGGACGCGGGCCGCTGTCTCCCGTGGCGGCTCGGCTCTTGCAGGACGTGATGAGCGAACATCCCGGGAGGATCCATGCCGACGCACCACGAGATTCCCGCCACGCCCGACACGATGGTGCTGGGCTACTTCGACGCCGCCCTGCCGCCGGTGCTGACGGTGGAATCCGGGGACACCGTCACGCTGCACTCCCATCCGGCCGGCGGGCGGTCCTCGCTCCACCCCGATCCCGCCCGCCACCCGGCCGATTACCTCGCCGCCCTCGACGCGCTCTCGCCGGGCCTCGGCCCGCACTTCGTCACCGGGCCGGTCCATGTCCGCGGTGCGATGCCGGGCGACGTGCTGCAGGTCGACATCCTCGACCTCACGTTCCGGATGGATTGGGGGTTCGTCGCGATCCTGCCGCTCCTCGGCACCCTGCCGGACGAGTTCGACACGTCCGAGACCATCCACCCGGACATCGACGTCGGCCGTGGCGTCGCCGTGCTGCCCTGGGGCACGGAGCTGCCGCTCGACCCGTTCTTCGGCATCCTCGCCACCTCGCCGCCGCCGGCCTGGGGCAAGGTCACCTCGCCGGTGCCGCGCCGCTTCGGCGGCAACATGGACAACAAGGAGCTGAAGGCCGGCACCACCCTCTACCTGCCGGTCCTCGCCGAGGGCGCGGGCTTCTACGCCGGCGACGGCCACGGCGTGCAGGGCGACGGCGAGGTCTGCATCACCGCGCTCGAGACCGGGCTCACCGGCACGTTCCGGCTCACGCTCCGCAAGGACCTCGCCCACGACTGGCCCTTCGCCGAGACGCCGACCGACCTGATGTCCATCGGCCTGCACGAGAGCCTCGACGAGGCGATGCGCCAGGCGGTGCGCGAGATGATCCGCCACGTCTGCGCCCGCACGCACCTCACCCGCAACCAGGCCTACATGCTGTGCTCGCTCGCCGGGAACCTGCGCATCACCCAGACGGTGGACGGCAACAAGGGCGTGCACATGCTGCTGCCGAAAAGCGCCTTGCCCGAGAGCCCCTTGCCGAACGGCGCGAATCCCGGGACGCTGTGAGCGCATGGACCTCCGCTTCGACGACCTCCCGCCCCGCGACCGCTACCGCCTGCTCACTGCCCTGGTGACGCCGCGGCCGATCGCCCTCGTGACCACGCGCTCGGGCGACGGCACCGACAACGCGGCACCGATCAGCTTCTTCCAGGTGCTCGCCGAGGAGCCGCCGATCGTGTGCTTGAGCTTCAACCTGCGCTCCGACGGCACCCTGAAGGACACCCCCCGCAACATCGCCGAGACGGGCGAGTTCGTGGTCAACCTCGTCGACGAGGCGATGGTGCCGGCGATGAACGTCTGCGGCGCCGAGTTCCCGCACGGGGAGAGCGAGATCCCGGCGGCGGGGCTGACGCTCATGCCCTGCACCGGCGTCGGGCCGGGGCGGATCGCCGAGGCGCCGGCGAGCCTCGGCTGCCGCACCCACACGGTGATCGACCTCTCGCCCGAGCGCCGGATCGTGCTCGGGCAGGTGGTGTCGCTGCACGCCCGCGACGACCTCTTCACCCCGGACGGGCGCCACCTGCGCCAAAACGCCTTCCTGCCGGTGGGCCGGCTCTACGGCGACCTCTACGCCCGCACCGGGGACCGCTTCGCGGTGCCCCGGGTCACGCCGGAAGAAGCCATGGCGAAGGGATCCCGCCTCAGCCCCTGACCGCGTCCGGCACGCCGAACACCGCCAGCGTGGTCTCCCCGGCCGAGAGCCGCTTCTCCCAGCCGATCTCGGCCTGGGCCCGCTCCTCGGCCTTGGCGATCAAGTCTTCTGCCGCCTCGCGCGGGATCACCACGACGCCGTCGTCGTCGCCGAGGATCAGGTCGCGAGGGCGCACCGGGGCGCCGCCGATCGTGACCGGGGCATCGACCGTGCCACCGTCCTTCGAGGCCGGGCCGCGCGCCGTGACATGGCGGGTGAACACCGCGAAGTCGCTCCAGCCGCCGAGGATGCCGGTGTCGCGCACCGCCCCGTCGGCGACGAGCCCGACGATGCCCTTGCGCCGGGCCGCGGTGGAGAGAAGGTCGCCGATCATCGCGACGTCGCTGCGCCCGCCGGCATCGATCACCACCACGTCGCCGGCCTCCGCCACCGCGATCGCGTGGTGGACGGCGCCGTAATCCTTCGGATCGCAGGACGCGGTGACGGCGCTGCCGAGAAGGCTCGGACCGCCGGCGATGCGCCGCAGCGGCCGGATCGCCGGATCGACCTGGGTGCGGCCCTCCAGCAGATCGACCACCACCGCCACCGGCACGGCGGCGAACCGCTTGATCAGGTCGGCGGACAGGCGGGGCGGGGTCTCGGCGATGATGCGGGTCGGCATGGCGTCTCCTCGTCGTCCGGCCGTCTTCGCTTTGCGGCCGGTCGCCGATCTCTATAGGCTGCCGGGCAGCGCGCCGACAGGCGCGGAACAAGCAAGAATCCAAGGCGCCGACAGGCGCGAGGACAACATGGCCCCCTCAGGGAGCCGCAAGGGAGGACGACATGGCGGAGGGCGGAAGCGCCCCGGGCTCGCGGCGGCTCGAGGGCAAGGTGGCTCTGCTGTTCGGCGCCGGCTCGGCGGGGCCGGGCTGGGGCAACGGCAAGGCCGCGGCGGTGACCTTCGCGCGCCACGGCGCCCGGGTGGTCTGCGTCGACGTACGGCGCGAGGCGGCCGAAGAAACCGCCGAGATCATCCGGCGCGAGGACGGCGCCGCCACGGCCGCCGCCTGCGATGCCACCAATTCGGAGGCGGTCGCTGCCCTCGTCGCCGAGGTGATGGCGGCGCAAGGGCGCATCGACGTGCTGCACAACAATGTCGGCTACGCCCAGATGGGCGGCCCGGTCGAATTGAGCGAGGCCGACTGGCACCGCACCCTCGACCTCAACCTGACCACCTGCTTTCTCACCTGCAAGCACGTGCTGCCGCACATGCTGGCGCAGCGCGCCGGCAGCATCGTCAACATCTCGTCGGCGGCGGCGATCCGCTACACCGGCTACCCTTATGCCGCCTACTACGCCGCCAAGGCCGCGGTGAACAACTTCACGCTCGGCCTGGCGCTGCAATACGCGAAGGACGGGATCCGGGTGAACGCGATCATGCCCGGGCTGATGAACACACCGCTGATCCACCAGCAGATCTCCGGCCAGTACCAGGATCCGGAGGCGATGGTGCGCGCCCGCGACGCCGCCTGCCCGATGGGCCGGATGGGCACCGCCTGGGACGTCGCCAACGCGGCGCTCTTCCTGGCCTCCGACGAGGCCGCCTACATCACCGGCGTGGCGCTGCCCGTCGATGGCGGCCTGACCGGGAGGGTGGCGTGACGCGTCAGGCCGCCTCGGACCTGCTCTGGCGCCACTGGCGCGAGGGCCGGCTGCTGGCCGCGATCCCGCCGGACCTCGCGCCGGCCGACCGCGGGGAGGCGTACCGGATCCAGGCGCTGCTGGAGCCGCGCAGTGCTCACGCCCTCTACGGCTGGAAGATCGCCGCGACGAGCCTCGCCGGCCAGCGCCATATCGGCGCCGACGGGCCTCTCGCCGGGCGGCTGCTGGCCGAGCAGGTCCTGAGCGCGGATGCCGTGGTGCCGCTCACCGGCAACCAGATGCGGGTGGCCGAGCCCGAGGTGGCGTTCCGGATCGGAGCCGACCTGCCGCCGCGGCCCGAGCCCTACACCGTCGACGAGGTGATGGCGGCGGTGGCCGACGCCCACCCGGCGATCGAGTTCCCGGATTCGCGGCTGGAGGCCTTCGAGCGGGCAGGGGAGGCGGCCCTGATCGCTGACAATGCCTGCGCCCACCTCTTCGTCCTCGGCCCCCCGGCGCGCGAGGGCTGGCGCACCCTCGACCTCGCCGCCATGCCGACGCGGATCGGTGCCGAGGGGCGGGCGCCCCACGAGGGCCGCGGCGGCAACGCCCTCGACGACCCGCGCCTCGCGCTGACCTGGCTCGCCAATGCCTTGTCGGGGCAGGGCATCACCCTGCGCGCGGGCGAGGTCGTCACCACCGGCACCACCGCGGTGCCGCTGCCGGTCGAGGCGGGGGACGTGGTGCGGGCGGAGCTCGGGGGGCTCGGCGAGCTGACGGTGCGGGTCGGGGCGTAGCCGCCGGTGCGCGGGGTTGCACGGGGCTGCAACCTTGGATCGATGGCACTCGGCGGTCGACGATGTCGGCGCCGTCCCGCGCCTTCGTGCTCGCGCCGAACGGGTCCTGGGGCTCCGCCAATGCAGGGACCGATCCGCTCCCGGCACTCCTCGCCGAGTGCCGCGCCAACGACCCGGCCCGCCGCCCCTATGCCGTCGACGGCGACGTCGTCTGGACGGCGCCGAAGGCGGGCGGGCCCCCGCAATGAGAAAGGGGGATGCGGGCCTACCCGCATCCCCCTGTTCCATCCCGTCCGTGACGGTCCGGCCTCAGGCCGCCTTCACGCCTTTGAGGAACTCCGCCACCTCGCGCTCCAGCTCGCCGGCATAGCGCCCGAGCCGATCCGCCGCGCCGAGCACCTCGGCCGCGGCGGCTCCCGTGCTGCCGGCCTCGCGCTGCACCGCCACGATGCCGGTCGTCACGGCCTGCGTGCCTTGCGCCGCGTGCTGGACGTTGCGGGCGATCTCCTGGGTCGCCGAGCCCTGCTGGTCGACGGCGCCGGCGACGCCCTCGGCGATCTCCGACATCCGCTCGATCACCCCGGAGATGTCGCGGATCGCCTGCACGACGCCGCCGGTGGTCTCCTGGATATGGCCGATCTGCTGGGCGATCTCGGCGGTGGCGCGGCTGGTCTGGCTCGCCAGGTCCTTGACCTCTGCCGCCACCACCGCGAAGCCGCGGCCCGCCTCGCCGGCCCGGGCCGCCTCGATCGTGGCGTTGAGCGCGAGCAGGTTGGTCTGGGAGGCGATCGAGGAGATCAGCGCCACGATGTCGCCGATCTGGTCGGCGGACTTCACCAGCCGCTGCACCGTCTCGTCGGTGCGGCGCGCCTGGTCGACCGCGTCGCGGGCGATGTCCGAGGACTGCGCCACCTGGGCGGCGATGCCGCCGATCGACACGGAGAGCTCCTCGCTCGCCGCCGCCACCATCTGGACGTTGGCGAGCGTCTGCTCGGCGGCGCCCGCCACCTCGACCGAGCGGCCGTTGGTGGTCTCGGCGGCCTGGGTCATGGCCCGCGCCGTCGCCTCCATGCCGGAGGCGGCCTCGCCCAGGGTCTCGGTCATCGCCACCACGTTGGCCTCGAAGGAGCGGGTCACGGCGTCGAGCCGCGCGGCCCGCTCGGCCTTGGCGGCGGCCTCGGCGGCGGCCGTCCGGTCGGCCGCCTCCTTGGCGAGCAGGGCCTCGCGGAACACCCGCACGGTGCCGGCCATCGCGCCGATCTCGTCGCGGCGGTCTTGCGCCGGCACCTGGGTGCCGAGGTCGCCGCCGGCCAGTGCCCGCATGGCGCCCGACAGCTGGTCGATCGGCCGGGTGATGCCGCGCCCGATCAGGAGGGCGAGCGCCGCCCCGATGGCGCAGGCGAGGCCGACGCCGCCGGCGAGCAGCCACACGGCCCGGTTGCGCTCGGCGGCGAGCTGGGCGAGCTCGCTCGCGCCGATGCCCCGCGCCGCCGAGACCAGCTCGGCCGCGCGCCGGTCGAGATCGGCGAAGATCTGTCCTTGCGCCTCGTTGGCCTTGACGATCTCCGGGATGCTGTCCTTGAACGCCCGCACCTTGGCGCCGAGGTCGCGCAGGACCGCCTGGGCGGCGGTGTCGATGTCGCCGTACTGGATCGTCTCGGCCTGGTCGATCAGCGCGGCGGCGGTCTCGTCGAGGGCCTTGGCGGCGCCGGCGTCGCGGGCCAGGATCAGGCGCTGCTCCAGCCGCTCGGCCTCCTTGGCGGCGGTGATCGCCTTGCCGCTGGCGACGAGCAAGCTCGTGCCCGAGGCGACCTTGTCCTGCTGCTGGCGCAGCGTCACCTGGGCGGCGGTCTGGGCGTTGTTCTGCGCCTGCTCGATCTGGCGCAGGCCGACGATCAATCCGCCGAACAGCGGCGCGAGCTCCTCCGTCCGCTCCGCCTTGCCCCCCGGTCCCATCGGCTCGTCGAGCTTGGCATGATACGCGTCGAGGGCCTTCAGCGCCGGCTCGACGGCGTCGGGCGAGGTCATGGCGCCGAGGCGGCGGAGCAGCACCGCGACCGAGTTCACCTTCGACTGGATCTCGAGCTTGCCGTCGTCGCCGTCGCCCGCCAGGTAGCCGACCTGCAGCACCTGCATCTCGAGCGCCGAGCGGATGGCGAAGGCGACCACGACCCCGGTGTTGGTGGCGCTCTTCTGGTCGGCCAGCGCCCGGTCGAGGGCCTTGCCGGCTTCCGCGAGCTGGGCCTCCTGCGCCGCGCCGATGCCGGCGACCGTCGTCTGCAGTTCGGTGATCAGGACGGCGTGACGGTCCTGGAGCCCGCGCTTCTCGCTCTTCTGCGCGCCGAAGGCCTTCACGGCGGCCTCGAAGCCGTCGAGGGCGCTGCCGATCCCGGCGGCGGACGCCGCCGCCTTCGGGTCGTCGGCGAGGCGGCCCGAGAAGGCGCCGGCGCTCGTTCGCACCCGGCCGATCGCCGCCTTGAGCGCGTCGTCCCGGCGCGCGTCGTCGCTCTTGAGGGCACGGTCGGTGGCGAGCGCCAGATCCCCGATCTCGCCGGCCAGGAGCTGCGCCGCGTTGGCCGTGTCGACCCGCCGGGCGAAGCCCGTCAGGCTCTGCCAGCCGATCGCCGCGACCGCGACCGTCAGCAGGAGGATGAGGCCGAACCCCCCGAATACGCGCGCCCTGATGGACATTCTCTCGTGTCTCCTTGTCAGAGTCACGGTATCGGCAGGGTCTGAAGCAATTCCTACTATATCGGCGCGACTTAGGATTGACCGCAGGTATTCTGCGTCCGAGGGCCCGGCGCCGGGGCGCCGGGCCCTGTCACGGGATCAGCCGGTCGGCGCGCAGGCGCCCAAACAGGTCGAAGAAGGCGTCGTCGGTGGGCTGGTAGTCGAGGAAGCCGAGGCGGCGGCTCTTGCTCATGTCGGTGACGACCTCGATCGGCCGGCCGAGATCGGCATCGGTGTGCCAGGGCGAGGCGAGGCGGTCGAGATCCGGCTCGGCGAGGTTATGCTTCTTCGCGATCTCGGCCCAGAGGGGAGCGTTGCCGGCCATCTGCTGCTCCAGCGGCCGCACCGTGCCGTCGAAGGGCGCCGGCTCGATCCCGAACCAGGCGGCGAGGCGCCCCCACATCCAGCTCCAGCGGAAGACGTCGCCGTTCACCACGTTGAAATCCTGGTTCTCGGCCTGGGGCGCGGTCGAGGCCCAGAGCAGCTGGCGGGCGAGCAGCCGCGCGTCGGTCATGTCGGTGAGCCCGTTCCACTGCATCGCCGAGCCGGGAAAGCGGAACGGCCGCCCGGTCTCGCGGCAGAGCGTGGCGTAGACCGCGAGCGTGGTGCCCATGTTCATCGCGTTGCCGACCGCCTTGCCGATGATCGTGTGCGGGCGGTGCACGCTCCACGAGAAGCCGTCGCGCTTCGCCGCGGCGAAGACCTCGTCTTCTTGAGCGTAGTAGAAGTTCTCGACCGGCAGCCGGCCCTGCTCCTCGCGGAACGGCGTCTGGGGCACCGCGCCCTTCCCGTAGGCCTCGAACGGGCCGAGATAATGCTTCAATCCCGTCACCAGCGCGACGTGGCGCACGCTGCCGGCCGGCCGCAAGCCGTCGAGGAGGTTCTTCACCATCGCGCCGTTGACCCGGATCATCTCGGCCTCGGTCGGCCGGCGCATCCAGGTCGAGAGCACCACACGGGTCGGCCGGTGCGGCGCGAGGGCCTGTTTCAGGCTGTCGGGGTCCTGGAGGTCGGCGGCGACCGGCACCACGCCGTCCTGCGCCGGCGGGGTGCGGGCGAGCCCGAGCACGCGCCAGCCGGCCTCCCCCATCACCGTCGCCGCGGCGCTGCCGACGATCCCGCTCGCGCCGACGATCAGCACGGTCTCCGTCATGTGCGGCTCCTCTGTTCGTTCCTGGTCGGCGGGACAACGCCCGTCGGGCGGGTGGGTCCCGCGCCGCAATCGCGCCCTGCCGCCAGGGCATAGCTTCTTCGCCATAGGCCATGACCGGGCGGAGCCCGACGCGGAGATCCGCGTTCCTTGACGCGGCAGCGGGGCCTTGAGCGCCCGGGCATGCCGGCGGAGGCGACCCGTGGGCCAGCTCATCGGCACGGAGGACGAGGCCTCGTCGAACGAGGCGTCGGCCCGAAAGGCACAGGCGCACGAGCCGGCGCGGCGGCTGAAGCCCGCGCTGCTGCTCGGCGCCCTCGGGGTCGTCTACGGCGATATCGGCACGAGCCCGCTCTACGCCTTCAAGGAGGCGGTGCGGGCGGCCGGGCACGGCCAGGCCGAGCCGGCGGCGGTGATCGGCGCGGTGTCGCTGATCCTGTGGGCGCTCATCATCGTGGTCTCGCTCAAATACGCGGTGCTGATCCTGCGGGCCGACAACCACGGCGAGGGCGGCATCGTGGCGATGCTGGCGCTGCTCGGTGCTCGCCACGCCGAGCCGCGCAGCTGGGCCGGCCTTCTCCTCATCGTCGGTCTCGTCGGCGCCGCGCTCCTCTACGGCGACGGGGCGATCACCCCGGCGATCTCGGTGCTCAGCGCCGTCGAGGGCCTGAAGGTCGAGGCCCCTAGCCTCGCCCGCGCGGTGGTGCCGATCACCCTCGTGATCCTGGTCGGGCTGTTCCTGATCCAGAGCAAGGGCGTGGCCTTCATCGGGCGGATCTTCGGACCGGTGATGCTGGTGTGGTTCTGCGTCCTGGCGCTGCTGGGCCTAGGCGGCATCCTGCAATCGCCGCAGATCCTGTCCGCCCTCAACCCGCTGAAGGCGGTCGACTTCCTCACCCATGCCGGCTGGGGCGTCAGCTTCGCGATGCTCGGCGCCGCCTTCCTGGCGGTGACCGGCGGCGAGGCGATGTACGCCGATCTCGGCCATTTCGGCGCCCGGCCGATCCGGCTCGCCTGGTTCGCCCTGGTGCTGCCGGCCCTCGTCATCAACTATTTCGGACAGGGCGCGGTGCTGCTCGCCGAGCCCGACGCGATCGAGAACCCGTTCTACCGCCTCAGCCCCGACTGGGCGCATTATCCGCTGATCGGGCTCGCCACGCTCGCCACCGTCATCGCCTCGCAGGCGATCATCTCCGGCGTGTTCTCCCTGACCCAGCAGGCGGTCCAGCTCGGCTTCCTGCCCTATATCCGCATCATTCACACCGCGCGCGAGGAGCGCGGCCAGATCTACGTCCCGATCGTCAACTGGCTGCTCGCCGCCGCGACCTTGAGCGCCGTCCTGATCTTCGAGACCTCCGACGCGCTCGCCGGCGCCTACGGCATCGCGGTCTCGCTGCTGATGGCGATCACGACCCTGCTCGCCGGGCTGATCGCCCGGCGCTGGGGCTACAACCTCCTCCTCGTCCTCGCGGTCAACGGCCTGTTCCTGGTGATCGATCTCGTGTTCCTCTCGGCCAACAGCGTGAAGGTGCTCGAGGGCGGCTGGTACCCCCTGGTGCTCACCGCCATCGTCGCCGTGACGATGCTGACCTGGCTCCAGGGCACCCGGCTGATCGAGGCCTACCGGGTCGGCGCCCGCCAGGACGAGGCCGTGTTCCTGGGGCGCTTGCGCGACGACCCGCCGATCCGCCTGCCCGGCGCGGCGGCGTTCCTGTCGGCGGCCACCAAGGGCATCCCGCTCCACATGACCCGCTTCCTGGAGCGCAGCCACGCCCTGCCGTCCCGCTGCACCATCGTCACCGCGCTCTACGAGGAACTGCCGGTGGTGCCGGAGGCCGAGCGCGCCGAGGTGACCCGGATCGCCCCCGACCTCTACCGCGTGACGCTCCGCTACGGCTTCATGGAGGAGGCCTCGATTCCCGAGGGGCTGGCCTGCGCGGTGGCGCATCGCGGCCTGCCGGCCGACTTCGTCGAGGACGTCACGGTCTTCGTCGGCCACGAGACCGTCATCCCCAAGCGCAACCACCAGGGCATGGCGACGTGGCGCGAGACCCTGTTCGCCTTCATGATGCGCAACGGCGAGCGCACCGGCGCCTTCTTCTGCGTGCCGACCCGGCAGGTGGTGGAGGTGGGGACGGAGATCGAGATCTGAGGTTTGGGCTCGTCTCTCGCGACGGAGCCGACATCCTCCAGGTCATTCCGGGGCCGCGCAGCGGAGCCCGAATCCAGAAACTCAGGTGACGCCGGACGAGGCGAAAGACGTTCCGCTCTATTCTGAGCATCCTGCGGTTCTGGATTCCGGGCTCCGCTTTCGCGTCCCCGGAATGACGCTGTGGGTTGTGAATGGCGTCAGCCCGGTTCCTCGAAGGAAGTGTAGTGCGTCTCTCACGTACCCACCGCCCGCTCCCCCAGCTTCGCCCCGAGCCGCAGCAGGTAGCCGTCCGGGTCCTGCACCAGGAACTGGCGCTGCCCGACCTCGACGGTACCGGCCCGGTACCAGGCATCCTCGACCGCCATGTACAGCGGCCAGCCGGCCTCCTCCAGGCGCGCCAGAATAGGCTCCACCGCCGGGACGCCGATCTCGAAGTTGATGCCGCGCCCGAGCGGCGCCTCCAGCGGGCCGGTCTCCCATTGCCGCGAGGCGGGGTTGCGCGTCTCCAGCATCACCTGCGCCCCGTCGAGGTCGAGATAGGCGAAGCCATCCTCGGGCCGGTCGTAGGCGACCCGGAACCCGATCAGGTCGACCCAGAAATGCAGGCTGGCCGCAAGGTCGGTGATCAGCAGTTCCGGGGTCAGCCGCGCGAAGGTGAAACCCATGCCTCTCTCCCTCTCCCGGCCCGCGCCCGGCACCGGTTGACCCCAGGCTGCCGATCCCCGACGGTTCCCGCAACGGCGCCCGCTGAGCGCCGAACGATCGGGCAGGCGGCCGCAGGGCCGCCCAGGGAGGGGACATGAGCCTGTACCACAAGCTCGCCGCGCGGGCGGAGGCCGGCAATCCGGTGCGGATCGGCGTGATCGGGGCCGGCAAGTTCGGCTCGATGTTCCTGTCGCAGGCGCCGCGAACGCCGGGGCTGCACGTCGTCGGCATCGCCGATCTGGATCCGCAGCGGGCGAAGGCGGCGCTCGCCCGGGTCGGCTGGCCGGCGGAGCGCTCGGAGGCGAGGAGCGTCGCCGAGGCGATGCGGACGGGCACCACCTTCCTCACCGACGACGCGGAAGGGCTGATCGCGGCGGACGGAATCGAGGTGATCGTCGAGGCGACCGGGCATCCGGGTGCCGGCATCCGCCACGCGCTCGCCTGCTGCCGCCACCGGCGCCACATCGTGATGGTCAACGTCGAGGCCGACGCCCTCGCCGGGCCCCTCATCGCCCGCCGGGCGGCGGAGGCCGGCATCGTCTACTCCTTCGCATACGGCGACCAGCCGGCCCTCATCGCCGAGATCGTCGACTGGGCCCGCACCGCGGGCTTCCGGGTGGTCTGCGCCGGCAAGGGCACGAAGTACCTGCCGGTCTACCACGCCTCGACCCCCGACACGGTCTGGGGGCATTACGGCTTCTCGGAGGAGCAGGTCGCCGGCGGCGACTTCAACCCGCAGATGTTCAATTCCTTCCTCGACGGCACCAAGTCGGCGCTGGAGATGGCGGCGGTGGCCAATGCCTGCGACCTGACTCCGCCGCCCGCCGGCCTCGCCTTCCCTCCTTGCGGCGTCGACGACCTGCCGACCCTGCTGCGTCCGGAATCCGCCGGCGGCATCCTGCCGGTCGACGGCACGGTCGAGGTGGTGTCGTCGCTCGAACGCGACGGCCGCCTGGTGTTCCGCGACCTGCGCTGGGGCGTCTACGCCACCTTCGAGGCGCCCTCCGACTACGTTCGCAAGTGCTTCTCGGAGTACGGCCTGAAGACCGACCCGAGCGGGCGCTACAGCGCGATGTACAAGCCCTACCACCTGATCGGGCTCGAGCTCGGGCTCTCGGTCGCGAGCATCGCCGTGCGGGGCGAGCCCACCGGCACGACCAGGGGCTTCTCCGGCGACGTGGTGGCGACGGCCAAGCGCGCCCTGAAGGCCGGCGAGCGCCTGGACGGGGAGGGGGGCTACACCGTCTACGGCAGGCTGATGCCGGCGGCCGATTCGCTGAAGGCCGGCGGCCTGCCGATCGGGCTCGCCCACGGCCTCACCCTCACCCGCCCGGTCGCCGCCGGCCGGCCGGTGTCGTGGGACGACGTCGCGTTCTCGGCCGACGACCCGGCGATCCGCTTCCGGCGCGAGATGGAGGCGGTGTTTCGGGGTGGGGCGGGAGCGGGGTGAGGCGCCGCCGCTTCCAACCCTCCCCCCTCTGCGGGCTACGGCCTTGACGGAAATGGTTCGGCGTCTGTGAGTTGGGCGTCTTTGCGGTTCAGCGAGGACAACCGATGCGAGGCTTTGGATCGGGCGACGTACGCACCGAGGCCCGGGGGGCGTGGCTGTTTGAGCGGATCGTCACCACCGGCAGCGTGGTGCTGAGCACGGTGGGCGGCAGCGAAGCCGGTACGGCGGCCGCCCATCGCTACCTTTCCTCGCCCTGCGCTGACTGGCAGGGCATCCTGCAGGCTTTTGCAGCCCGCACGGCCCAGGCCTGCGCCGGGCGTCCGATCGTGGCCGTCCAGGACACGAGCGAGATCAACTTCACCCCAGCTGCTGCTGGCCGCCATGGCCTGGGGCCGGCCGGCAACGGCCGCAATCCCGGCTTCTTCCTGCACCCGGTCATCGCCGTCGATGCCGAGGACGAGGCGGTGCTGGGCTTGGTCGACGCCCAGCTCTGGACCCGCGCCGCCCGCCAGACGGCGCCACGTCACCGGCGGCCAGTCGAGGACAAGGAGAGCCAGCGCTGGATCACCGGAGCGGCCGCTGCCGCGACGGCTTTGGCCGACACGGCCCGGAGCTTGATCGTGGTCGCCGACCAGGAGGGCGACATCTACAGCCACTTCGCCCGTCGGCCCGCGGGCAGCGATCTTCTGGTGCGGGCACGCCATGACCGGCCACTGGTTGAAGGGGGCAGCCTTCAGGACAAGGCGTCATGGCCCGTCGCGACAACCGGCACCGTGGAGGTGCCGGCTCGCCCTGGGGTGCCGGCCCGCATCGCCAAGGTGAGGCTGCAGGCCGGACCGGTCGAGGTGGTCCGTCCCTCCGGCCCAGGCGCCCGCGAGCCGGCCAGCCTGAGGCTGCATGGCGTCTGCGTGCAGGAACTCGAGCCGCCTGTGGGCGTGACGCCCTTGTGCTGGCGGCTTCTGACGACGCGGGCGGTGCCGGATGCCGCCGCCGCGCAGGACATGGTGCGGCTGTACCGGTTGAGGTGGCGGATCGAGGAGGTGTTCCGCGCTCTCAAGCGCGACGGGCTCGGCCTGGACGAGACACAGGTGCGGGTGCCAGACAAGCTGTTCCGGCTGAGTGCCTTGGCGCTGGGAGCCGCCGTGCGGATCCTGCAGTTGGTCGATGCCCGCGACGGCAGCCGACGACCGATGCAGGACGTTCTGGATAAGGCGGCTCTGCCAGTGGTCGCGGAACTGGGGCGGGCCTGCGAGGGCAGCACGGACCGCCTGCGCAACCCTCACCCCGTCGGCAACCTGAGCTGGTTAGAGTGGATCGTGGCCCGCCACGGCGGCTGGAACGCTCCCAACTCGCCACCCGGTCCCAAGGTCGTCGCGCGCGGATGGGAGCGCTTCTCGGCCATGCTCGCCGGTGCCCTCCTCGCGAGAGACTCACTTCCGTCAAGGCCGTAGCTCTGCGGGGGAGGGGGCCCCACGGAGTGGGGCGGGAGAGGGGACGCCGCTTCCGGATATGACTGAGCCGTTCTGTAGGGCGCGAGCTGAACCAGCGTCGCGCTGCCCCTCTCCCGACCTGCTCCGCAGGCCACCCTCCCGGCCGAGGCCCGGGATGGTCTGGGCCGAGACCTGGAGCCAGGTGCCGCGATGCTCGAACTCGAACGGCCGGGTCTGGGCCTGGTGGCGGGCGATCCCGCTCGCGACGTATTCCTCGATGTAGGGAAGCTCGTCGGAGGTCAGGCGGGTGCGGTAGAACCGCAGCAGGTTCTCGCGGTAAGGCTCGCCGGCATGGACGAAGCCGTCATGCTCGGGGAAGAGGTACAGGAAGGTCTGGTTCCAGGCGAGCGTCCGGTCCTCGGCGTCGAACGCGCACAGGCCGATGTCGAGGCCGTCGAGCAGGTCGGCGAGGAGACCGAGGCTCGGCTTGGCTTCAGCATGGCTCGGGCTTCAGCATGCGGGCGACCTCGGTGGCTCGTCTCGGCGTCGATGCCGGCCGTCACGACCGGCGGCGTGGACCGTTGCGGCCGAGGCGGGCCGTACCGTGCTTGCCGGCCCGGCCCAAGGTCCCGCGACCCGGGTTCTCGAGGCCCAGCGTCCCACGAACAGGTTGACGTCGTCCTGCCGAAGAACTCGCCGACAAACCCGTCGAAGAGCCCTTGCCAGACCGGCCCGGATCGGCTGTGAAGGCAGACGTGACGACAGGGCGACCACGCGCGGACGACGCGGGCGCCGGGAGGAGCCGACCGATGATCCGTTTCACCACCGCCCTGGGCGGAGCGCTCCTCGCGCTCGCGGCGCTGGCCGGTCCCTTCGCGGGTCCCGCCGCGGCGCAGATTTCCGACGACGTGGTGCGGATCGGCGTGCTCACCGACCTCTCGGGCCCCTACGCCGATAGCGGCGGGCGCGGTTCGGTGGCGGCGGCCGAGATGGCGGCGAAGGACTTTGGCGGCAGCGTGCGGGGCAAGCCGGTCGAGATCGTCTCGGCCGACCACCAGAACAAGCCGGACGTGGCCTCGTCGATCGCCCGGCGCTGGTACGACGTCGACAAGGTCGACGCCGTCGTCGACCTGCCGGTGACGGCGATCGCGCTGGCCGTCCAGGCGGTCGCCAAGGAGAAGAACCGCACGGTGATGATCACCGCCGCGGCGACCTCCGACCTCACCGCCAAGACCTGTTCCCCGGTCAGCTCGCACTGGACCGACGACACCCACGCGCTCACCGCCGGCACGGCTCGGGCGGTGTTCGAGCGCGGCGGCAAGTCCTGGTACTTCATCACCGTCGACCACGCCTTCGGCCACGCCCTGCAGAAGGAGGCGACCACGGTGGTCGAGGCGCTCGGCGGCAAGGTGGTGGGCACCTCGCGCCACCCGATCAACACCGCCGACTACTCCTCCTTCCTGCTCCAGGCCCAGAGCTCGGGGGCGGACGTGGTCGCCTTCGCCAGCGTCGGCGACGACTTCACCAAGGCGGTCAAGCAGGCCGACGAGTTCGGCCTGACCGGCGGGCGCCAGACGCTGACGGGCTTCCTCGTCTACGTCACCGACATCAAGGGCCTCGGCCTGCCGGTGGCGCACGGCCTGACCTTCTCGGAGGCGTTCTACTGGGACCAGAACGATGCCGCCCGCACCTTCGCCAAGCGCTTCTTCGAGCGCACCGGCGCGATGCCGACGAAGAACCAGGCGCTGATCTACACCGCCGTCACCCACTACCTGAAGGGGGTCGACAAGGCCGGCACCGACGAGGCGGTGGCGGCGAACGCCGCCATGCGCAGCCTGCCGGTGGCGTTCTTCGACCACCCGGCCACCCTGCGGGCCGACGGGCGGCTCCTCTACGATCCCGTGCTCTACCGGGCGAAGGAGCCGAGCGCGTCCAAGGGGCCGTGGGACCTCTACGAGGTTTTGCGCACCATCCCGAAGGAAGAGGCGTTCCTGCCGATGAACCCGGCCTGCGCGGGGAACGGGCGCGGATGACGAGCGGTCCCGCTCTCGCCCAAGGGTTCGACCTCCGGCGCTTGCCGGAGGGCTTCATCGAGGATCCCTATCCGGTCTACGCGGCGCTCCGCGCGCACGCGCCGGTCCACGTGATGGGCCGGACGTCCTCGGGCGAGGCCCAGATCCTGCTCTCCCGCTACGCCGACCTGGAGCGGGTCTACAAGGACGCCGCGACCTTCAGCTCGGACAAGACCGTCGAGTTCGGCACCAAGTTCCGGGTGGCGGAGGAGGGAGCCTGCCCGCTCTACCGCCACCACACGACGAGCCTCGTCTTCAACGATCCGCCGCGCCACACCCGGGTCCGGCGCATCATCGCCGGGGCGCTGACGCCGCGGGCGGTCGCCGCGATGGAGCCCGGCATCGTCGCGCTGGTGGACGGCCTGCTCGACGCGGCCGCTTCGCGCGACACCATCGACCTGATCGAGGATTTCGCCGCCGCGATCCCCGTGGAGGTGATCGGCAACCTGCTCGGGGTGCCGCGGGCGGAGCGCGGCCCCTTGCGGGACTGGTCGCTGGCGATCCTCGGCGCCCTCGAACCGGTGCTGTCGCCGGAGGTCGAGGCCGCCGGCAACCGGGCGGTGACCGAGTTCCTGGACTATCTCGCGCACCTCGTCGAGGATCGCCGCCGCCGCCCGGGCGACCCGGACAAGGACATCCTCACCCGCCTGATCCAGGGCGAGGTCGGCGGCGAGCGGCTGTCGCCGGAGGAACTGCTCCAGAACTGCATCTTCATCCTCAATGCCGGGCACGAGACCACCACCAACCTGATCGGCAACGGGCTCCACCTGCTGACCGGGCACCCCGAGGCGCGGGCCCGCCTGCTCGCCGAGCCGGACCTGATGCGCAAGGCCGTGGAGGAGATCCTCCGCTTCGAGAGCTCGAACCAGCTCGGCAACCGCGTCGCGACGACCGCTTTCGCGATCGAGGGCCGCGACTTCCCGGCCGGCACCCAGATCACGCTCTGCATCGGCGCCGCCAACCGCGACCCTGCGCATTTCGCCGATCCCGACACCTTCGACGTCGCCCGCGACCCCAACCGCCACCTCGCCTTCGCGAGCGGGATCCACCAATGCGTCGGCATGGCGGTGGCCCGGCTGGAGGGCCGGATCGCACTCTCGCGCTTCCTTGCCCGCTTCCCGGATTACCGCCTCGACGGCGCGCCGGTCCGCTCGCAGCGCGTGCGCTTCCGCGGCTTCCTGCGGTTGCCGGCGCGGCTGGGGTGAACAGAGCTTCCCTCAGACGCGAGTGACCTCAAGCGCTTGTGTGCGGGCGCGGCGTGGGCGAGCCCCCCGCCGCGCCCTAATCTTGCGCCGGCGATCGACGAGCCGAAGGGATCCTTGCATGAAGCTCCACCGCCGCGCCGTGCTGGCCGGTACCCTGGCCTCGGGCCTGCTCCCGGGCCGCCTTCTGGCGCAAGGCGAGGGGCTGCTCCGCCGCCCGATCCCCTCGACCGGCGAGACGGTGCCGGCCATCGGCATCGGCACCTCGCGGCGCTACGACGTGGCGCCGGATTCGGAGGCGCTGGCGCCGTTGCGCGAGACGGTGGCGACGTTCGTCGCGAGCGGCGGCACGGTGATCGACACCGCGCCGGATTACGGCCGGGCCGAGGAGGTGCTGGGCCGGATCCTGAAGGACACCGGTCTGCGCGAAAAGATCTTCCTGTGCAGCAAGGTGGCGGCGCGTGGGCGCGAGGCGGGCCAGGCGCAGATCGAGCAATCGTTCCGCCGCCTCGGCACCGACCGGATCGACCTGATCGCGGTCCACAACCTGATCGACCCGGAGGCGCAGCTGCCGCTCCTGCGGGAGCTGAAAGAGAAGAAGCGCATCCGCTATCTCGGCGCCACGACCTGGGCCGAGAAGCAGTACGGCGATCTCGAAGCGCTGATGAAGGCCGAGAAGCTCGACGTGATCCAGGTCAATTACGCCGTCGATGCCCGCCAGGCCGCCGAGCGCATCCTGCCGCTCGCGCGTGAGCGCGGCATCGCCGTGATGGTGAACGTGCCGTTCGGCCGCGAGCGGTTGTTCAACCTGGTGCGCGGCCGCGAGCTGCCGCCTTTCGCGGCGGAGTTCGACTGCCGGAGCTGGCCGCAATTCTTTCTCAAATACGTCCTGTCGCACGAGGCGGTGACCTGCCCGGTGCCCGGCACGGCGCAGGTCCGCTACGCCGAGGACAATCTCGGCGCGGCCCGCGGCCGCCTGCCCGACGCCGCCGCCCGCCGCAAGATGGAGGAGTTCATCGATGGCCTGTGATCGCCGCACGCTCCTGCGCGCAAGCGCGTTCGTCCTGGCGCTCGCCGCCGGTCCCGCTCTCGCGCAGCAGGACTCGAAGATCCCGATCGCGGTGATCGGCGGCGGCAATATCGGCGGCACCATCGGGGGCTTGTGGGTCAAGGCCGGCCACCCGGTGATGTTCGCCTCGCGCCACCCGGAGGACCTGAAGCCGCTGGTCGAGAAACTGGGACCGCTCGCCAAGGCGGGCACGGTCGAGCAGGCGCTCGCCTTCGGCGACGCGGTGCTGATCGCGGTGCCCTACAAGGCCTATCCGGAGCTCGGACAAACCCATGCCGGCCTCCTGAAGGGCAAGGTGGTGCTCGATGCCGGCAACGCCACCAAGGCGCGGGACGGGGAGCTGGCGGCCGAGGCCGAGAGCGCCGGCATCGGCGCCACCTCGGCGAAGTACCTGCCCGGCGCGCGGCTGGTGCGGGCCTTCAACGCCGCGAATTACCGCCTCTTCGCCCAGAGCGCCCATCGCAGCGGCGCAAAGATGGCGGTGCCGATCGCCGGCGACGACAGACAGGCGCTCACCGTCGCGGCGGCCCTGGTGCGCGATGCCGGCTTCGACCCGGTGGTGGTCGGCGGCCTCGACGCGGCGCGGCAGTTCCAGATGGGCGCCCCGAACTACGGCCGCGACGTCACCGGCCCCGAGGCCCGCAAGGCCTTCGGGGTCGCCGAATGAGCGCGACCCCCGGCGCCGCCTCTTCTGCGGAGGCGGCGCGCGCCGGCCTCAGGGTGCCGGCCTGGCTGCGCCGCCTCACCGACGTGCGGCCGGAGGAGGTGCCGGCCCTCGGCTGGGCCTGGCTCTACATCTTCGCGCTGCTCTCGTCCTACTACGTGATGCGGCCGATCCGCGACCAGATGGGGCTGGCGGGCGGGCTCGAGAACCTGCCCTGGCTGTTCACCGCCACGCTGGTGGGCATGCTGGTCCTCAACGTGCCGTTCGGCTGGCTGGTGCGCAAGCTGCCGCGGGCCCGCTTCATCCCGATCACCTACCGCTTCTTCGCCGCCAACATCCTCGTCTTCGCGGTCGTGCTCTACCGCGCCGGGCCGGAGGATACGGTGTGGATCGGCCGGGTGTTCTTCGTCTGGCTGTCGATCTTCAACCTGTTCGTGGTCTCGATCTTCTGGGCCACCATCGTCGACGTGTTCGACACCGAGCAGGGCAAGCGGCTGTTCGGCTTCATCGCGGCCGGCGCGACGCTCGGGGCCATCACCGGCTCGGCCTTCACGGCGGTGCTGGCCCGCGACGTGCCGATTCCCTTCCTGCTGCTGGCGGCGGCGGCCCTCCTCGAACTCGCCGTCGTCAGCATGCGGGGTCTCGCCCGGATCTCGGACGCGCTGTCGCGCGAGCCGGGGGCGGCGGCGCAGGCGATCGGCGGCAGCCCGTTCGCCGGCATCAGCCGGGTGCTCGGCTCGCCCTACCTGCTCGGCATCTGCCTGTTCCTGCTCCTGTTCTCGATCACCTCGACCTTCCTGTACTTCGAGCAGGCCGGCATCGCGAAGCGCAGCTTCCCCGATCGCGGCTCCCAGACGGCGTTCTTCGCCTCCGTCGACCTCGCGGTGAACGTGCTGACGCTCGGCATCCAGCTCTTCCTCACCGGGCGGATCGTGCGCCGGCTCGGCGTCGGTCTCACCCTGGCGATCCTGCCGCTCGTCAGCGCGCTGGGCTTCGGGCTGCTCGCGGTGGCGCCCACCATCGCCAGCGTGGTGGTGTTCGGCGTGCTGCGCCGGGCCGGCAACTTCGCCATCGCCCGGCCGGTGCGCGAGGTGCTGTTCACCGTGCTGCCGCGGGAGGACCGCTACAAGGCCAAGGCCTTCATCGACACGGTGGTCTACCGCCTCGGCGACCAGGTCGGCGCCTGGTCCTACGGCCTGGTCGGGTTCCTGGGCTTGAGCGCCACCGCCCTCTCGGTCCTGGCGGTCCCGCTCTCCTTGGCCTGGCTCGTCAACGGGCTCTGGCTCGGGCGCCGGCAGGACGCTATGGCGAAGGAGCGGAGCGCGACGGAGGCGGAGAATGGCTGAGACCGAGGCGAGCTTGCGTGCGGCGATCGTCGCGACCTGCCGCAGCATGGCCGAGCAGGGCCTGAACCAGGGCACCTCCGGCAACGTCTCGGTGCGGTTCGGCGACGGGCTGCTCATCACCCCGTCGGGCCTGCCCTACGAGGAGATGACGCCCGACGACATCGTGCCGATGACGATGGACGGCCGGACCGACCACGCGCTGTCGCCCTCCTCCGAGTGGCGCTTCCACCGCGACATCCTGCGGGCCCGCCCCGACGTCGCGGCCATCGTCCATGCCCACCCGACCTACTGCACCGCCTTCGCGATGTGCCGGAAGGACATCCCGGCGGCGCACTACATGATCGCCGCCGCCGGCGGGCCGAATGTGCGCTGCGGCGGCTACGCTTTGTTCGGCACCGAGGAACTGTCGCAGCGGGCGCTGGAGGCGCTCCAGGACCGCACCTGCTGCCTGCTCGCCAATCACGGCATGATCGCCACCGGCCCGACCCTGGCGAAGGCCCTGTGGCTCGCGGTCGAGCTCGAGACCCTGTGCCGGCAATACGCCGTGGCGCTCCAGGTCGGCCGACCGCACATCCTCAGCGAGGCCGAGGTGGCGGAGGCGATGGAGCGGTTCAAGTCCTACGGGCCGCGGCCGAAGGCGGGGTGAGCGGCCCTTTCCTCTGAAAGGTTCATGTCCTATATTTTCCTCAGAAAGAGGACATGACCATGCTCAAGTCCGTCACCCAGCCCGACCGGGCGCAGCGCGAGGCGCAGACCGTCAGCAAGGCGGTCGTGCGGGCCGCCGCCGCTCTCGGCCTCAGCAACCGAGCTCTCGCCGGCATCCTCGGGCTGTCCGAGGCCTCGGTCTCGCGCCTGACCCGGGGCGAGTTCGTGCTGGATCGCCAGGCCAAGTCGTTCGAGCTCGCCGTGATGCTGATCCGCCTCTACCGGTCGCTCGACGCGGTCACCGGCGGCGATCCGGCCATGGCGGCGGCGTGGCTCAGGGGCGAGAACACGGCCCTGCACGCCGTACCCCTGGACCTGATCCAGACCGTCGAGGGCCTGGTGAGCACCGTCCTCTACCTGGACGCCCGGCGTGCCGTCATTTGAGACCCGGGCCCTCACCGGTACCTGCTGGCGCCTTGTCGAGGCGCAGCACCTCGTCGCGACGATGAAGCTGACGGACACGCTCGACGAGCAGCAGATCCTCGAAGAGCTGATCGAGGCGTCCAAGCCGCCGATGCCGGCGGAATGCCGGTCTCTCGACTACCTCCTGTCGGCGCCGTTCCGCTACCGGCCCTACCCGCACGGCTCGCGCTTCCGGCGCGCCAACCAGATGGAGGGCGTGTACTACGCGGCGGAGGCCGTCGAGACCGCCGTCGCCGAGGTGGCGTTCTACCGCCTGCTGTTCTTCGCCGAATCGCCCGGGACGCCCTGGCCGGAGAACCCGGCCGAGTACACCGCCTTCTCGGCCCGGTTCGCGGCCGACCGGGGGATTGACCTCACCGCTGCGCCCTACGCCGGGCAGGCGGAGACGTGGTGCCACCCGACCGATTACGGACCGTGCCAGGCCCTCGCGGATGCCGCGCGGGCCGACGGCGTGACGGCGATCCGCTACGCCTCGGTGCGTGATCCCGGCCGGGGCGCCAACCTCGCGCTCCTGACCTGCCGGGCCTTCGCGAGCCGCCGCATCGTCGCCCGGCAGACCTGGCGCATCCATCCCGGACCGGCGGGCATCCGCGCGATCCGGGAATTTCCGACCCTGCGCCTCGGCTTCGCGCGGGAGTCCTTCGACGACCCGCGCCTCGCCGGGATGGTCTGGGAGCGCTGACGGAATCGATGGGGTGAGGAGCGTTGCTCGACCTCTCCGTTGAGCGTACCTTGTCGGACATGAGCCACATGTCGACGACCTTCGTGCTGACAACCGATGCGCCCTCGGCGATCCGGGAACTGGACACGGCGCGGTTGCTCGTGCCGGTCACGGACGATGACGGTCACGAGGTGCCGGCCGGCTCGGTCGGCACGGTCGTCGGAGTGTGGAACCAGGGCGAGGCCTACGAGGTGGAGTTCGTCGTGCCTTTTCAGGCTCTGGCCACGGTCGAAGGCGGGCAAATCGTTCGGGTGTCGGATACCACGCCGTGACGGGTGGACCGCCATCCAGCACGCAGTTCAAGCTCGATAGCGCGAAGATCACCGGCTACCTTCTGGATCCCGACCATCCGGCCGGCGGACCCAAGGCCAGGTTCTTCCTGCGCTTCGGCTTCTCGCCTGAGGCCCCGGAGGTACTGGCCGAAGCGCTCCTCCGCCATCCCTCGCCGTCCCGCCTTGTCCGGTCCGCGCCCTCCGTCCATGGCATGAAGCACATCTACGACGGGCCGACCCAGACACCGGACGGGCGCACTCCTTCGATCCGCATGGTCTGGATCGTCGATCGAACCGGCTTCGCGAGCTTCGTGACGGCCTACCCGTCGAAGGAGTGAGCCGGCGCGATGGATCGCGCCGGCCTGAGCCCCCTACAGCTCCATCTTCATCGCCTGCGGATAGTACCGGAACCCGCCCTGGCCGTTCTCCGCGACGTGGCCGATGCCCGGCCAGGCGAAGTGATAGGCGAGCACCGGGATCCGGTTCTTCGCCAGCATCGTCAGCATCCGGAGCCGGGTCTGGGCCGACTGCTTCGGGTCGGTGTCGTAGGCGAACTCGGTCAGCGGCTTCTCCATCAGCAGCACCGGATGGTGCGTCAGGTCGCCGAGGTAGCAGAGGCTGTCCTTGCCCGAGGTGATCATGAACATCGTGTGGCCGATGCTGTGGCCCGGCGCCGCCAGGGCCTGGATGCCGGGCAGGAATTCCTGACCGTCCTTGACGAAGACCAGCCGGTCGCGGATCGGCAGCAGGTTCTTGCGCGCGGTATCGAGGAAGGCGCTGAACGAGGCCGGCACCTTGCCCGGGTCGGTCCAGTAGTCGAAATCGGCCTGGGAGATGTAGAACTGGGCGTTGGGGAAGTGCGGCACCCCGTCGTCGCCGACGCAGCCGCCGCAATGGTCGACATGGGCGTGGCTCATCACCACGGCGTCGATGTCCTTCGGGTCGATGCCGGCCTGGCGCATCGTGGTCAGAAGCTTGCCGGTGGTCGGCCCGAACAGCTTGAGCGAGCCCATGCCGGTATCGAACAGCACCAGCTTGCTGCCGGTGTTGAGGATCAGGATGTTCTGCTCCAGCACCGCGTTCGAGAGCGGCAGGAAGTTGTTGGTGAGCTGCGCATCCATCTCGGCCGGGGTGAGGCCGAGGAAGTTGGCGTGGGGGTCGCCGAGCGGCAGGGTGCCGTCGGAGACCATCGTCGCCTCGGCATCGCCGAGGGTGAAGCGGTAGAAGTACGGGCTCTGGCTGCGCAGCATCGGCGCCTTGGCCTGCGCCACGCCCGGCAGCCCGGCCGTCACCGCGGCCGCCGCCGCGCCGAGCATCAGGCCGCGCCGGCTGGGAGACGGCAAGCTTTGGCTGTCCAACCGAATCGTCATCTGAGTTTCCTCCACGCTGCACCGTGGGCGCCCTTATGCGCGCGCTCGATCGCGGGACGTCCCTCGGCGCGAGCGCGGCCGGTCACCTCAGCGGTACCGTAGTTCTCCGCCGGCTGGATAAGCTTGTCAAACCGGTCGTTAGGTCATGTGCCGCCGGTGCGGGCACGCGGCCGGCATCCCCGCCCGAATGGTGGGCCCCCTGCGCAAACCCCCGGCAGGCAGGGCCTTCGCCCCGGCACCCGAATTGACAGCCTTCCCGGCCGGTTCCTACACCGCTGGCAACGAGGGAGGATCCGCGATGTCGAGCCACGATTGCGACTACGACCTGGTGGTGCGCGGCGCGACGCTCGCCGGCCCGGCCGAGGTGTTCGAGTGCGATCTCGGCGTGCGCGGCGGGGTGATCGCGGCCGTTGGCCGGAACCTGCGGCGTGGGCACGAGGAGATCGACGCCAAGGGCCTCGTCGTCACCCCGGGCGGCCTCGACCCGCACTGCCACATCGAGGAGCCCTCCGAGGGCGGCGGCGTGCAGGAGGAGAGCTTCGCCAGCGGCTCCGCCGCCGCGCTCGCCGGCGGCACCACCTCGTTCATCTGCTTCGTGCCGCAATGGAAGGGCCACCCGATCGCCGCGACGGCGACGGATTACGAGGTCCGCGCCCGGGCCTCGCGCGCCGATTACAGCTTCCACCAGATCATCACCGACCCGACGCCCGACGTGCTGGAGCGGGAGGTGCCGGCCCTCGTCGCGCGCGGCATCCGCAGCCTCAAGGTTTTTCTCACCTACGATCCCTTGCGCCTCACCGACGGGCAGTTCCTGGAGGTGCTGGCGACCGCGCGGCGCCTCGGCGCCTTCGTGACGGTGCATTGCGAGAATTACGACGCCATCGGCTGGCGCATCCGCGCCCTTCTCGCGGCCGGCCTCACCGACCCGCTCCAGCACGCCTGGGCCCGGCCGCCGGTGGTCGAGCGCGAGGCGACCCACCGGGCCATCGCGCTCGCCGAGCTCGTCGACCAGCCGATCCAGGTCTTCCACGTCTCCTGCGACGAGGCGGCGGAAGAGATCGCCCGGGCGCGCGCCCGCGGCGTCAAGGTCTGGGGTGAGACCTGCCCGCAATACCTCACCCTCTCGACCGACGACCTCGCGAAGCCGAACTTCGAGGGCGCCAAGGTGGTGTGCTCGCCGGCTTTGCGGGCGCCCGGCGAATCGGAGCGGATCTGGGCCCGCATCCGCGAGGGCACCCTCGACGTGGTCTCCTCCGACCATTGCGGCTTCTCCTTCGCCAAAGCCAAGCGCGATCCCGGCAGCAGCGGCTACGGCCAGGGCGGGGCAGGGGCCCGGCCCGACGGCATGCCGGCCTTCAACGCGATCCCGAACGGCGTGCCGGGCATCGAGACCCGGCTGCCGGTGCTCTTCTCCGAGGGCGTCTCGGCCGGCCGCATCGACCTGCCGACCTTCGTGCGCCTGACCTCCACCAACGCCGCCCGCCTGTTCGGCCTCGCCGGCCGGAAAGGGACGCTGGCGCCCGGTGCCGACGCCGACCTGGTGCTGTGGAACCCCGACGCCGAGAAGATCCTGACCAACGCCGACCTGCACCACGCCATCGACTACACGCCGTGGGAGGGCATGCGCCTCAAGGGCCTGCCCACCATGACGATCCGGCGCGGCGAGATCGCGGTGCGCGACGGTGAGGTCCTCGCCGAACCGGGCTCCGGCCGCTTCCTCGCCCGCGGCCCCTACGCGCTCGCGACCCCCTCGGGCCGGGTGCCGGACGGCTTCGACGCGGCGGCGCGGCGCTGACGCCCTCGACGCCGGACGCCGCCTGATGGATCCTGCGCGCTCCACCGGGAGGAGCGCATGGCGACCGTGAGATTGTGGAGCGACGCGGAGGCTGAAGGCCATCCCCGCGTCAAGGCGGTGTTCGACGACATCCGGGCGGCGCGCCGCTCCGACTTCATCAACAATTTCTGGCGTGCGCTCGCCAACCAGCCGGCGGTCCTGGAACGGACCTGGGCCGACCTGAAGCAGGTGATGGCGGCCGACGGCGCCCTCGACCCACTGACCAAGGAGCTGATCTACATCGCGGTCTCGACCGCCAACGGCTGCAGCTACTGCATCCACTCCCACACCGCCGCGGCCCGGGCCAAGGGCATGACCGAGGCGCAGTACGGCGAGCTCCTGGCGGTGATCGGCATGGCGAACCAGACCAACGCGCTCGTCACCGGCCTGCAGGTGCCGGTGGACCGGGAGTTCCAGGTGTGAGGGAGAGCGACGCCCGCGGGCGTCGCTCTCACCCTATTCGATCGCCAGCGTCACGCTGCCCAGGCCGGGGAACTCCGCCGTCATCCGGGTCGGCGCCGTGACGAAATCGGTGCCGGTGCAGGAGCCGGTGGTGACGACCTGGCCGGCCTTGATCCCGCCCAGCGACCGCGCGCCCTCGTTGGCGAGCCAGACCAGCAGGCGCACCGGATCGACCGCCGAGTTGCCGCCGACCTTGTCATGGACGACCCGGCCGTCGAGGGTGAGCCGCACGGGCTGGGTCACCGGGTCGAGGCCGCGCCACTCCGTGAGCCCGGGCCCGAGCACCAAGACGCCGTGATTCTGCTGGTCGGCGCGCTGGCTGGGGGCATCGACCGCGCCGAAGGTGGAAAACCGCGTATCGGCGATCTCGATCGCCGGATGCATCGTGGCGACCGCCGCCAGCACCGTCTCGCGGTCGTAGGGCCCCAAATCCGGCGGCAGATCGCGGCCGAAGCGGTAGGCGATCTCGGCCTCCGCCCCGATCACGTGGAACAGTGAGGCCGGCAAGACGTCGGTCTCGAAGATCGTCTCGGCGTGGAGCGCCGCGCGGGCCGGAGTGGCGGTGGCGCTCGGCGCGCCGACCTTCCAGCCGGCGACCGGGCCGAGAACGCGGGCGACCGCGTCCTGCACCGCGTAGGCTTCCGCCTCGCTGCCCGGCCGGGCGCCCTCCGGAAGGGCGTCGAGGCGGGTGCCCGAGCGGCGGGCGTCGAGGAGTGCCGCCGCGGCGGCGTCGATGTCCAGTGGCATGACGATCCCCTCAATAGCCGAGCGCGCTGCCGTCCTTGCGCGGGTCGGAGCCCGCGGCGAGCACCCCGCGCTCCCGGTCGATCCAGATGATCTGGCCGCCACCGATCGGGCCGGAGGCCGGGATGAGGCGGTGGCCCCGCGCCTCGAGGCCGGCGACCACCTCGGGCGCGAAGCCCGGCTCCATCTCGATCCCGCCGCCATAGGCGAAGCTGCGCGGGGCATCGAGCGCCTCCTGCACGTCGAGGCCGCGGTCGAGGATGCCGGTCAGGAGCTCGACATGGCCCATCGCCTGGTAGTGCCCGCCCATCACGCCGAAGGGCGCCACCGCCGCGCCGTCCCGCATCAGCATGCCCGGGATGATGGTGTGCATCGGCCGCTTCCTCGGCCCGATCGTGTTCGGGTGGCCGGGATCGATGCGGAAGGACAGGCCGCGATTGTGCAGCAGGACCCCGCTCTCCGGCGCGGTGATGCCGCTGCCGAAGCCCTGGAAGATCGAGTTGATCAGCGAGAGCGCGTTGCCGTCCCGGTCGACGACGCTCAGGTACACCGTGTCCTTGTGCGCCAGTTCGGGCCAGATCACCGGCTCCTGCGCGCGGGCCATGTCGATCGCCCCGTGGGCGCTCGCCCGCCAGGCTTCCGACAGCAGGTGCTCCACCGGCACCCGGTTCAGCACCGGATCGGCGAAGAGCGCGTCGCGGTGGTGATAGGCCTGCTTGCAGGCCTCGGCGAAGAGGTGGACCCGGTCGAGCTCCGGCAGGCCCGCGATATCGTAGTGGGTGAGCACGTTGAGCATCATCAGCACCGCGAGGCCCTGGCCGCTCGGCGGACACTCGTAGACGTCGTAGCCGCGGTAGCGCGTGGTGACCGGGGTGACGACCTCGGGTGCCGCCGAGGCGAAGTCCTCCAGCGTGTGCAGGCCGCCGAGATCGCGCAGGCGCGCGACGATGTCCTCGGCCACCGGCCCCTCGTAGAAGCCGCGCGGGCCGTGTTCGGCGATGCGCCGCAAAGTGGCGGCGAGCTTCGGATGCCGCATGATCGTGCCGACCTCCGGTGCCCGCCCGTCGATCAGGTAGGTGGCGGCGGAGGCCGGATCGCCGGCGACGCGCTCGACGCTGCGCGACCAGTCGAGGGCGACGCGGGGCTGGACCGGGTAGCCGTCCTCGGCGTAGCGGATCGCCGGCTGCAGCAGCTCGCCGAGGCTGCGGGTGCCGTGATCCTCCAGGAGCTTGCCCCAAGCGGCGACCGCCCCCGGCACCGTGACGGCGTGGGGCGAGGTCGGGGTCAGGGTGATGCCGCGCTCGAGGAACCAGGCATCGTGCGCCGCCGCCGGGCTGCGGCCGGAGCCGTTGAGCGCGACCGGCGTGCGGGCGCCCTTCGGCGCGTAGAGGGCGAAGCAGTCGCCGCCGATGCCGGTCATCAGCGGATCGACCACGCATTGCACCGCCACCGCGGCGATGCCGGCATCGACCGCGTTGCCGCCCGCGCGCAGGACCTCGATCGCCGCGAGGGTCGAGAGCGGGTGCGACGTCGCGACGGCGGCGTTGGCGGCGTAGACGGGCGAGCGCCCGGGCTTCGAGAAATCCCTCACCGCGACGTTTCCTCCTGATGCGTGAACCGGTTGCGCCACGAGGTGGCGTCGGCCTGGCCCCGGTTTAGGGGCGGCGTCGATCCCCGTACAGGGTATTGCCGTCGGGGAGCCGCGCGGGCCGGCCGCTTTCATGCATCAGGCATACCATCGGGACATGGCGCCCGAACGAGGCGCGGGCCCAAGCCCCCCATGCGCCGGGGCATCGTCCGTGCTATGGAGCGGCCGGCGCGAGCCCGGCACGGAGCCGGGACCGCGCGGCGCGGCCCTTCCGCCGCCCCGAGACGAGGTTCCAGGGCATCGCCATGCAGGCTGAGATCCCGATGCGCCGCGTGACGGCGATTCGCTGCTATCCCTCCGGCGAGCGCGACGATCCCGATCAGCGCGTGCTCAACGTGCTCGAATGCGGCCACGTCGTCAGCTTCGAGGGCGCGAACGCGGTCGCCGCCCTGCTCGCCAAGCGCCAGCTCTGCCTCAAATGCGCCGAGGAGGCCAAGATCGAGGCCAAGTCCGAGGCTTCGCCAGAGGCGTCGCCGCCGGCCTGATCGTCAATACGTCGCCATCGCCTGCGTCATCATCGCGACGAGCTGGTCCGGATCGGACGCGTTCTGGATGCCGGCGACGATCAGCAGGCAGACGGCCAGGGCGAAGACCAGGTAGGTCAGGATCGGCGTCAGGGTCTCGGCCCAGCGCCGGGCCGCGTGGATGGCCAGGCAGCCTGCGGTGAATCCGGCCGCCTCCGCCACGGGTATCAGCTCGACCATCTCTTCGCTCCGTCGCCACGTCATGCTGCACTGCAACATAGCGTGACGCCGCGGGCGGGACCACCGTCCGGCGCGCATCCGCCTCATGCGGTGCGGACAGTTACGGAGCGCAGGTCGTGATGCCCCTCCGCCGCAGCGCGTCCAGGACCTGACCGGCCAGCGCATCGACGCCGTCCACGTCGGTCCGCAAGTGAATCTCGGGCGATTCCGGGGGTTCGTAGGGCGAGGAGATGCCGGTGAAGTTCGGGATCTGCCCGGCGAGGGCGCGGGCATAGAGCCCCTTCGGATCGCGCCGCTTGCACAGGTCGAGAGGCGCATCGACGAAGACCTCGAGGAACTCGTCCGGGCCCACCAACTGGCGCGCCAGCATCCGCTCGCGCCGGAACGGCGAGATCAGCGAGCAGATCACGATCAGCCCGGCCTCGAGCATCAGCTTGGCGACCTCCGCCGTCCGCCGGATGTTCTCGACCCGGTCGGCATCGGTGAAGGCCAGATCCTTGTTGAGCCCGACGCGCATGTTGTCGCCGTCGAGCAGCATGGTGTGATGACCGCACCGCCACAGCATCTCCTCGACCCTGTTCGCCACGGTCGACTTGCCGGCGCCGGACAGGCCGGTCAGCCAGAGGATCACCGGCTTCTGGCTCTTCGACTCCGCCCGCACGGTCTTCCCGAGCGTGGCGACGGTTCGAAGCACCGTCGGAGCGGCGGGCCGCAGGGAGCAGACGGGAGCGACGGGTTGGTCCGCGGAGACGGCGACCCCCTGGCGATCAAGGCGACCTGGCATTCGGCATGGTTCGTTCGTCGGATTCGGGACGTTCTTCCGGAAGTTGCGAACGCCCGTCAAGCGCTGCCCTTCTGGCTGTATCTGCTCCGTATCCGATCGTATCGGCCCGACCCGGTCCCGGGCCCCTGGGAGGCCGTCGCGGGCCCGGGAGGGGAGGAGGCTTGTCGCGGGAGCGTCACAAAGGAGTTGACGGGGGAAAAGGCGGGGCCTATACGACCACCCA